>NZ_JBITSN010000002.1:781831-861859 GCF_044540975.1 Streptomyces sp. NPDC085927
TGTTCGCGCCCACGGCCGCGCGCGCCGGTTACTAATGCCCCCGTTGGGGCGCCACCCCGGGGGGGGGCCCCCCCCCCCGGCCCCCCCCGCGGGGGGGGGGGGCGGCCGGGGGGGGGCCCGCGGGCCCCCCACCACGGCAGTCCCGCGGCCGGGCAACACCTACTCACCGGTTCACCGTTAGGCCCTGCGAAGCCAGCGCAGCGCCCACCTGGGGAGCCCGGATGATCGACCCACCGTCCCTCGTGGACCAGTACTGCCACGGAGTGCTGCGCACCGAGCTGGGCCTCGGCACCTTCGAGGCCCAGCTCGCCCGTACCGAGGGACCGCCCGCCCCGGGCACCACCCTCTTCGACACCCAGACCGGCTTCGCCGTACGCCGCTGGTGCCCGCCCCTGCTCGGCCTGGAGCCGCACTGCCCGCCCGCCCGCTACCTGGCGCGGCGCCGTGAGCTGGGTGTCGCCGAGACGGGCCGCCGTCTGCTGCGGGCCAGCGGCATCACCACCTATCTCGTCGACACCGGACTGCCCGGCGACCTCACCGGAACGGCCGAACTGGCCAGGGCCGGCGCCGCCGAGGCCCACGAGATCGTGCGCCTCGAACAGCTCGCCGAGCAGGTCGCCGACACCTCCGGCACGGTGGATTCCTTCCTCGCCAACCTCGCCGAGTCCGTGCACGGAGCCGCCGCGCACGCCGTCGCCTTCACCTCCGTCACCGGCATACGGCGGGGTCCGGCCCCGGCCCCGCAGCCGCCGGGGCCCGGGGAGGTGCGCGGTGCGGCCGCGCGCTGGCTGGCCGCACGCCGGGCCGGGGACGAGCTGCGGGACCCGGTGCTGCTGTGGCACCTGCTGTGGATCGCCGTCGCCTCGGGCCGGCCCCTGCAGCTGCACACGGGGCCCGGCGCACCCGGCACCCGGACCGGGGCCACCGACCCGGCGCTGCTGAGCGGCTTCGTCCGGGCCACCGCCGGGCTCGGCACCGACCTCGTCCTGCTGCACGGCTACCCGGACCACCGGCACGCCGCCCGCCTGGCCGGCGTCTACCCGCATGTGTACGTCGACTCCGGTGCCGCCCTGGCCCGCACCGGCGCCGGCGCGGCGACCGTCCTCGCGGAGGTCCTGGACAGCGCCCCCTTCGGCAAGATCCTCTTCTCCAGCGGCGCCCAGGCGCTGCCCGAACTGCACGTCGTGGGCGCACGCCTGTTCCGCGAGGCACTCTCCCGGGTCCTCGGCGGCTGGGTCGCCGAGGGCGCGTGGGCGCTCGACGACGCGCAGCGGGTGGCCGGAATGATCGCCTCGGGGAACGCGGGCAGGGTCTACGGGCTGAAGCGGGGCGAGAACGCGGGGTGTGCGGACCGGAGTGGGACGTGAAGACTGGGCGGATGACCACCGACGCCTTGCTCGACCGCTTCCTCACCGGCCTCGCGCCGCTCGCCCCGGTCGCCGTCTGGGCGCACGGCTCACTGGCCGGCGGTGACTACCGGGAGGGCCGCAGCGACCTGGATCTGATCACGGTCCTGAACCATCCGGTCACGGCGCGGACGGTGTGGCGGGTGGCACTGCTGCACGCCCGCCTGCGGCGCGAGCCGCTCGCCGACCGGCTGCACTGCACCTATCTGACGCCGGACACCGCCTCAGACGCCGAGCGGCGCCACCCGACCTGGGCGCACGAGCAGCTCTTCGGGCGCACGGTCACTCCGGTCACCCGGGCCGAGCTGCACCGCTTCGGCCGGGTCCTGCACGGTGCGCCGCCCGCGGACGTACTGCCGCCGGTGCCGGACGGCGACCTCGCCGCCTTCGTGGTGCGCGACCAGCGCGACTTCTGGCGGCGGGAGGTGGACCGGGCCGCCCACTGGACGCAGGACGTGTGGGTGGACCTGGGCCTGCTGACCTTCGCCCGTGCCACGGTCACGCTGCGCGAGGGCCGGCTGATCCCCAAGCGGGAGGCCCTGGAGGTACTGACCGCCCTCGGGGCTCCCGGCGAGGTCGTCGAGGACGTCCGGAGGCGGCGCTACGAGGACCCCGCGCCGCCCGACGAGGAGTGGGTCCTGCGCCGGGCGCGGCTGACCCGGGACTACCTGGGGCCGGCGATCGACGCGCTCGTGGCGTCGGACGACTGAGCGGACGGCACCGGCGGACCGGCCGCCGGCACATCCGGCCGCTCGCGCAGCGACAGCAGGACCCGCACCACCCAGATCCACATCACGCAGGAGCCGAACATGTGGGCGCCGACCAGGACCTCGGGCAGGTCCGTGAAGTACTGGACGTAGCCGATCACACCCTGCGCGAGAATGATCAGGAACAGCTCGCGGGTGCGGTGCAGCGGGCCCTTGGGGGCGTCCACCGCCTTCAGGACGAACCACAGGGCGAACGTCAGCGTCGCCACGATCCACGCCAGCACGGCGTGCAGCTTGCTGACCATCTCCCAGTCCAGCGGCATCCGCTCGACCTCGCTGGAGTCACCCGCGTGCGGCCCCGCGCCGGTCACCACCGTGCCGACCGCGATCAGCAGCACGGACGCCACCACCAGGAACCACACCAGCTGCCGTACCGGCTTGCCGACCAGCGGCCGGGGCTCCCCGTCGCCCTCGCGGACGCGCTGCCACATCACGGCGGCCACCGCGATCAGCGCCGACGAGAGCAGGAAGTGAGCCGCGACCGTGTACGGGTTCAGGCCGACCAGGACGACGATGCCGCCGAGGATCGCGTTGCCCATCACGATCCAGAACTGCGCCCAGCCCAGCCGCGTCAGGCTGCGCCGGAACGGCTTCTCGGAGCGCACGGCGATGATCGCCCAGCCGACGGCGGCACACAGCACGTACGTCAGCAGCCGGTTGCCGAACTCGATGAGGCCGTGCATCCCCATCTCGCGGGTGGAGGTGAGGGAGTCCTCGGTGCACTTGGGCCAGGTCGGGCAGCCCAGGCCGGAGCCGGTCAGCCGCACTGCACCGCCGGTGACCACGATGACCACCGACATGACGAGCGCGGCGAGGACCGCCCGCCGGACCGTCCGGGGATCCGGGGTCCAGCGTGCGGCGATGAAGGCGAGGGGGCTGCGCAGGGCCGCCTGGGCGTCGGCGCGGGTCAGGTTTGGCACGCGACCCATCGTAGGGCTCCGCTTGTGCACACTTTCACGAGGGTCCGCCCGGACGTCCCGGCCGCCCCGCCCCGCCCCCGCCCGCTCATTCCCAGCGGAAGAACCGGCCCGCCGCCGCCAGCCCCGCGACCGCCCACACGGCGAGGATCGCGGCCTGGCCCCACGGCAGCCCCGCCCCGTCCTGGAGCACGGCCCGCAGACCCTCCGACAGCGCCGAGATGGGCAGCAGCCCGAGGACGTTCTGCGCGGCGTCCGGGAAGTCGTCCAGCGGCACGACGACCCCGCCGCCGACGAGCAGCAGCAGGAACACCAGGTTGGCGGCGGCGAGCGTCGCCTCGGCCTTCAGGGTGCCCGCCATCAGCAGACCGAGCCCCGAGAAGGCGGCCGTGCCCAGCACCAGCAGCAGGAGCACCGCGAACGGGTTGCCCTGCGGCGACCAGCCCAGCGCGAACGCGATCACCGTCAGCAGGACGATCTGCAGCACCTCGGTGACCAGCACCGACAGCGTCTTCGCGGTCATCAGCGCCCAGCGCGGCAGCGGCGACGCCGCCAGCCGCTTCAGCACCCCGTACCGGCGCTCGAAGCCGGTGGCGATGGCCTGCCCGGTGAACGCCGTCGACATCACCGCCAGCGCGAGGACGCCGGGGGCGAGGAAGTCCACCGCCTCGCCCTCGCCGGTGTCCACGATGTCCACCGTACTGAACAGCACCAGCAGCAGGGTGGGGATGACCACGGTGAGCAGCAGCTGCTCGCCGTTGCGCAGCAGCATCTTCGTCTCGAGCACCGCCTGCGCCGCGATCATGCGGGGGAGCGGTGCCGCGCCGGGCCTCGGCGCGTAGGCGCCGGTGCCGCCGGCCCCGCCCGTCCCGGTGGGTGCCGGATTCATGAACGCAGCTCCTTGCCCGTCAGTTCCAGGCTGTGTCTTCCCGGGGGACGACCCCCGGACCCCCGGCCGGTCTTCGTGCGGATCCGGATCATGAACGCAGCTCCTTGCCCGTCAGTTCCAGAAAGACGTCCTCCAGGGTGTGCCGCTCGACCGAGATCCGGTCCGGCAGCACGCCGTGCTGTGCGCACCAGGACGTGACCGTGGCGAGCAGGTGCGGGTCCACCTCGCCGGCCACCCGGTACGAGCCAGGGGTCAGCTCGTCGGCCCGGGAGCCGGGCGGGAGCGCCTTGAGCAGGGAGACCACGTCCAGACCCGGCCGGCCCGAGAAGCGCAGGGTGTTCTCGGCGCCGCCCCGGCACAGCTCCTCGGGGCTGCCCTGGGCCACCACCCGGCCGGCGTCGATGATCGCGACGTCGTCGGCGAGCTGTTCGGCCTCGTCCATGTGGTGCGTCGTGAGGATGACGGAGACCCCGTCGGCGCGCAGATCCCGTACGAGGTCCCAGGTGGCACGGCGGGCCTGCGGGTCGAGTCCGGCGGTCGGTTCGTCCAGGAAGACCAGCTCCGGGCGCCCCACCACGGCCATCGCCAGCGCGAGCCGCTGCTGCTGGCCGCCGGAGAGCCGCCGGTAGGCCGTACGGCCGCAGGAGCCGAGTCCGAGGCGCTCGATCAGCGCATCCACGTCCAGGGGGTGCGCGTGCAGTGTGGCCATGTGCCGGAGCATCTCGTCGGCCCGCGCGCCCGAGTAGACGCCGCCGGACTGGAGCATCACGCCGACGCGGGGTCTGAGCGCGGCCGACTCCCGCACCGGGTCCAGGCCCAGGACGCGCACCGTGCCGGAGTCCGGCCGCCGGTATCCCTCGCAGGTCTCCACCGTGGTCGTCTTGCCCGCCCCGTTGGGTCCGAGCACGGCCGTCACGCCCTGCCGTGCCACCAGGTCGAGGCCGTCCACCGCGGTCTTCGTGCCGTACCGCTTCACCAGGGCCTGCACCTGGACCACGGGCTCGCTTCGCATGGGTCACGAGTCTAGGTACGGGCCGGGGACCTCAGACCGGGGGGTTCGGGAACTCCTCCGCGGGGGGACGGTGCAGTTCCAGCCACCGCTGTGCGTAGGCCACCGCGTCCCGCAGCGGGAACAGCCGCGCCTCGGACGCCCCGACCCTGCCGCGGACGACGGGGCGGTCCGCGGGGCGGTCCCGTTCGAAGTCGTGGCCGAGTTCGTCGAAGCGCTCGGAGGTGATCGACACCTCGGTCAGGGTCTCCCAGCCCGCCTGGCCGGGGCGGCCCACGGCGACGAGCGGGGAGGGCATCCGGTACTCGGCGAGGTGGAAGCAGGTGCAGGTGTCGTACCCGGTGCCGAGCAGCAGCACCCGGGCGTCCAGCCGCTCCAGGGCCGCCAGCGGACTCCGTTCCCCCAGCCGGCAGTCCTGCTCGTGCACCGCGACGACCTCCGCCGCGCGCCGTCCGAGCGCGGCGAACGAGGTCTGCGGGTGGGCGCTGCGCCGGGCGCCGGGCCAGGTCCGTACCGTCTCCGGGACGATTCCCACGCCGCGGGTGGGGGTGATCGCCGGGTCGTAGCCGGGCATGGTGGCCCGGACGGCCTCCCACCAGGCCTCCGGCACCGGCGGATCGCTCCACAGCGCCGGGTCGGAGAGGTCGCCGGACTGGGCCGGGACGGCCAGGGTGCCGTCCCGGCCCAGCACGTCGAGCAGTGCGCCGACGACGGTGACCGGGCCGCCGTTGACCCAGCCCAGGGAGCTGAGCGAGGAGTGCACGAGGAGGGTCTCGCCGGGCCGCACGCCGAGCTCGGCGAGTCCGGCGGCGAGGGTGTCCCGGGTGACAAGAGGGCCGGTCGGCGGGGGTGCGGGCATGCCCGGCAGTGTTCCGGAAGCGGCCCGGGGATACCACCCGTTCGATCGATCAGAGATCGTTTCCGCAGGTCACCTTAGGTTTACCTAAGTGATGCAGCGCACCCCGGAGTGGATCATGCGCGGCTTGCCCGGGCCGTATGAATTACGCAACAATGGCGTTGTGAAAAACGTCGGCGAGGCTCCCCAGGAGGAACTTGCGACCGGTGAGCGGTCCACCCGCAACCGGGTCGTCCGCTCCGTCCTGGACCACGGACCGTCGACCGTCTCCGACCTCGCCCAGCGGCTCGGGCTGACCCAGGCGGCCGTCCGCCGGCACCTCGACGCCCTGGCCGCCGACGGAATCGTGGAGGCGCGCGAGCGCCGGGTCTACGGCGCGCGCACGCGCGGACGCCCGGCCAAGGTCTTCGCCCTCACCGACTGCGGGCGGGACGCCTTCGACCAGTCGTACGACGAACTGGCCGTGGACGCCCTGCGGTGGATCGGCGAGCGGGAGGGCGGCGACGAGGCGATCGCCGCGTTCGCCCGCGCCCGGATCGCCGCCCAGGCCGGCTCGTACCGCGAGGCGGTGGAGGCGGCGGCCCCCGAGGAGCGCGCCCAGGCCCTGGCCAGGGCGCTCACCGCGGACGGGTACGCTGCCACCGCGCGCAGCGCCCCCCACCCGCAGCAGGGCGAGCAGCTGTGCCAGCACCACTGCCCGGTCGCCCACGCCGCCGAGCGGTTTCCGCAACTCTGCGAGGCGGAGACGGAATTTTTCGCCGAGCTGCTCGGTACGCATGTCCAGCGGCTGGCCACCATCGCCCACGGCGACGGTGTCTGCACCACCTTCATCCCGAAGTCCTCGACGGTTTCGAGGGCCGCGGGGGCCTCACCGCCCCCGGAGCCCCCGGAGCCTCCGAAATCCCCGAGAACGTCCGGGACGAAGCCCGAGAAGCCTTCGCCCCACATCCACAACGCAACCGCATCCGCAAGCACGGCCGGGAGGAACCCCGCATGACTCTCCCCACGGAGACTGCCCACCCCGAACTCGAGGGCCTGGGTACGTACGAATTCGGCTGGGCCGACTCCGACGCGGCAGGCGCCGCGGCCAAGCGCGGTCTGAGCGAGGACGTCGTCCGTGACATCTCCGCGAAGAAGAACGAACCGGAGTGGATGCTGAAGCTGCGGCTGAAGGGCCTGCGGCTGTTCGACAAGAAGCCCATGCCCAACTGGGGCTCGGACCTGTCGGGCATCGACTTCAACAACATCAAGTACTTCGTGCGCTCCACCGAGGCGCAGGCCGCCTCCTGGGAGGACCTGCCCGAGGACATCAAGAACACCTACGACCGGCTCGGCATCCCCGAGGCGGAGAAGCAGCGCCTGGTCGCCGGTGTCGCCGCGCAGTACGAGTCCGAGGTCGTCTACCACCAGATCCGCGAGGACCTGGAGGAGCAGGGCGTCATCTTCCTCGACACGGACACCGCGCTGAAGGAGCACCCGGAGCTCTTCCAGGAGTACTTCGGCACCGTCATCCCGGTCGGCGACAACAAGTTCGCGTCGCTGAACTCGGCCGTGTGGTCCGGCGGGTCGTTCATCTACGTCCCCAAGGGCGTCCACGTGGACATCCCGCTCCAGGCCTACTTCCGGATCAACACCGAGAACATGGGCCAGTTCGAGCGGACGCTGATCATCGTCGACGAGGACGCCTACGTCCACTACGTCGAGGGCTGCACCGCCCCGATCTACACCTCGGACTCGCTGCACAGCGCCGTCGTCGAGATCATCGTCAAGAAGGGCGGCCGCTGCCGCTACACGACCATCCAGAACTGGTCGAACAACGTCTACAACCTGGTCACCAAGCGCGCCGTGGCCTACGAGGGCGCGACCATGGAGTGGGTCGACGGCAACATCGGCTCCAAGGTGACGATGAAGTACCCGGCCGTCTACCTCATGGGCGAGCACGCCAAGGGCGAGACCCTGTCCATCGCCTTCGCCGGCGAGGGCCAGCACCAGGACGCCGGCGCCAAGATGGTCCACATGGCACCGAACACCTCGTCCAACATCGTCTCCAAGTCGGTGGCGCGCGGCGGCGGACGCACCTCCTACCGCGGTCTGATCGAGATCGGTGAGGGCGCCCCCGGTGCCAAGTCCAACGTGCTGTGCGACGCGCTGCTCGTGGACACCATCTCCCGCTCGGACACCTACCCCTACGTCGACGTCCGCGAGGACGACGTGTCCATGGGCCACGAGGCGACCGTCTCCAAGGTCTCCGAGGACCAGCTCTTCTACCTGATGAGCCGCGGTCTGTCCGAGTTCGAGGCGATGGCGATGATCGTCCGCGGCTTCGTCGAGCCGATCGCCAAGGAACTGCCGATGGAGTACGCGCTGGAGCTCAACCGGCTGATCGAGCTGCAGATGGAGGGCGCGGTCGGCTGACCCGCCGCCCCGCCCCCGACGGGGCCGGTCGACCCGACCGCCCCCGTCGGACAGCACACGTCCCCCTCAGAAAGAGAGCACTACGACAGCCATGGCTGAGGCCCAGAATCTCCCGGTGGGCTCCACCACCGCCGGCTCGATCGCGGTGGCCGCCGAGTCGACCGTCGCCACCCGTATGAGCGCGCCCCCGTCCTTCGACGTGGCGGACTTCCCGGTCCCGCGCGGCCGCGAGGAGGAATGGCGGTTCACCCCGCTGGAGCGCCTGCGCGGCCTGCACGACGGCACCGCCGTCGCCACCGGCGAAGGCGTCAAGATCGCCGTCGAGGCGCCCGAGGGCGTCCGCGTCGAGGCCGTCGGCCGCGACGACGCGCGGCTCGGCCGGGCCGGCAAGCCGGTGGACCGCGTCGCCGCCCAGGCGTACAGCGCCTTCGAGCAGGCCTCGGTCGTGACCGTGCCGAAGGAGACCGTGCTCACCGAGCCGATCCGCATCGCGGTGCACGGCGAGGGCGGCACCGCCTACGGCCATCAGGTGATCGAGCTCGGCGCCTTCGCCGAGGCGGTCGTCGTCATCGACCACTCCGGTGACGCGGTGTTCGCCGCCAACGTCGAGTACGTCCTCGGCGACGGCGCCAAGCTCACCGTCGTCTCCGTCCAGGACTGGGACGACAAGGCCGTGCACGTCGCCCAGCACAACGCCCTCGTCGGCCGCGACGCCTCCTTCAAGTCGGTCGTCGTCACCTTCGGCGGCGACCTGGTCCGGCTGCACCCCCGGGTGGCCTACGCGGGCACCGGTGGCGAGGCCGAGCTGTTCGGCCTGTACTTCACCGACGCCGGCCAGCACCAGGAGCACCGCCTCCTGGTCGACCACAACGTTCCGCACTGCAAGTCCAACGCCGTCTACAAGGGCGCGCTCCAGGGCGACGACGCGCACGCCGTGTGGATCGGCGACGTGCTCATCCAGGCCAGGGCCGAGGGCACCGACACCTACGAGATGAACCGCAACCTCGTCCTCACCGACGGCGCCCGCGTCGACTCCGTGCCCAACCTGGAGATCGAGACCGGCGAGATCGTCGGCGCCGGCCACGCCTCCGCGACCGGCCGCTTCGACGACGAGCAGCTCTTCTACCTGATGGCCCGCGGCATCCCCGAGCAGGACGCCCGCCGCCTGGTGGTCCGCGGCTTCTTCGCCGAGCTGGTCCAGCAGATCGGCGTCCCGGACATCGAGGAGCGCCTGATCGCCAAGATCGAGGAGGAGCTGGAGGCCTCGGTCGGATGACCTTCCAACGCGCCTGCGGGCTGAGCGAGCTGGAGGAGGACACCCCCAAGAGGGTGGAACTCGACGGCACGCCGGTCTCCCTCGTACACACCGGGGGCGAGGTGTTCGCGATCAACGACATCTGTTCGCACGCGAACGTCTCCCTCTCGGAGGGCGAGGTCGACGACTGCCACATCGAGTGCTGGCTGCACGGCTCGCGCTTCGACCTCCGCTCGGGCAAGCCCGACAGTCTTCCGGCCACGCGCCCCGTTCCCGTATACCCCGTAAAGATCGAAGGGGACGACGTGCTCGTCTCCGTCACCCAGGAGTCCTGAGGCACCCATGGCAACGCTTGAAATCCGAGACCTGCACGTCACCGTCGAGGCCGACAACGCCACGAAGGAAATCCTCAAGGGCGTCGACCTCACCGTGAAGCAGGGCGAGACGCACGCCATCATGGGCCCCAACGGCTCCGGCAAGTCGACCCTCGCCTACGCCCTGGCCGGTCACCCCAAGTACACCGTGTCCGGCGGCACCGTCACCCTCGACGGCGAGGACGTCCTGGAGATGTCCGTCGACGAGCGCGCCCGCGCCGGCCTGTTCCTCGCCATGCAGTACCCGGTCGAGGTCCCCGGCGTCTCCGTCTCCAACTTCCTGCGCACCTCCGCCACCGCCATCCGCGGCGAGGCCCCCAAGCTGCGCACCTGGGTGAAGGAGGTCAAGGAGACCATGGAGCGCCTCCACATGGACCCCGCCTTCGCCGAGCGCAACGTCAACGAGGGCTTCTCCGGCGGTGAGAAGAAGCGCCACGAGATCCTCCAGCTGGAGCTGCTCAAGCCGAAGATCGCGATCCTCGACGAGACCGACTCCGGCCTGGACGTCGACGCGCTGCGCATCGTCTCCGAGGGCGTCAACCGCGTCCGCGAGTCCGGCGAGGTCGGCACCCTGCTGATCACGCACTACACGCGCATCCTGCGCTACATCAAGCCCGATTACGTCCACGTGTTCGCCGACGGGCGGATCGCCGAGTCCGGCGGCGCCGAGCTCGCCGACAAGCTGGAGAACGAGGGCTACGAGGCCTACGCGAAGGGTGGCGCATCCGCGTGACACAGCTGCCGGGCCTCCTCACCGAGCCCAGGCTCCTTGACGAGGCCATCCGAGGGGACTTCCCCATCCTGGACCGCCAGGTCCACGACGGCCGGAAGCTCGTCTACCTGGACAACGCGGCGACCAGCCAGAAGCCGCGTCAGGTACTGGACGCACTCAGTGAGTACTACGAGCGCTACAACGCCAACGTCCACCGCGGTGTGCACGTGCTCGCCGAGGAGGCCACGGCGCTGTACGAGGGCGCGCGCGACAAGGTCGCGGAGTTCATCAACGCGCCCTCCCGCAACGAGGTGATCTTCACCAAGAACGCCTCGGAGTCGCTCAACCTCGTGGCGAACATGCTGGGCTGGGCCGACGAGCCCTACCGGGTGGACCACGAGACCGAGATCGTCATCACGGAGATGGAGCACCACTCCAACATCGTGCCGTGGCAGCTGCTCGCGCAGCGCACCGGCGCGAAGCTGAAGTGGTTCGGCCTCACCGACGACGGCCGCCTCGACCTGTCCAACATCGACGAGGTCATCACCGAGAAGACGAAGATCGTCTCCTTCGTGCTGGTGTCCAACATCCTGGGCACCGTCAACCCGGTCGAGGCGATCGTGCGCCGCGCCCAGGAGGTCGGCGCGCTCGTCTGCATCGACGCCTCCCAGGCCGCCCCGCACATGCCGGTGGACGTGCAGGCCCTCCAGGCCGACTTCGTGGCCTTCACCGGCCACAAGATGTGCGGCCCGACCGGCATCGGCGTCCTGTGGGGCCGCCAGGAGCTGCTCGAGGACCTCCCGCCGTTCCTCGGCGGCGGCGAGATGATCGAGACCGTGTCGATGCACTCGTCGACCTACGCCCCCGCGCCGCACAAGTTCGAGGCGGGCACCCCGCCGATCGCCCAGGCGGTCGGTCTCGGTGCCGCGATCGACTACCTGAGCGCGATCGGCATGGACAAGATCCTCGCCCACGAGCACGCGCTCACCGAGTACGCGGTCAAGCGGCTGGCCGAGGTTCCGGACCTGCGCATCATCGGCCCCGACACGGCCGAGGACCGCGGCGCCGCGATCTCGTTCGCGCTGGGTGACATCCACCCGCACGACGTGGGCCAGGTCCTCGACGAGCAGGGCATCGCGGTCCGGGTCGGCCACCACTGCGCGCGGCCGGTCTGCCTGAGGTACGGAATTCCCGCGACCACGCGAGCGTCGTTCTATCTGTACTCCACCCCGGCCGAGATCGACGCTCTGGTCGACGGCCTGGAGCACGTACGGAACTTCTTCGGCTGAGGGATGGGCGAGCTGATCGCATGAAGCTGGATTCGATGTACCAGGAAGTCATCCTGGACCACTACAAGAACCCGCACGGGCGGGGCTTGCGGGACGGCGATGCCGAGGTGCACCACGTCAACCCGACGTGCGGTGACGAGATCACACTGCGGGTGAAGTACGACGGCACGACGATCAGTGACGTCTCGTACGAGGGGCAGGGCTGCTCCATCAGCCAGGCCTCGGCCTCCGTGCTGAACGACCTGCTGGTCGGCAAGGACCTCGCCACGGCGCAGCGGATCCAGGAGACCTTCCTGGAGCTCATGCAGTCCAAGGGCAAGGTCGAGCCGGACGACGCGATGGAGGAGACCCTGGAGGACGCGATCGCGTTCGCCGGAGTCTCCAAGTACCCCGCCCGCGTCAAGTGCGCCCTCCTCAGCTGGATGGCGTGGAAGGACGCGACCGCCCAGGCTCTGGGCCCCGACGCCGAAAGGACAACGGCATGAGCGAGACCGTGGAGATGAAGCCGGCCTCGGAGGAAGAAGTCCGCGAGGCCCTGATGGACGTCGTCGACCCCGAACTGGGCATCGACGTCGTCAACCTCGGCCTGATCTACGGCGTCCACGTCGACGACACCAATGTGGCGACCATCGACATGACCCTGACGTCCGCGGCCTGTCCGCTGACCGACGTCATCGAGGACCAGGCCAAGTCCGCCACGGACGGTCTGGTCAGCGAGCTGCGCATCAACTGGGTGTGGATGCCGCCGTGGGGCCCCGACAAGATCACGGACGACGGCCGCGACCAGCTGAGGGCACTCGGCTTCAACGTCTGAGCCACCGGCCGTACGGGCGTGGAACGGCCCCCGGTTCCCGCACATCCACTGGATGTGCGGGAACCGGGGGCCGTCGTCGTGTACGGCCGCACAAGACGTTGTGTACAGCCGTACGCATCGTTGTGTACGCTCGTACGCATGGGATACCTTCTGCTCGCCGGGGCGATCGCCGCGGAGGTGGGTGCCACCACCGCCATGAAGTACAGCGAGGGCTTCAGCAAGCTCTGGCCCTCGCTGCTGACCCTGGCGGGCTACGTGGTCTCCTTCAGCCTGCTCGCCCAGACACTGCGCACCCTCTCCATCGGCACCGCGTACGCCATCTGGGCCGGGGTGGGCACCGCCGCCATCGCCGCGATCGGCATCCTGTTCATGGGGGAGGGGCTCACCGCGGCCAAGGCTGCCGGCATCGCGCTGATCATCGTGGGCGTGGTCGTGCTCAACCTCGGCGGCGCGCACTGATGGCCCGCCGGTACGACCCCGAGCGGCGCCGGCGGATCATCGAAGCCGCGATCCGCGTCGTCGGCAGGAGCGGCATCGCGGGACTCAGCCACCGCAGCGTCGCCGCCGAGGCCGATGTGCCGCTCGGCTCCACGACGTACCACTTCAAGACCCTCGACGAGCTGCTGGTCGCCGCGCTGCGCCAGGCGAACGAGGGGTTCGCCAAGGCCGTCGCCTCACGCGGCGGCCTGGAGGACCCGCGCACCGACCTGGCGGCCGAGCTCGCCGGACTCCTCGGCGAGTGGCTCGCGGGCGAGCGCACCGGCGTCGAGCTGGAGTACGAGCTGTACCTGGCCGCCCTGCGCCGCCCCGCCCTGCGCCCCGTCGCCGCCGAGTGGTGCGAGGACGTCACCGAACTCCTGTCCCACCGCACCGACCCGGTCACCGCCCGCGCCCTGGTCGCGCTGATGGACGGCATCTGCCTCCAGGCCCTGCTGACCGGCACCCCGTACGACGAGGAGTACGCACGGGAGATGCTGGGGCGGATCCTGCCCGCGGACCGAGAGGGCGTCAGCGCACCGCTGTGACCTGGGGCCGTCTCCGCTTCCGGGACGGCCCGCCCGGCACCTGAGACGGCGCGGCACCGGTTCGCATCGACGGGCCGGGGCCGGTTAGGTTTCCCTCATGACCGACTCGACTGCTCAGAGCACCACCGGCGCAGTGGCCGCCGGCCTCGCCACCCTCACCGCCGACGGAACCGTCCTCGACACCTGGTTCCCCGCCCCCGAACTCTCCGACGCGCCCGGCCCGTCCGGCACCGAGCGGCTCTCCGCCGAGCAGGCCGCCGAACTCCTCGGCGCCGGCGCGACCGCGGCGATCGGACCGGACGCGCGCCGGGGCGTCGAAGTGGTCGCGGTCCGTACGGTCATCTCCTCCCTCGACGAGAAGCCGACCGACGCGCACGACGTCTACCTGCGCCTCCACCTGCTCTCGCACCGTCTGGTCAAGCCGCACGGCCAGAACCTGGAGGGCATGTTCGGCTTCCTCGCGAACGTCGCCTGGACCTCGCTCGGCCCCGTCGCCGTCGACGACGTCGAGAAGGCGCGGCTCAACGCCCGTGCCGAGGGCCTGCACCTGGCCGTCACGTCCGTCGACAAGTTCCCCCGCATGACGGACTACGTCGTCCCCAAGGGCGTCCGCATCGCCGACGCGGACCGGGTCCGCCTGGGCGCCCACCTCGCCGCGGGCACCACGGTCATGCACGAGGGCTTCGTCAACTTCAACGCGGGCACCCTCGGCACCTCCATGATCGAGGGCCGCATCTCCGCGGGCGTCGTCGTCGGCGACGGCTCGGACATCGGCGGCGGCGCGTCCACCATGGGCACCCTGTCGGGCGGCGGCAGCGTGATCATCTCCATCGGCGAGCGCTGCCTGATCGGCGCCGAGGCGGGCGTCGGCATCCCGCTCGGTGACGAGTGCGTCGTCGAGGCAGGCCTCTACGTCACCGCCGGCACCCGCGTGACCATGCCCGACGGTGAGATCGTCAAGGCCCGCGCGCTGTCCGGTGCCTCCAACATCCTCTTCCGCCGCAACTCGATCAGCGGCGCGGTCGAGGCCCGCCCGAACAACGCGGTCTGGGGCGGCCTCAACGACGTCCTGCACAGCCACAACTGACCACGGGCGGCCGTGACCTGCGGCCGCCCAATCGATCAACGCCCTGACCTGACACTGCGCTGCCGGTAGCTGTCGACGTCGGTCATCGTTGAGCGCCCTTCCACGGCCCGAGCACGGCCCGGAAGGGCGCTCGTGCGTGAGAGCACCGCATCAGAAGTCCGAACGGCTGACGAGACGGCGGCTGTCAAGGCGGGCGACGCACGCGACGAGGTCGAGAACGTTCAGCTCGTTGCACAGGTCGAGTACAAGGAACTCACGATGGTCGAGTCAAGCTCCCTCGGGCGCGATCAGCAGCCGAAGAAGTGACGCCGGGCCTCGCTGGCTGCCGTCTGCGTCGTTCGGTCCGTCGGGAGCGACGGCCCGCCGGCGCTTCGTCGTCAAAGCAGTGGGCGTGGGCGATGCGGCGCTGTTCGCTCCAGGTAGAGGCGCCGGGGCCCCAGGTCTGGGCGAGGGGGACGATGCGTTCGATGCCGGTGACGTCCTGGCCGCCGTACTACGAGTACCAGGAGTCTCCGGTGACGCGGCAACAGCCGGTGACGGCCGGTGCTTTGACGGCCTTGGCCGGCAGGGCCTCGGTGTGGGTGGTGCAGCTGCCGCGGTCGGCGTCGATCCCGTCGCCGAGAGACTGCCTGCGTCTGTCCGAGTGAGGGCAGGTACCTGCCGTCGCTGCCCGGATCAGTTACAGTCTGCTCACTTCGAAGCAAGGGGTACGGGGGAAAGTAGTGCAACTCGGCATATGCTCGGTTTGTCGGCTGCAGCTGCCCATGGGCAAAGGATTCATCGTCTCCCACAAGGTGGGAGGGCAGGCCTGCCCGGGATCCGGCCGGGCGGCTGTGGGCCCGCGCCCCCCGGAGAACGACGCCCGAGCCACCGGCGGCGCCAAGAGCACGACGCGGCGCCCGCCGGTGGATACCTGGGTGGAGACGATTCAGCTATTGCTCATGGGCCTGGGCGTCGTCGCGTTCCTCGTCGGGCTCATCGGGTTGTTGTTCTCCGAAATCGTCCCGCTGATCGCACTGGCTGTTGCGGCTGTTTCGGGAATCACCGTATGGATACTCAACGCCACCCCGGCGGGCCGGCGCAACATCGCCCGGAACGAGGCCGAAGCTGCCCGACAGGCCAGAATCCGCGAGAGGAAAGCCGCACGCGCCGAGCAGGAGCGTGAGCAGGAGCGGCAGGATGCTCTTGCACGTGAGACGGCCCAAGCAGCCCAGGCACTGCAGCGCGCGATACGTCAGCTGCTTGACGGCCTGCCAGAGCGCGGAGCGCCGCAGGAGGAGGCGATCGCGTACTGCCTGTCGAGAACCAGCGCGGCACGCAACCCACGTGTCCAGGCCGAGGCGGAGCGGCTCGCGCGACGGCATGTCGCCGTCGACGAGCGCATTTTGTGCATCGCCCTGTCGGTGACCAGCGGGTCCGGGAAGCGCCCGGCACTGTTGATCCTCACCGACCGCGCAGCGGCCGTGTCGGACAAAGGCACGTCCTACCGATACGACCCCGATCCCGATGATGTGACCGAAGGCTGGGGAGTCCAGGTCGGAGACTTGCTCTTCTCCTTCCTCGACAACCCTCGACTGCGGACCGCCCTCGCGGCCCGAGAGGAGGCCGCGGCCCTCCCCGCACCAGCCGCACCCCCGGCGAGCCGGCCCGAGCCACGGCTGATCCGCACCGCGCGGGAAGCCGAACTCATCGCCGTCGACTGGATGCGTTACCTGGGCTTCACCGATGCGGTGGCCACGCCCGTTGGCGCCGACGAGGGAATCGACGTCATCTCCGAGCGGGGCCTGGCCCAGGTGAAGATGGAGGGCAGCCCCACCACCCGCCCGACCGTCCAGCAACTCCATGGCGTCGCCACCGCCAAGGAGAAAGAGGCCTTGTTCTTCTCACTGGCCGGCTACACCCCGCCGGCCTTTGCGTGGGCCTCGCAGCACGGTATCGCCCTCTTCCAGTACGACCGCCAGGGGACGCCCCAAGCCATCAACACGCCCGCGCTGCGGCTGTTGGAGACAGCCGACGCACGGGCGTCCCAGCCGGCCGAGGCCGATCACGGCAGCGACGCGTAGCCCGCCCGTCCGGCGCCCTCTCTTGTCCCGTGAGCCGCAGTGGAGATGCTTCTGGTGCAACACCGCTGGCTCACCAGTCCGGAACGTCGGCTACGGCACGAACCGGCCGGGCCCGGTTCCTCGACCGCCTGATCGACGGCCTCGCCACCGACTGAGCCCGACCGCCCGCCCCGACCACGAGACTCGGAAGAGGAATGGCTCTCGCGGTGGCCCCGGTCCTGCTTGCGGTGGGCGCCAGGTACACGACCGGCCGGCAGATACGGGCGTCGGACTCCGGGGCGCCGGAATGATCGGCATGACAAACCCCTGGAACCCGTCTCTTCGATCCGGTGTCCCGTGCCACGGTGATGTCCGCTCATCGTGGTGCGGGTGACCGATGAATCCGGTACGCGGCCGCGGTCTGTCCCCGTGGTGGCCATGCCGACAGGCGGTCACGCTGCACATCACCGTCGGGCGAGCAGTCGATACGCGAGGAGTACCGTGATCATCATTGCCGGGAAGTTGTGGGTGGACGCTGCTGACCGCGGCGCCTATCTGACCGGATGCTCGAGCATCGTCGAGCAGGCCCGGGCTGCCGTCGGATGCCTTGATTTCGCTCTGTCGGCCGACTCGATCGAGCCGGACCGGATCAACGTCTACGAGCGGTGGAAGACCGACGAGGATCTCGCACGCTTCCGCGGTGCGGGCCCGGAACCCGAGCAGGCGGCTCAGATCCGCGACGCCGAGGTGAGCAAGTACCGGATCTCCGATGTCGAGGCACCGTAGGCCATGCACCCGCCGGCACGGTCGGAACCGGACGAGGAGCGCGGTGGCGGTGACCGTCCCGGCCGGAGGGCGTGTTCGGCTTCCTCGCGGACGTCGCCCGGACCTCGCTGGGCCCTGTCGTCGCCGACGACGTCGGGAAGGCGCGGCTCGACGCCCGCGCCGAGGGCCCGCGCCCGGCCCCTGCCTCAGCGGCTCAGGGCCGTTTCCCGGCGCATGTGGGACAGCTTCTCCGGGTTGCGTACGGCGTAGAGGCCGGTGACGAGGCCGTGGTCGACGCGGACCGTCAGGACGGTGTCGAGTTCGCCGTCGACCCGGAGGAGCAGTGCCGGGCGGCCGTTGACCTGGGCGAACAGGAACGACGAACCGGCGGGGATCCTGCCCAGGCCCGCGGCCAGCAGACGGGCCACCTTGTCGGCCCCGACGATGGGCCGCAGGACGGCCTGCTTGACTCCGCCGCCGTCGCCCAGCAGGACGACGTCCGGCGCCAGGACGTCGAGCAGGCTCTGGAGGTCTCCCGTCTCGACCGCCCGACGGAACGCGTCGAGTGCCTTTCGGGAGTCCGCCGACGACACGTGTTCGCGCGGCCGGCGTGCCGCCACGTGGCCCCGTGCGCGGTGGGCGATCTGGCGGACCGCGGCCGGTTTCCGGTCGACGGCCTCCGCGATCTCGTCGTACTCCAGGGCGAACACCTCGCGCAGCACGAACACCGCCCGCTCCGTCGGCGTGAGCGTCTCCAGCACCAGCATCATCGCCGTCGAGACGCTGTCGGCCAGTTCCACGTCCTCGGCCACGTCGGGCGTGGTGAGCAGCGGCGCGGGCAGCCACGAGCCCACGTAGGACTCCTTGCGGCGGCCGAGCGTACGCAGCCGGTTCAGCGCCTGGCGCGTGGTGATCCGGACCAGGTACGCCCGCCGGTCCCGCACCGCGCCGAGGTCGACCCCCGACCACCGCAGCCAGGTCTCCTGCAGCACGTCCTCCGCGTCGGCGGCCGAGCCCAGCATCTCGTAGGCCACCGTGAACAGGAGGTTGCGGTGGTCGACGAACGCCTCGGTGGCGGGATCCGTCCCCGCGCCGCCCGCGGGGCGCCCGGCCGTGTGCTCGCTTCGTTCGCTCTTCACCGGACGCTCCTTCGCTTCCGACTGCGTCATGCGCACGGGACACCGGTCCCCGCGATCCTGTGACACCCGTCTGCCATGGCTTGTGTCACACGGTGGTTCTGTCACAGAAAGCCGGCGGCCGGCATCCCGTGTTCGTCCGATGCAACACCACGAGTGAGGACGAAGCCATGGAAGCCCGATTCGACCTGTTCGCCAACGAGATCGCGCTCAAGTTCGCCAAGCGGTTCGCGGGCGCGGGCCTGGTGATCCAGCAGTCGCCGCTGCCCCGGTCCACGCAGGAGCTGGTGTCGCTGCGCGCCAGCCAGATCAACGGCTGCGGCCACTGCGTCGACATGCACACCAAGGAGGCCGCGGCCGCCGGTGAGAGTGCGGTCCGGCTCCACCTGGTCGCCGCCTGGCGCGAGTCCACCGTGTTCACCGAGGCGGAGCAGGCCGCGCTGGCCCTCGCAGAGGAGGGCACCCGGCTCGGCGACGCCCGCCACGGTGTCTCCGACGAGACCTGGGACCGGGTGCGCAAGCACTACGACGACGACCGGACCGCGGCGCTGGTCGCCCTGGTCGCCCTGATCAACGCGGCCAACCGGCTCGCCGTGATCGTGCGTCAGAAGGGAGGCTCGTACGAGCCGGGCATGTTCGCCCACGCCCTCGGCTGAGCGGCGAGTGTGCGCGGCGAGCGGTGACGGTCAGCCTGCCGTGAGGTCCTCGTGGAGCGACCTGAGGTTCTCGGTCGTGTCGCGGTCCGCCGGCCTCAGCGGCGGGCGGACCGGGCCCGCGGGCAGGCCGAGGGAGGTGAGGAGGGCCTTGGCCGTGACCGTGCCGGGCAGGCCGTTCGCCATCACCGCCTCGATCAGGGCGGTGGCCCGCTGCTGGAGACCGGCCGCGCGGGCCGTGTCACCCGCGTCGAAGGCGTCCAGGACGGCGCGCAGGTGGTCCGGGACCACGTTCGCGACCGTGCTGACGTACCCGGCGCCGCCGACCGCGTACAGGGCGAGGATGTGCTCGTCGCAGCCCGCGTAGTAGGCGAGATCCGTGCGGGCGAGGATCTTCTGGGCGGCCAGGAAGTCGTACGAGCAGTCCTTCACCGCCACGATCCGGGGGTGCTCGGCGAGCCGCAGCATCGTGTCCGGCTCGATGCGGGTGCCCGTGCGGGCCGGGATGTCGTACAGGGCCAGAGGCAGGTCCGTGGCGTCCGCGACCGCGTGGAAGTGCGCCTCGACCGCGTCCTGCGGCGGGCGGCTGTAGTACGGGGTGGCGACCAGGAGACCGTCGGCGCCCGCCCTCTCGGCCTCGCGGGCGAGTGCGGCGGTGTGCGCGGTGTCGGCGGTGCCGACACCGGCGACGATCGAGGCGCGGCTGCCCACCGCCTCCCGCACCGCCGTGACGAGGGCGGACTTCTCGGCGTCCGTCGTGGTCGGGGACTCGCCCGTCGTACCGGACAGCACCAGGCCGTCGCAGCCGTGGCTCACCAGGTGGTCGGCCAGACGCGCGGCGCCGTCCAGGTCCAGGGCGCCGGCGGGGGTGAACGGCGTGACCATGGCGCACAGGGCGCGGCCGAAGGGGGGCGTCGATGGGGTCATGGGAGGAGTCTCTGCCCGATCACTGCGTAGCTCCACTTAAATCTTCTGTCCGTTATTGGTAAGTATCAGTAATGGATGGCGCTCGGGATAGGCGCCGCGCGCTCCGGGTACTCGGAAGGCACCCGACCGAGAGGAGGCGGAACACCGTGACCGCAACCATCGAGCAACCGCCGGTTCGCGACACGCGCAGCCGTGACGGCCACAGCCGTGCCGAATACAGCCATGCCGAACACGGCCGTGACGAGCACAGCGTGGGCGAACTCGTCGGACAGGCCACCGAGCAGGTCTCCCGGCTGGTACGGCAGGAAGTGGCCCTGGCCAAGGTGGAGCTGGCCGAGAAGGGCCGCCGGGCCGGAGTCGGCGGCGGCATGCTGGGCGCTGCGGGCGCCTTCGCCTATGCGGGCCTGCTGGCGACGGCCTTCACCGGGGGCGCCGCGCTCTCCCTCGTCCTGCCGGTGTGGGCGGCAGCGCTGATCGTCACGGCCGTGCTGTTCGTGATCGCCGGTGTGCTGGCCGTCCTCGGTCGCGGCCAGTTGCGGCAGGCCACCCCGGCGACGCCGGAGCGGACGCTGGACAGCGTGAAGGCCGACGTGGAGGAGATCAAGGGAAGGGCGCACCGATGACGCGGGACGTGAACGGCGTGAACGCGTCTGCGAAGGCGGGGGCTTCCGGATCCGGTTCCGGGTCCCACATCGAGCCCGGGGTCGAGCAGAATGCTGCCCGCGGAGCCAAGGGGCCGGACGAACTGCGGTGGGAGATCGAGCGGACTCGGCACGAACTCGGTGACACGGTGGAGCAGTTGGCTGGGAAGATGGACGTCAAGGGGCATGCGCTGGCCCGGGTGGAGGACCTGCGCGACAAGGCCGGCGCGGTGACCGTACAGCTGCGGAGCAGCGCCACGCAGGCCCGGCTGGCCGGGACGCGGAAGCCGTGGCCGGTGATGATCGCCGGAGGGACGGCGGCCGGTCTGGCGGCGACGGCCGGGATGGCGGTGCTGCGGCGGCGCGGGACGCACTGACCGCGGACCAGGGAGTGACCGAGAACCAGGGAGCGCTGCGGATCCGGGCGGGGCAGGGCTGGGCTGGGCGGGCACGGCCGAGGGCCGGCCGAACGGGAGCGTTCGGCCGGCCCTCGGCACGGGTGTACGCCCTACGGGCGGAAACGCAGGATCTGCGGGTCGTGGTCGCTGATCTGGTCGTGGAACTCGGTGTTGAGGTGCACGCTGTCGTACGTGAACGCCCCGCCGCGGCGGATCGACGGGCTGATCAGGATCTGGTCCAGAACCTGGCTGTTGCCCTGGTAGACGTACGAGTAACGCTCGCTGCGCGGCAGGGACTTGACCGCCGACCAGAGCGTGCCCCGGCCCTCGAGGATCTTCGTCGTCGTGGAGAACTCGAAGTCGTTGATGTCGCCGAGGACGACGACGTCCGCGTTCTTCTGGACGGCGAGGATCTTCGCGGTGAAGTCGTGGACCTCCTTCGCCTGGAGGTGACGCTGTGTCTCCGAGCTGCGCGACGGCGGCTGGTACTGCGACGTCAGGGCCTGGTCGCCGCCCTTGGAGGCGAAGTGGTTGGCGACCACGACGACCGTGCGGCCCCGGAAGACGAACTCGCCGGCCAGCGGCTTGCGGCTGTCCTCGAACGCCTCGGACTCGGGGGCGATGCGGCCGGGGGAGACCGTCAGGGCCGCCTTGCCGCGCACCTTGGTGACGCCGGTGGCCGTCGTGGCGTCGCCGCCCGCGCGGTCGGTGAAGGAGACCCGCTCCGGGTCGAAGAGGAACACCTGGCGGATGTTGCCGCCCGGCTCGCCGCCGTCGGCCTTGTCGGCCGGGTCGATCCCGCGCCACTCGTAGCGCGGGCCGCCCGCCGCCTCGATCGCGTCGATCAGCTCGGCCACCGTCCGGTCGGCGGCGACCGTGCCGTCGTCGGTGGCGCCGTTGTTGTCCTGGATCTCCTCCAGGGACACGATGTCGGGCGACTTCAGGTTGCCCACGATCGCCTCGGCGTGCGCGGCGAACGTGTCGTCGGACGGGTCCAGGTTCTCCACGTTGTACGTGGCGACCGCCAGCTCGCCGGAACGCTGCGCGCGCGTCGACTCGCGCCGCAGGTTCCCGCTCTCGAGCGTGCCGAGTTCGCTCGCCACCAGCGTGTAACCGCCGTACTGGTTGAAGTCCAGCGGGCCCGCGGTGGTGCCGGCGAGGGTGTCGCCGACGTTCGCGTCGGGGAAGTCCGCGGCCCGGCCCAGGGACTGGATCTGCAGGCGGCCGGTGTTCTGGGCGTCGTAGGCGCCGTAGACCGTGCCGCCGCGGTGGTTGCGGTTCTCCTTCGGCTTCACCGTGACCCAGAGCTCGGTGTACGGGTCGGTGGCGCCGACCACCCTGGTGTCGGAGACCTGGACGTTCATGCCCTCCAGGGACTCGTAGAAGTCCAGGGCGTAGCGGTCGGGGCGCAGCGGCAGGGCGTTGACGGAGCCGTTCGCCGCGCCGTCCCCGGCCGGGGTGTAGGCGGCGGGGACGGACCTGGCGTCGATCCTGGTCGCGGCCGGGACCGGGTTGCCGCCGGAGACGACGGTGAACGTGGCGCGGGTGATCTCGGTCAGCGCCTGGTTGCCGGAGGCCGTACCGCCGGGAACGTACTCCGTCACCGTGCCGGAGACCGTGACGGCGTCGCCGACGGTGATCCCCTGGGGGGTCGAGCCCGTGTGGACGAAGACGCCCTCACTGGTGGCAGGGTCGGCGTCCGGCGTCGGATCCTGGATCCAGAATCCGCGGGACGAACCGTAGGTGCGGATGCCGGTGACGATTCCGGCCACATCGGTGACCTGCTGTCCGGCGTACGGGGATATCCGGGTGTCGCCCTGGATGTCGTGGATGCGCACGGACTCCGCGTGCGCGGGAGAGGTGAGGGTGATCGCGGACGCCGCGCACACGGCGGCGACGGTGAGCGCGGCGAGACGCGCGGACGACTTGCTCGGCAACGGATTCCCTCCGGGAATGTGATGAGTGCCGGGACGAGGGTGGAACATCGTGTGACGCGTGGAGAGAGGGCGCGGGGTGCGGGCGGGCTGCCGTGAATGGCCCCCGCGGCCCTGCGCGGCCTCCCGTCCTCTCAGAATGCCTTCCGCGGACGGTGTGCGCAGCCGGTCCACGAGTGGCCTGCGGGGCGGCCTCCACGGATGGCGTCCGTGGCCGGCTTCCGGCTCCGGTGAACAACTGTCCGCCGATTTCTACGCGCGTCAATCTCCAGCCTGGCCGGGCCACTTGTCAAGGTTTCGGCCATGCGTGGGGAGTGGGGCGGAGGGGGAGCGGGCGGCTTGGGCGGAAATCCGTCTAGGCTGAGTGGCCGAGTCGTCTCCGGCCCAGCTGGACAGATGCCGCCAGTTGCCTCCGACGTGATCCGCCGGACAGACCCTAGGAGAAACAGCCGATGTCAGACAGCTCCATGCCGCCGGCGCGGCTGCACCCCGAAGCGGAGCTGGCGCGCGAAGCACTGTCCACGCCCCTGTTGTCCCGGGCCGCCCGGCTCGCCCGCTGGGCAGGGCCCGGAACGCGGGTCGACGCCGGCGGCGGGCTCGTCGACGAGCAGCTGCCCGCGGCGGCCGAGGCGCTCGGGCTGAGCGGCGAGGACGCCACCGCCGACGCCAGTGCCGCATGGCGCGTCGCCGTGGACGCCGGGCTCGTCGACGTCGTCGACGAGGAGGAGGGCACCGTCACCGCGGGCGCCGGCCTCGCACTGCTCACCGGCGGCTCGCCGCAGGACGTCCTCACCGTGTGGCTCGCCGCCCTGGAGGCGGTGCTCGCCGACGCGAGCGTGCCCGACCTGGACGGGCTCGTCGACGCCCTCGTCGCCGGGGACGGATCCGGCGAACTCGACCTCTCCTCGGTCGACTGGGACCCCGAGGCCGAGGCGGAGTTCCTCGACGGGGTCCTCGGCAACCTGTATCTGCTGACCGTCGGCGAGGCGGGACCCGCCGGCCCGCCGGTGCCGCTGCCCGCGCTGGCCGCCTCCGTGATCGTCCCCGACGACATGCCGGAGCCCACCAACGACGTGCTCCAGGAGGTGTCCGACGCGATGATGCGGCTGGACGACCAGTTCCGCCTGCTGGAGCCGGCCGGACTCGTGGAGTACCAGCCGGTCGACGAGGCACTGCTGGCCGAGGGCGACGAGGAGCCCGCCCCGCCCCAGGACGACACCGACGTCACCCGCTACGGCGTGGTGCGGCTGACCCCGCTCGGCCTGTACGGGCTGCGCGCCCGCCTGCTGGAAGCGGGATTCGACGCCCCGGCGGTCGGGGACCTCACGGACAAGGGCGCCGACGCGCTGCTCGACCGCACCCCCGCCTTCCCGCCGGCGGCGGCCCACGCGGAGACCGAACAGTGGCTCGCCCGCCGCGAACCCCTCGACGCGGCCCGGGAGCTGCTCGCCGCCGCGCGCGGCACCGACGAGAACGCGCCGCTGCGGCGGCTGCAGTGCCAGCAGGCGCTGGCGCTGGTCGGCGTCTCGGCCGAGCCCGCCCTGCGCGAGGTGCTCGACGACGCGGAACTCGGCGGGCTGGCCCGGGTGTGGCTGACCGAGCACGGGGCGACGGACGTACCGCCGCCCTCCGAGGCCATGATCTTCTGGCTGACCATCGACACGGTGGCCGCACAGCTCGCGGCCGAGGGCCACTCCGAGGAGTTGCAGGCCCTGGTGGAGGGCCTGGCCCGCCAGCACAGCGGCTTCTTCGCCACCGCCTGGCGGGTGGAGCACCCGGCCACGGCGGACGTGCTGGAGGCGATGGGGCGGCTGCACCCGGACAAGGCGGTCGCCAAGGCCGCACGCAAGGCCGCCTTCAAGGCGCGCTCGCAGCGCGGGAGCTGACGCGCGGCAGGGGGTCTGAGCGGATGACGAGTGCCTCGCGCCGGTAGCGGAGCGGGGCACACCGCTTTCGGCCGGTGAGCGGGGCGGGCGACCGCGCGTGGTTCACCGAAGCGGCGGCCGGGGCGCCCCGCGGAGTTCAACCGGTGTTCAGGCACGGACGGAACCGTGACGGTGAACGGGACCCGACCCGCCACCCCTCACGGCACCCCACCGCCACAGGAGGCTCCATGTCGCTCACCCGCAGGGACTTCGCCAGGACATCCGCGGTCGCCGGCGCCGGTGTCGCACTGGTGGGCAGTGTGGGCGCCCTCGCCTCCGCACCGGGCGCCCTCGCGTCCCACGACGCCGAGAGCGCCGATGAGGAGCGGGAGGCCGCCCGGCGGCCCCACCCCGCGGTCGGCTACGGCCCCCTGCTCCCGGACCCGGACGGCATCCTCGCCCTGCCGGCCGGCTTCACCTACCGCATCCTCACGTACACCGGCAGGACCCGGCTGGAGTCCGGCGAGCACACCCCCTCGAACCACGACGGCACCGCCGCCTTCGACGGCCCCCGCGGCACCACCCTGCTGGTCAACAACCACGAGATCGACGGCCCGCGCGACGAGGCGGAGCACCCGGTCCCGCTCGCCGAGGGCCTCGTCTACGACCCGGGCGCGCCCGGCGGCTGCACGATTGTCGAAGTGCGCCCCGACGGCAGCGTCGCCGAGTGGGTCGGCATCGCCGGCACCGCCAACAACTGCGCGGGCGGCAGCACCCCCTGGGGCACCTGGCTCACCTGCGAGGAGAACTCCGACCGGGCCGGCGAGAACGGCATGACCAGGGACCACGGCTACGTCTTCGAGGTCGACCCCGCCGACCGTCGCGCCAACCGCGACCCCAGGCCCCTGAAGTTCTTCGGCCGGTACGACCACGAGGCCGTCGTCATCGACCCCAAGCGCGGCCACGCCTACCTCACCGAGGACGCCGACGAGCCCAACGGCCTGTTCTTCCGCTGGACCCCGCCGGCGGACTTCCGCCACGGCCCCGGCAGGTTCCGCGCCCTCGCCGACGACGCGGGCGTCCTCCAGGCGCCCAAGTGCTTCGACTCCGGCGGCCGGTTCGTCGACGACCTCTCCCGCGCGTCCCGGACCGGCACGGTGTACGGCGTCGACTGGGTGGACGTGCCCGACCGCGACGCGCGGACCGTCTCCGTGCGCGAGCAGTTCGAGGCCGGCGGGATCACCCGGGCCCGCAAGCTGGAGGGCATGTGGTGGGGCGACGGCGGGGCGTACTTCGTCTCCTCGTACGCCCGTGAGGAAAGCCCCGTACAGCACGACGGCCAGGTCTGGTTCTACGACCCCCGGCGCCGCACCCTGACCCTGAAGGTCCTGCTCGGCGCCCACCGGAACCCGGCCGGGGACGGTGCCTTCGACGGTCCGGACAACATCACCGTCTCCCCGTACGGCGGACTGGTCATCGCCGAGGACGGCGAGGGCGCGCAGCACCTGTTCGGCGCCACCGACAGCGGACGCACCTACCCCATCGCCCGCAACGAACTGAACATCGGCACCGAACAGGAGCCGGAGTTCAGCGAGTTCACCGGCGTCACCTTCTCGCCCGACGGGAAGACCCTGTACGCCAACATCCAGGAACCGGGCATCATGCTCGCCGTCACCGGCCCCTGGAAGCGCCAGAAGCGCCGCTGAACCCGCTGCCCGCGGTCCCCCTCACGGTGAGGGGGACCGCGGGCTTGTTCGCACGGTCTCCGACATCTAACATTTCAGTTGTGGAGACCATGCGACCCATACCGCGCACCCTGCTCAGGGACCGCGCCCACGCGGTGATCCGGGACGCCATCGTGGCGGGGGAGATCGAACCCGGCGCGGTGGTGCGGGACGCCGAGATCGCCGAGCGGCTCGGGCTGTCCCGGGCGCCGGTGCGCGAGGCGTTCGCGCGGCTGGTGGACGAAGGGCTGCTGGAGAGCAAACCGCAGAGCTACACGCGGGTGACCCCGCTGATCGCCCGCGACGTACGCGACGCGGCGGCCGTCGTCGGCGCCATGCACGAACTGGTCACCCGTGTCGCCGTACCGCGGCTGCGGGAACCCGACGTGGAGCTGATGCGCGCCGCGAACGAACGGTTCACCGCCGCCGTACGGGCCGGGGACGTGGACGGCGCGCTGCGCGCCGACGACGAACTGCACGACGTCCTCGTCCGGGTGAGCGGCAACCGTGCCGCCGCCGCGACCGCCGCCCGCCACACCCCGCTCATCCGCCGGCTGGAGCGGCAGCGCTTCGGCGAGGGCGGCGCCTGCCGTTCCGGCGGACTGCACGACCGGCTGATCGAGGCCTGCGCGGCCAAAGACCCGGACGAGGCGGTCCGGGTCACGGCGGAGATCTGGCGGGGCCTGGAAGAGCTCGCCGACGTTCCCGAGGCCCCCTGACGGAAGGATCACCCATGTCCCTCTCTGCCCACGAGCGATACCCTCTGCTCTTCGGTCCCTCGCCCGTGCATCCGCTGGAGCGGCTCACCGCGCACCTCGGCGGCGCCGCCCTGTGGGCCAAGCGCGAGGACTGCAACTCCGGTGTGGCCTACGGCGGGAACAAGACCCGCAAACTGGAGTACCTGGTCGCCGACGCCCTCGCCCAGGGCTGCGACACCCTCGTCTCCATCGGCGGGGTGCAGTCCAACCACACCCGCCAGGTCGCCGCCGTCGCCGCCCGCGCCGGGCTCAAGTGCGTGCTGGTGCAGGAGAGCTGGGTGGAGTGGCCGGACGCCGTGTACGACAAGGTCGGCAACATCCTGATCAGCCGGCTCGCCGGCGCCGACGTGCGCCTGGTGCGGGCCGGGTTCGGGATCGGCTTCAAGGAGAGCTGGGAGCAGGCGCTGAGGGAGGTCGAGGAGACGGGCGGCAAGCCGTACGCCGTCCCGGCCGGCGCCTCCGACCACCCGCTCGGCGGACTGGGCTTCGCCAACTGGGCCTATGAGGTCGCCGAGCAGGAGCGGGAGCTGGGCGTCTTCTTCGACACCGTGATCGTGTGCTCGGTGACCGGGTCCACCCAGGCCGGGATGGTGGCCGGGTTCCGGGCGCTGGAGGAGGCGGGCGGGCGGGCCCGGCGGGTGATCGGGATCGACGCGTCGGCGGCGCCCGTCCGCACCCGCGAACAGATCGCGCGGATCGCGCGGAACACCGGCCGGCTCATCGGCGTACGCCAGGACCTGACCGTCCAGGACGTGGAGCTGGACGAGCGGTACCACGCGGGCACCTACGGGATCCCCGACGAGGCGACGCTGGAGGCGATGCGGCTCGCCGCCCGCACCGAGGGGATGGTCACCGACCCCGTCTATGAGGGGAAGTCGATGGCCGGGCTGATCGACCTGGTGTCCCGGGGCGAGATAGACCGCGACTCGACCGTGCTGTACGCCCACCTGGGGGGCCAGCCGGCACTGAACGCGTACAGCGCGCTGTTCTGAGCCGGGCGAGGGCAAGGGCGAGGGCGGGGCCGCGACGCGTCGCGGCCGTGACGCGTCCGGGGCGTGTCCCGCCGAGCCGGGTGCGTCCCGCACCACGCGGGGCGCACCCGGCCACGGGCCGTACGGCTGTTACAGCGCCTTGGCGGCCGGCTTGACCATGCCCCTGACCGTGCGGGACTTCACGAACTCGCCCATGGCGGTCATCTCCCACTCGCCGGAGAACTGGCGGATGAGCTTCGCCATCATGACGCCCGTCTGCGCCTCGGCGGAGGTGAGGTCGAAGCGGACCAGTTCCTCGCCGGTGCCGGCGTCCAGGAGGCGGCAGTACGCCTTGGCGACCTCGGTGAACTTCTGGCCGGAGAACGAGTTGACCGTGAAGACCAGGCCGGAGACCTCCTGGGGGAGGCGGCCGAGGTCGACCGTGATCGTCTCGTCGTCCCCGCCGCCCTCGCCCGTGAGGTTGTCACCGGAGTGCTTGATCGCGCCGTTCACGATCTGGAGCTTGCCGAAGTAGCAACTGTCGATGTGGTTGCGCTGCGGGCCGTACGCGATGACCGAGGCGTCCAGGTCGATGTCCTTGCCCCGGTAGGCCGGCTCCCAGCCGAGGCCCATCCGGACCTGCGAGAGCAGCGGACGTCCGCCCTTCACCAGGGAGACGGTCTGGTTCTTCTGGAGGCTGACCCGGCCCTTGTCCAGGTTGATCTTCCCGGTGCCCGGCGCGGCGGCGGGCGGTGCCGGGGGAGCGGCGGACGCGGGCGGAGCCTGCGGGGCGGCCATCGGCGGGGCCGGCGGCGCCGGCGGAGGGGGAGCGACCGGCTGGACCGGGGCGGCCGGCTGGGCGGGGGCGGCCGGTTCCTCGACCGTGACGCCGAAGTCGGTGGCGATGCCGGCCAGGCCGTTGGCGTAGCCCTGGCCGACCGCGCGGGCCTTCCAGGCGCCGTTGCGCAGGTAGACCTCGACGATCACCAGGGCGGTCTCGGCGCTGAGGCTCGGCGGAGTGAACGTGGCCAGGACCGCGTTGTCGTCCGCGCCGCGGATGGTGGCCGTCGGTTCGATGCCCTGGAAGGTCTGGCCCTGGGCGTCGGGGCTCGCGGTGACGACGATCTTCTCGATGCCGGGCGGGACGGCCGTGGTGTCGATCATGATGGCGTCCGGGGCGCTGCCGCCGCCGGAGCGGTAGGTCACGCCGGGGCCCGCGGGCTGGTTGTAGAAGATGAAGTCGTCGTCGGAGCGCACCTTGCCGTCGGCGGTGAGCAGCAGGCCCGATACGTCGAGCCGCACCGGTGCGGCGACGTCCACCGTCACACGGGCGGTGGGAAGAGGGATGTTCGAGCCGGGGGTCATAGCTGTCATGCCGGGTGAACGAGCGGGGGCGTTTTGCCGTTCCCTTACCTGCGGCCCGAATGGGCCGGTGGCTCTCAGCCCCGGTTCCGGGGGTGGTTGCGGGCGGTGCGTTCGTTGCCGCGCTTGTAGTCGCCGGTCCAGCGGGCCATGACGAGCTGGGGGTCGGCGGCGGTGACCTCGGTGAGGAAACGGGCGGCGCGGTCGCCGTTCAGGGTGGTGGCGGGGCGGTTGTGGTGGGTGATGCGCACAGTGCCGTTGGGATGGGCCTCGTAGGCGAAACCGTGAGGTCGGGGCATGGTCGGATGGTACGGCGGCGGGGGCGGGGCGGCCCAAGGGTTTTCACCCTCGCCCGCGCCTGCCCTGTCCGACCCGGCCAAGCCCTGCTCGACCTTGTCCGGCCTGTCGTTTCCGAGGGCTTTGCCGGTACGTCTCTGGCAGGAACTCCGCGCCTTCGCCCCGGCCCGTGCGGGCGCGACCGGGACGAAGGCGAGGGCCGGTCCGGCTTCCCTACGGCACCACCACGATCTTCCTCCCCACACCCTTCGCGAACTGCTCCAGCGCCTCCGGATACCGCTCCAGCGGCAGACGGTCGCTGATGAACACGTCCGGGTCCAGCACCCCCGTCGCGAACAGCTCCGCCGCCCGCTCGTAGCTGTGCAGCACCGCCATCGACCCGGTGATCGTGATCTCCTGGTTGTAGATGCGGTACGGGTCGATCGTCACGCGGGTCGCGTAGTCGGCGACGCCGAACTGCAGGAAGGTGCCCGCCTTGGCGACCCGCTCCAGGCCGTCCTGGATCGCCGCCGCGTTGCCCGTCGCGTCGATGACGAGGTCCCAGCCCCGGGGGCGGTCCAGTTCGTCCGGGTTCGCCGCCGAGGCGGAGACGCCCAGCTGCCGGGCGGTCTCCAGGCGGGCCGGGTTGAGGTCGACCATGTCCACGCTCGCCGCGCCGGTCCGCTTGGCCAGCTCCAGCATCATCAGGCCCATCGTTCCGGAGCCGTAGATCAGGACGTGCGCGCCGAGCCGGGACTGCAGGACGTCGTAGCCGCGCACCGCGCAGGAGAGCGGCTCGATCAGTGCCGCGTCCTGGGTGCGGATGTGCTCGGGCAGCTTGACGCAGTTCGCCACCGGGGCCACCGCGTACTGGGCGGCCCCGCCCGCCGTGGTGACGCCGATCGCGGCCCAGCGCTCGCACAGGTTGTTGTGGCCGGTCCGGCAGTAGCGGCACTCGTAGCAGTACAGGGAGGGGTCCACGGCGACCTGGTCGCCGAGCGACACCTCGGTGACCTGGGAGCCGACACCGACCACCTCGCCGGCGAACTCGTGCCCCGGCACGATCGGCAGCTTGGGGGCGAACTCGCCCTGCAGGATGTGCAGGTCCGTGCCGCACAGCCCGCAGGCCGCGACCTCGACGACGACCTCGCGGGGTCCTGGCGTCGGGTCCGGGACCTCGGCGACGACGGCCCGGCCCACGGACTCGATGACGGCGGCCTTCATTTCACGGCTCCCAACGACAGGCCCTGGACGAGTTTGTCCTGGGCGGCGAACCCCGCGGCGAGCACCGGCAGGGAGATGACGAGCGACGCGGCGCACACCTTGGCCAGGAAGAGGCCCTGGCTGGTGATGAATCCGGTCAGGAAGACGGGGGCGGTCTCGGCGACCACGCCCGTCAGGACCCGGGCGAACAGCAGTTCGTTCCAGCTGAAGATGAAGCAGATCAGGGCGGTCGCCGCGATGCCGGGCATCGCCATCGGGGCGATGATGCGGGCCAGCACCGTCGGCAGCCGCGCCCCGTCGATCTGGGCGGCCTCGATCACCGCGACCGGGATCTCCGAGAGGAACGAGTGCATCATCCACACGGCGATCGGCAGGTTCATGGAGGTGTAGAGCAGGACCAGGAGCCAGATGTTGTCGAGCATCCCGGCGTTCTTGGCGAACAGGTAGATCGGCAGCAGGCCCGCCACGACCGGCAGCATCTTGGTGGACAGGAAGAAGAACAGGACGTCCGTCCACCGCTTCACCGGGCGGATGGACAGGGCGTATGCCGCCGGGAGTGCGAGCAGCAGGACCAGGATCATGGAGGCCATGGACGCCACCGTCGAGTTGATCAGCGACGGCCAGGGGCTCGCGCCGCCGCCCGCGCCGAAGAACTCCCGGTAGCCGTCCAGGGTGAGGGCGGCGGTGAAGGACGGCGGGTTGGTGGCCGCGTCCTCCTCGGAGTGGAAGGACGTCAGCGCCATCCACGCGATGGGCAGGAAGAAGACGATGCCGGCCAGCCAGGCCACCAGGCCGAGCCCCGCTCCCTTGCGGTTCCGGCCGCGGTCGGGTACGGCGACGGTGCTCATGCGCGGGACGCCTCCTCGCGGAACAGGGACGACACGACGCGCAGGGCGAAGGTCGCGATGATGATCGAGCCGATGACCACCAGGACACCGGCGGCCGAGGCCAGACCGTTCTCGTGGGCCTGGTAGAAGGTCTGGTACACGGTGTACGGGAGGTTGGCGGTGCCCAGGCCGCCGGACGTGATCGTGAAGACCGCGTCGAAGTTCTGCACGATGTAGATCGACCCGAGCAGGGCGCCCAGTTCGAGGTAGCGGCGCAGGTGGGGCAGGGTCAGATGGCGGAAGATCTGCCAGTCGCTCGCCCCGTCGACCCGGGCCGCCTCGATCTGCTCCTGGTCCCGGCTCTGCAGGCCGGCGAGCAGGATCAGCATCATGAACGGCGTCCACTGCCACACCAGCGCCGCCTCCACCGCGAGCAGCGGCGTGTCCGAGATCCAGTCGGGCTGCGGGCCGCCGACGTACTGCAGCAGGCCGTTGAACAGGCCGTACTCCGGGTTGTAGAGGACGTGCTTCCACAGCAGGGCCGCCGCCACCGGCACCACCAGGAACGGGGCGATGAGCAGGGTGCGGACGATGCCCCGGCCGCGGAACCTCCGGTCGAGCAGCAGGGCCAGCAGCAGTCCGAGGACCAGGCTGGCGAGGACGACCGCCACCGTCAGCAGGATCGTCGTCCACACGGACTGGCGCAGGTCGGAGTCGCCGAGCACCTCGCCGTAGTTCGCGAAGCCGGCGAACTCCCGGGCGTCGGGGTAGAGGGAGTTCCAGTCGAAGAAGGAGATCACCAGCGTCGCCACGAAGGGCAGCTGGGTCACCGCGATCATGAAGATCAGGGCGGGCAGCAGCGGGGCCCTGGTGGCCCAGCCGCGCAGCCGGTCGGAGCGCCGGCGGCCGCCGGGGCGGATGTCCGGGGTGGCCACGGGGGCCGTTGTCGTGGCGGTCATCGTCCCTCGTACTCCTCGGAGATCTCTTCGGCGAGCTGCTGGGACTTCTTCAGGGCCGATTCGACGGACTGGCGTCCGGCGATGGCCGCGCTGATCTCCTGGGAGACCTGGGTGCCGAGGTCCGTGAACTCGGGGATGCCGACGAACTGGATGCCGGGCGCGGGCCGCGGCTGCACGCCCGGGTCGTCCGGGCGGGCCTGCTCGATGGCCTTCCTGGTCATCTCCTGGAAGGCCCCGGCCTCCGCGCGGTAGTCGGGGTTCTCGTAGGTGGAGGCGCGCTTGCCGGCCGGGACGTCGGACCAGCCGATCTCGTCGCCGACCAGCTGCTCGTACTCCTTGCTGGAGGCCCAGGAGACGAACTTCCACGCGTTGTCCGGGTTCCGGGAGGCGTTCTGGATGCCCCAGGCCCAGGTGTAGAGCCAGCCGGCCGACTCCGTCTTCTCCACGGGGGTGGGGGCGTAGCCCATCTTTCCCTTGACGGGGGAGTTGGCGGACTCCAGGGAGCCGGCCGCGGAGGTGGCGTCGTACCACATGGCGGTCTTGCCCTGGGTGGTGTTGTTCAGGCACTCGGCGAAGCCGGACTGGGCGGCACCCGCCTCACCGTGCTCGCGGACCAGGCCGACGTAGAACTTCGTGGCCTCGAGCCACTCCGGGGAGTCCAGGCGGGCGTTCCAGTCCTCGTCGAACCAGGTGCCGCCGAAGGTGTTCACCACGGTCGTCAGCGGTGCCATGACCTCGCCCCAGCCGGGCAGACCGCGCAGACAGATGCCCTTCATGCCGGGCTCGGCCCCGTCGAGCTTCGCGGCGATCTCGCCCACCTCCTTCCAGGTGGGGTTCTCCGGCATCGTCAGGCCCTCCCGCTCGAGGAGGTCCTTGCGGTACATCAGGAACGAGGACTCGCCGTAGAAGGGCTGGCCGTAGAGCTTGCCGTCGTCCCCGGTGAGGGACTGGCGCATCGGCTTGAGGACGTCCTGCTCGTCGTAGCCGGGGTCCCCGCCGACGTACGGGTCCATCTCCTTGAGCCAGCCGTTGCGGGCGTAGATCGGGATCTCGTAGTTGGACAGGGTGGCGACGTCGTACTGGCCGGCCTGGTTGGCGAAGTCCTGGCTGATCTTGTCGCGGACGTCGTTCTCCGGCAGCACGGTGAAGTTCACCTTGATGCCGGTGTCCTTGGTGAAGTGCGCGGCGGTGAGCTTCTGCAGCTCCACCATCTGCGGGTTGTTGACCATCAGGACATTGACGGCATCACCACCTGATCCGGCCCCGCCCGCTCCGACCCAGCAGCCGGAGAGCAGCGGGGCGAGCAGCGTCCCTGCGGCGACCGCGGCGAGTGTGGCTCGCGGCGGCCTCCGTCGGCTCTGGGTTCGCATGGATCACTCCTTGACGAAAACTGTCATATAGGGAGGTACCGGGCGTCGCCTGGACGGGTCGGCCCGCGGGGATGGGGAACTCGTGCGGTGAACCGGCGCGCGGGGAAACCGCGTGCCGTGGATCGTGGTGCGGTCGGGCGGCCCGGTCAGACGCGGACGACCTGGGGGCCCAGCAGGGAGTAGCGGTGGGCCTCGGCCGCCGGGAGCAGCGTGCTCGTGACGATCGCCTCCAGCGCGCCGACGCCGGCGAACCGGCAGAAGCTGACCGCCCCGAACTTGCTGTGGACGCCCGCGAACACCACCCGGCGCGAGGCCCGCACCGCCTGTGTCTTGACCTCGCTGACCGCCGGGTCGGGCGTGGTCAGACCGTGTTCGCGCGAGATGCCGTTGGCGCCGATGAACGCCAGGTCGATGACGAAACCGGAGAGCATCTTCGTCGTCCAGTGGTCGACGGTGGCGAGGGTGCCGGAGCGGACCCGGCCGCCGAGCAGCAGGACGGACATGGTGCCGGTCTCGGCGAGCGCGCCCGCGACCGGCAGGGAGGCGGTGACCACGGTGAGTGCCCGGTCCCGGGGCAGTGCCTCGGCGATGAGCTGCGGGGTGAAGCCCTCGTCGACGAACACCGTCTCCGCGTCGCCGAGCAGTTCGGCCGCCGCGTTCGCGACCCGCCGCTTCTCGGCCACATGGCTGGTGGCGCGGAAGGCGAGCGTGGTCTCGAAGGCGGCGCTCTCCACGGGATAGGCGCCGCCGTGGGTGCGGCGCACCAGGCCGTGGTCCTCCAGGGCGCGCAGATCCCGCCGTACGGTCTCCTTGGCCACGCCCAGATCGGCGGCGAGCGCTGTCACGTCGACCGAGCCGGTGGCGCGTGCCACCCGCACGATCTCACGCTGGCGCTCTTCGGCCGTTCTGTCGCTCATGGCCGCACACCTGCTTCCTGCATTGGTTGCCCGTTCGGGCCCCGTGGAGGCCTTGCAGGAAGTTGTACAGCGGGTGCGCGAAGCTGACCAGGCCTGTTGCGTGACCGGTCCTGCCCGTTTGCGCCCGTTCGGCACGGGCGGTGCCCGCCTCGGACCTGCGCGGGGGCGGACGGGCACGGAAAAGCGGGCACCGCGGGTGCCCGAATGCGGCGGCGGGCGGGCCCGTTCGGTGCCCGCCCGCCGCCGCGGACGTCGATTTTCCGCCGCGACCGTGCGCGCGGGCGCCGTCGGTTCCCGCTGTGTGCTGCCGGTGGTGCGGGCGGTGCCGGAACCGCCGGTGGTGCCGGATCCGCCGGTGCTGCCCGTGCCGTCAGTACGGCCAGATCGGGGGGTCGGTGACGAAGTGTCCGCCGATGCAGGCCTGTGCCGGGTCGGCCGGATCCAGTTCGCCCTGCTCGGCGATCAGCTTCGCGGCGAACGGCTCGGAGTCGTCCTGCGGGTCGTAACCGAGAGCCCGCGCGGAGGCGAGGTCCCACCACAGCCGGGTGTTGTCGGACGAGCCGTGGACGACCGTGTGGCCGACGCCCTCGGCGGTCAGGGCCGCGTGGAAGAGGCGGGCGCCGTCGGCGGGGCTCATCCACACCGAGAGCATCCGCACGCTGGTCGGCTCGGGGAAGCAGGAGCCGATGCGCACGGAGACGGTCTCCAGGCCGTGCTTGTCCCAGTACAGCTGGGCGAGGTCCTCGCCGAAGCACTTGGACAGACCGTAGAAGGTGTCCGGGCGGCGCGGGGTGTCGACGGGGATGAGGGGGTCGTCGCCCCGCGGGCGCGGGGTGTAGCCGACGGCGTGGTTGGAGGAGGCGAAGACGATGCGCCCCACGCCCTCCTCGCGCGCGGCCTCGTACAGGTGGTAGGTGCCTTCGATGTTCGCCGCGAGGATCTTCTCGAAGGAGGCCTCCAGGGAGATGCCCGCGAGATGGATGACCGCGTCGACCCCGCGGACCGCCTCGCGCACGGCCTCCCTGTCGGCCAGATCCGCCACGATCGCGTCCGGCTCCCCCTCGACGGGCCGCAGGTCGAGCAGGCGCAGCTCGTAACCGTAGTCCGGGAGCAGGCCCCGCATCAGGGTGCCGAGGCCGCCGGCGGCACCGGTGAGCAGGACGGTGCGGGGAGCGGGCATCAAGGATCTCCTTGCGTCACCGGCCGTGCATGTGCACGCACGGCATTCATATGCGTGGACACGGTAAGGAGGCGGCCCGTCGCCCGTCAAGTATCCCCCGGCCTCCTGCGGAGTGGGGAAATCGGCTGGTGTGTGACGGGGCGGCATGCTTGACCGGCGTCCCGAGGGCGCTCTAGCGTGGCATCGTTCAGAAATGTAGACGCCAATCAAGAATATGGACCTGGGAGAGCTTGTGACGCCAGCCCCTCTCACCGCCCGACTCGGTATCCCCAGCGGACCGCTGTTCTTCCCGGTCACCGCCTACGGACCCGACGGCTCCGTCGACCTCGAGACCTACCGGCTCCATGTGCGCGGCGGGGTCGAGGCCGGTGCCGCCGCCGTCTTCGCCTGCTGCGGCACCGGGGAGTTCCACGCCCTGACGCCCGAGGAGTTCGAGGCGTGCGTGCGGGTCGCCGTCGAGGCGGCCGACGGACGCGTCCCGGTCGTCGCGGGCGCCGGGTACGGCACCGGCCTCGCGGTGCGCTGGGCCGGGCTCGCCGAGCGGGCCGGGGCGGACGGGCTGCTCGCCATGCCGCCCTACCTGGTGCGGGCCGGCCAGACGGGACTGGTGCGGCACTACCGCGAACTGGCCGCGGCGACCACCCTGCCGGTGATCGTCTACCAGCGCGACAACGCCCTGTTCACGCCCGGAAGCGTCGTCGAACTGGCCCGCACCGAGGGGATCGTGGGTCTCAAGGACGGCCACGGCGACCTCGACCACATGCAGCGGATCATCAGCGCCGTACGCACCGAGGCCCCCGGCGAGTTCCTGTACTTCAACGGGCTGCCCACCGCCGAACAGACCCAGCTCGCCTACCGTGCCCTCGGCATCGGCCTCTACTCGTCCGCGGTGTTCTGCTTCGTGCCCGAGATCGCCCTCGCCTGCCACCGGGCCCTGCACACCGGTGACCGGGCCACCGTGGACCGCCTGCTCGACGGCTTCTACCGCCCCTTCGTCGAACTGCGCGACCAGGGGCGCGGATACGCCGTCTCCCTGGTCAAGGCCGGGGTACGGCTGCGCGGCCTGGACGTGGGCGAGGTCCGGCCGCCGCTCGACGAACCGGCCGGGGATCATGTCGAGCGACTCGCTCAGCTGATCGAGCGGGGACTCGCACTGATCGAGGAGGCCAAATGAAGGCATCGGCGTTCGTCTACCCCTGGGACGTCAACGGGGACCCGGAAGCGCCCGCGCGGATCGCCGGGCTCGGCGTGGCGCAGGCGACGCTCGCCTCCGCCTACCACTCCACGCGCGCGCTGACTCCCCGTCACCCGCGCCACCGTATCGTCACCGCCGAGCACGCGGCCGTCCTCTACCCGCCCGGCGCCCACTGGGCCGGCCGCACCCCGCGCCCGTACCCCTCCGGCGACTGGGCCCCCGGTGACGCCTTCGGCGAGGCCGCCGCGGCGCTCGCGGACGCGGGCCTCCAGGTGCACACCTGGGTCGTGCTCGCGCACAACTCCCGCCTCGGCGCCGACCACCCGGACACCTCGGTCGTCAACGCCTACGGCGACCGCTACCCGTGGGCACCCTGCATCGCACAGCCCGCCACCCGCGCCTACCTGACCGGCCTGGCCGCGGAGGCGGCGGTACGGCCCGGGGCGAGCGGCACCGAACTGGAATCCCTCGGCTGGTACGGGCTCGCGCATCTGCACGCCCACGACAAGACCGCAGGGGTCGGCCTCGGGGACGCCGGACAGTACCTGATGTCCCTGTGCTTCTGCCCGTCCTGCCGCGAGGGCTACGGGGCTCAGGGCCTGGACGCCGGTGAACTGGCCGCGACCGTACGGGCCGCCCTGGAACCGGTGTGGCGGGGGGCGCCCTCCGACGGAAGCTGGACGGGAGTCGGCAAGCTCCTCGGCGAGGAGACGGCGGCCGCCACGCGCGCGTGGCGCGACGCGACGGCCCGCACGCTCCAGGAGGCGGTGGTCCGGGCGGTACGGGACGCGGCACCCGAGGGCTTCCAGGTCCTGCTGCACGCGGACCCGGTGTCGTACCACTGCGGTGCCAACGCCGGTGTCGACCCCGCGCACATCCTCTCCGTCGCCGACGGCGTGGTCGTCCCCTGCACCGGGGGCCCCGCCCCGCTGGCGCCGTTCGCACGGGAGGACCGTCCGGACGCCGTCCTCGCCGCCAACTTCACCGTGGTCTCCGGCATGGGCGGCAGCCCCGGCACCCTCGCCGCGGACGCGGCCGAGGCCCGCCGCCTCGGCGCCACGCAACTGCGGCTGTATCACGCGGGACTGGCGTCGGACGGCGACCTGGAAGCGGTGCGCTCGGCGCTCACCGCACTCTGAAACAGTGCCACCGCCACCGCCGCCAGCGTGCACCCCAGGGCGGCCAGCAGCAGCCGGTGGTCGAGCGGTCCGACCAGCGCCGCGCCGGCCGCCAGCCCGACCACGTTCGGTGTGAACACCAGCGTGTTGGCGGTGGCGGTGACCCGGCCCAGCAGCGGGCCGGGCGTCTCGCGCTGCACGGCGGTCAGCGTGGCGATCAGGACGGCGGGCAGCCCTGCCCCGATCGCCGCGCTGCACGCCCAGGCCAGTGGATCGTCCGGCACCGCGCGCAGCGCGACGGCGGCGGCCAGGAGGGCGATGCCGTACGCCGCGAACCGCCGCTCGCCGAAGCGGCGCAGGGCAGGCCCCGAGCACAGGCCGAGCACCACCGAGCCCGCGCCCTGGACGGCGTACAGCACACCGGCGTACGCGGGGGAGTGGCCGAGGTCCTCGACCACGGCGTAGACCAGCGCCCCGTTCAGTCCCGCGCACAGCATCGTGGCGCCGCCCGCCAGGGCCAGCGGGCGCAGCACGGGATGCGACCACAGGTGACGGGCGCCTTCGGCGAGGCGCTCCCGCGGGCCGGCCCGCAGGGGTGCGGGCCGCTCCTCCCGTACGCGCAGGGACGCGTACAGCACCGTGGCGCACAGGAAGGTGACCGCGTCGAGGAGGGCGACGCCCGCCCCGCCGTACGCGGCGTACAGGCCCGCGCCCGCCAGCGGGGCCAGGAGTTTCATGCCCTCGTTGGCCGTCGTCCGCAGCCCGTTGAAGTCGCCGAGCAGGGACCGGTCCACGGCGGTGGCGATCAGCGCCGACTCGGCCGCGTCGTGGACGACGCCCGCCGCGCCGTAGACGAACAGCACCGCGTACAGCAGCCACAGGCGGTGCGGAGAGTCGACGGTGAGGAGGGTGAGCAGGAGCCCGGCCAGGAGCAGACTCGTGCCGATCAGCAAGGGCTTGCGACGGAACCGGTCGGCGAGCGTGCCCAGCAGCGGACCGGCCAGGGCGGGAGCCCACATCGCCAGCAGGCACAGCGCGGCCAGCCCGTCCGAGCCGGTGAGGTCCTTGACCCACACGCAGGAGGCGAGCCACAGCGCGGACGTGCCGAAACCCGACACCACCACCGAGGCCAGGTAGAGCCGCGCGTTCCGGTCCCGCACCACGCGCACCGCGGCCCAGGTCCGCCCGCCCGGCCCGTCCGTTCCCTGCGTTCCGTTCGTCGTCATGCCAGGTCATCGTGGGGCTAAGGACTGTCCCTGCGGATCGGGCAGATGCCCTGGAAACCGCGCGGGCGAGCGATGAGTTCCGGGGTCCGGCTCGGTCAACCCTCCAGGAACACCCGTGCGCGCACGGGCACAGCCATGAGGAGCAGCCATGACCGACCGGACCCTCGACCTCGGACCGCAGGCGCGGATCGTGACGCGCCTCGTCCAGGGCGTCACCGACGCGCAGCTCGCGGACGGCACCCCCTGCCCCCGGTACGCGGTGCACCACCTCCTGGGGCACCTCGCCGGGCTGGGCCTCGCCTTCCGCGACGCCGGCCGCAAGGATCTCGGCGTCACCACGGACACCAGCCCGGACGGCGCGCTGCCGGACCTGCGCCCCGGCTGGCGCGAGGACCTGCCCGTGGTGCTCGGCGAACTCGCCGAGGCCTGGCGCGACCCCCGGGCCTGGACCGGCATGACCAGGGCCGGGGGCGTGGACCTGCCGGGCGAGGTGGCCGGTGCGGTGGCCGCCGACGAACTGGTCGTCCACGGCTGGGACCTGGCCCGCGCCACCGGCCAGGACTACGCGCCCGACCCCGCCGCCCTCGAGGCCGCGCACACCTTCCTCCTCGCCGCCGCGGCGGAACCCGGCCGGGACAGCGGCGAGGGCATCTTCGGCCCCGTCGTGCCCGTGCCGTCCGACGCCCCGCTGCTGGACCGGACGGTGGGGCTGAGCGGCCGCGATCCGGGGTGGACCCCCAAGGTCTGACCTGGAGATCTTCCGAGCGGCCGGGCACCCGGGCAGGACGGGTGCCCGGCCGTCACGCGTTCACGGGCCCCGTGCGAGCACGCTTGTCCGGCCGGGCGTCCCGCCGTCGGCGCGGTGGCCGGCCGCTCCGGAAGCGGGGAACGGCAACCCGAACTTCCTTTGTCAGAAGCATTGACGAAACCCCGGGCCGCTCCTAGTTTCATCGCGTCGTACTTCGTACGTCATATATGAGACGCGATACGCGAGATCCGAGAGGCGCGCATGACCTCTGTGCCCACCCCGATCCCCTCCCGCACGCAGTACGTGCTGGAAGAGATCAAACGCCGCATCCTCACCGGCCGGCTGACGCCGGGCCAGGCCCTGGTCGAGACCGACCTCGCCGCGCAGTTCGGGGTGTCCAAGACCCCGGTGCGGGAGGCGCTCAAGACCCTGGCCGGCACCGGCCTGGTGGTGATGAGCCAGTACAAGGGCGTCACGGTGCGCATGGTCGACGCGGACATGGCACGCGAGGTCTACGACGTGCGTCTGCTCCTCGAACCCGAGGCGCTGCGGCGCGCCGTCCGGCGCGGTGCCTCCCTGGACGCCGCGCGCGACGCGCTGACGAGGGCCGACGAGGCCACCGACACCGCCGAACGCTCCCTGACCAACCGGGAGTTCCACCGCGCCCTGTACCTGCCGTGCGGCAACCCGCTGCTCGGCCGGATGCTCGACGAGGTCCGCGACCAGGCCGCGCTCGTCTCCGCCGTCGCCTGGGCCGCCGATCCCTCCTGGGAGCGGGAGGCGAGCGAGCACCGCGAGATCCTCGCCCTCGCCCTCGCCGGCGACGCGGACGGCGCGGCGCGCGCCCTGCACGCGCACATCGCCTCCTTCGTGCGACGGGCCTTCCCCGGCGCGGAACTCGGTGCCGGGGAAGGCACCGGGATCCAGGACATCCCCGAAGCCCCGGCAGCCCCGGCAGCCCAGAAAGAGGACGGTCAGGCATGACGACGACGTTCGAGACCCAGCGGACGGCCCTCGCCGACGTGGTGGCCATCCCGGTGACCCCGTTCGCCGAGGACGGCTCCGTCGACCGGGCCGGATACCGGGCCCTGCTGCGCCGTCTCCTCGACGCCGGCGTCACCACCCTGACCCCCAACGGCAACACCGGCGAGTTCTACGCCCTGACCCCCGAGGAGCGGCGCACGGTCACCGAGCTGACCCTCGAGGAGACCGGTGACGGCTCGTCCGTCCTGGTCGGAGTGGGACACGACGTGCCGACCGCCGTCGCCTCGGCACGGCACGCCCGTGACCTCGGCGCACGGATGGTGATGGTGCACCAGCCCGTCCACCCCTACGTCTCCCAGAGCGGCTGGGTCGACTACCACCGCGCCATCGCCGAGGCCGTGCCCGGCCTGGGCGTCGTCCCCTACATCCGCAACGCCCAGCTCACCGGCGCCCGCCTCGCCGAACTCGCCGACTCCTGCCCCAACGTCATCGGCGTGAAGTACGCCGTGCCGGACGCGGCGAAGTTCGCCGCCTTCGCGCGGGACGCCGGTCTCGAGCGGTTCGTCTGGGTCGCCGGACTCGCCGAGCCGTACGCCCCCTCCTACTTCTCGGCGGGCGCCACCGGCTTCACCTCCGGCCTGGTCAATGTCGCCCCGTCGGTGTCGCTCGACATGATCGGGGCGCTCAGGTCGGGCGACTACGCGACCGCCATGAAGGTCTGGGAGCAGATCCGCCGCTTCGAGGAACTGCGTGCCGCCAACGGCTCCGCCAACAACGTCACCGTCGTCAAGGAGGCCCTCGCCTCCCTCGGCCTGTGCCGCCGCGAGGTCCGCCCGCCGAGCAGGCCGCTGCCCGAGGACGAGCGGGCCGAGGTCGCCGCGATAGCCGCCGGGTGGTCCGTGTGAACGTCCCCGACGAGAGGCGCAGGCGGCCCGAGGAACTGCGCAGTCACCAGTGGTACGGCACGGACGGACTGCGCTCCTTCAGCCACCGCGCCCGCACCCGCCAGCTCGGCTACCTGCCCGAGGAGCACCTGGGCAAGCCCGTCGTCGCGATCCTCAACACCTGGTCCGACATCAACCCCTGCCACGTCCATCTGCGCGACCGCGCGCAGGCCGTGAAGCGCGGGGTGTGGCAGGCGGGCGGCTTCCCGCTGGAGTTCCCGGTCTCCACGCTCAGCGAGACCTTCCAGAAGCCGACCCCGATGCTCTACCGCAACCTCCTCGCCATGGAGACCGAGGAGCTGCTGCGTTCCTACCCGGTCGACGGGGCCGTGCTGATGGGCGGCTGCGACAAGTCCACGCCCGCCCTGCTCATGGGCGCGGCCAGCGCCGACCTGCCCACCGTCTTCGTCCCGGCCGGCCCCATGCTCCCCGGCCACTGGCGCGGGGAGACCCTCGGCTCCGGCACCGACATGTGGAAGTACTGGGACGACAAGCGGGCCGGTGTCATCGGCGACTGCGAGATGCAGGAACTGGAGAGCGGCCTGGCCCGCTCGCCCGGCCACTGCATGACCATGGGCACGGCGTCCACGCTGACCGCCGCCGCCGAGGTCCTCGGCGTCACCGTGCCGGGCGCCTCCAGCATCCCGGCCGTCGACTCCGGGCACGACCGGATGGCCGCCGCGGCCGGACTGCGCATCGTCGAACTGGTCCACCGCGACCGGAAGCTGAGCGACATCCTCACCGCGGACGCCTTCGAGGACGCGGTGACGACGGTCCTGGGCCTCGGCGGCTCCACCAACGCCGTGATCCACCTGATCGCCATGGCCGGCCGCGCGGGCGTCGCCCTCACCCTCGACGACTTCGACCGCATCGCCCGCACCGTCCCGGTGCTCGCCAACGTACGGCCCGGCGGACAGACGTACCTGATGGAGGACTTCCACTTCGCGGGCGGGCTGCCCGGGTTCCTCTCCCGGATCGAGGACCTGCTCCACCTGGACCGGCCCACCGTCTCCCACGACACCCTGCGCGAACAGATCGCCGGCGCGCAGGTGCACCACGACGACGTCATCCGGCCCCGGGACAAGCCCGTCGCCGACGAGGGCGGGCTCGCCGTCCTGCGCGGCAACCTCTGCCCCGACGGCGCCGTCATCAAGCACATCGCCGCCGAACCGCACCTGCTCAGGCACACCGGCCCCGCGGTCGTCTTCGACGACTACCGGACCATGCAGCGCACCATCAACGACCCGGACCTGGGCATCACCGCCGACCACGTGCTGGTGCTGCGCAACTCCGGCCCCAAGGGCGGGCCCGGCATGCCCGAGTACGGCATGCTGCCCCTCCCCGACCACCTGCTCAAGCAAGGGGTACGGGACATGGTGCGGATCTCCGACGCCCGCATGAGCGGCACGAGCTACGGCACCTGCGTGCTGCACATCGCCCCCGAGTCGTACGTCGGCGGACCGCTGGCCCTCGTCCGCACCGGGGACCTGATCACCCTCGACGTCGAACGCCGGCTGCTCCGGCTCGAGGTCGACGACGAGGAACTGGAGCGGCGCAGGGCGCAGTGGACGCCCCCGCCCGCCCGGTACGAGCGCGGATACGGCGCGCTCTACAACGAGCAGATCACCCAGGCCGACACCGGCTGCGACTTCGAGTTCCTCGCCCGGCCGGGCACGGTGCAGGACCCCTACGCGGGCTGACCGCGAGCACCCCCGCACGATCGGTCCCCCGGATCGCGTGCACATCCGCACACCTGAGAAGAAAGCGCTTCACCCCCGCACAGCACGACGTACACCGAGAAACGGAGAACAGTCATGGCCCAAGCCGCAGCCGTGGCGAAACCGCCCACGCCACCGAGGCGGCGCCGTGCCTCCGCCACGCCGCGCAGACTGCCCTACCTGCTGATCGCCCCGGCCGGCCTGCTCATGCTGGGCTTCATCGCCTACCCGGTCATCAGCGTCTTCTACTACAGCCTGCAGAACTACAACCCCACCAAGCCGTGGCGGAACGGCTACGCGGGCTTCGACAACTTCGTCCACCTCTTCACCGAGGACCCGCTGTTCTGGGACACCCTGGTCTTCAGCGCCAAGTGGGTCGTCGTCGAGGTCGGCCTCCAGCTGATGTTCGGACTCGCGCTGGCGCTCATCGTCAACCAGACCTTCATCGGGCGGGGCGTCGGCCGCGCCCTGGTCTTCTCCCCGTGGGCCGTCTCCGGCGTGCTGACCTCGGCGATCTGGGTGCTCCTCTACAACTCCCAGACCGGCATCACCCGCTACCTCGCCGACATGGGCATCGGCGACTACGGCACCAGCTGGCTCTCGGACACCTCCACCGTCTTCTCGGCGGTGGTCGTCGCCGACCTCTGGCGCGGCGTCCCCTTCTTCGCCATCCTCATCCTCGCCGACCTCCAGTCCGTCTCCAAGGACCTGTACGAGGCCGCCGAGGTCGACGGGGCCAGCCGCTTCCAGCAGTTCATGCACATCACGCTGCCCCACCTCAAGGACGCCATCATCCTGTCCACGCTGCTGCGCGCGGTGTGGGAGTTCAACAACGTCGACCTGCTCTACACCCTCACCGGCGGCGGACCGGCCGGCGTGACCACGACGCTCCCGCTGTACATCGCCAACACCAGCGTCGACGCCCACGACTTCGGCTACGCGTCGGCCCTCACCACGGTCGCGTTCGTGATTCTGCTCTTCTGCTCGATCGTCTACCTGCGGCTGAGCAAGTTCGGAGGCGAAAGCAAGTGATCACCAAAGAGGCCGCCCCGGCCGCCCCCGCCCCCGCGCGCTCCGCCGCCGAGCCGCCGAGCCGCCCCGCGAGGAAGAAGCACCGCGCCTGGGACGAGGTGCCCCGCTGGCACATCTACCTCCCCCTGGGCATCTACCTCCTGTTCACCCTCATCCCCTTCTACTGGATCCTGCTCTTCGCCCTGCGCCCGGCCGGCTCGACCTCGCTGGTGCCCTGGCCGATGACCACCGTCCACTTCGAGAAGGTGTGGACGGACCGGGCCTTCGGCACCTTCTTCCAGAACAGCGTGCTCGTCGGTGTCGCCACCCTGATCACGACGACGCTGGTCGCCCTGGCCGGAGGCTACGCGCTCGCCCGGTTCGACTTCCGCATCAAGCGGGTCTTCATGCTCGCCCTGCTGTGCTCCCAGTTCGTGCCCGGCGCGCTGCTCCTGGTCCCGCTGTTCGAGATCTTCGCCGGACTGCAGATGATCAACTCGCTCGGCAGCGTCATCATCGCCGAGACGGTCTTCCAGCTGCCGCTGTCGATGATCCTGATCAGCAACTTCATCAAGAACGTGCCGTACTCCCTGGAGGAGGCCGCCTGGGTCGACGGGTGCGGCAGGATGCGGGCGTTCCGGGTGGTCGTCCTGCCGCTGCTGCGGCCCGGACTGATCGCCGTCGGCTCCTTCGCCTTCGTCCACTCCTGGAACCACTTCCTGTTCGCCCTGATGTTCCTCAACGACCAGGAGAAGCAGACCATCCCGGTCGGTCTGAACACCCTGATGAGCGCGGACAGCGTCGACCTCGGCGCCCTCGCCGCGGGCGGCATCATCGCGGCCGTGCCCGTCGTGATCGTGTTCGCCTTCATCCAGAAGTGGCTGATCACCGGCTTCAGCGCGGGGGCGGTGAAGGGATGACCACGCCCGAGGCCGCACCCGAGCCCGCACCCCGGGGCGCCCTTGAGGCCGCGTCCGGCGCCGCGCCCCGGCCCGAGCCGCTGCCCGTCGTGCTCGCCGGCGCCCGCGGCCACGGCCGCTGGCACCTCGCGAACATCCGCAGGCTCCAGGAGGACGGGCTCGTCCGGCTGGCCGGCATCTGCGAACTCACCCCGCTCACCGAGGACGAGTACGGTGGTGAACCGCCCGAGCAGTCCGCCGACTTCGGCGCCCTGCTGGAGTCCACCGGGGCCCGGATCGCGGTCGTCTGCACCCCGATCCACACCCACACCTACCTCGCCCTCGCCGCCGCCGGACGGGGCGTGCACCTCCTGCTGGAGAAGCCGCCGGCACCGTCCTACGCCGAGTACCGCCGGATGGCCGACGGGGTCGCCGCCGCCAAGATCGCCTGCCAGATCGGCTTCCAGTCGCTGGGCTCGCACGCCGTGCCCGCCATCCGCGCACTGGTCGCCGACGGCGCCATCGGCCGGCCGACCGGGATCGGCGGCGCCGGGGCCTGGGTGCGCCCGGAGGACTACTTCCGGCGGGCGCCCTGGGCGGGCCGGCGCCGGCTGAACGGCGTCGACGTGATCGACGGGGCGCTGACCAACCCGCTCGCCCACGCCGTCGCCACCGCCCTGGCGCTGGCCGGCAGCACCCGCGCCGAGGACGTCACCGGCATCGAGACCGAACTGCTGCGCGCCAACGACATCGAGTCCGACGACACGTCCTGCGTCCGCGTCACCACCGCACAGGGCCGGCCGGTCACCGTCGCCGCGACCCTGTGCGCCGAACGGGCCGACGACCCGTACGTCCTCGTGCACGGCACCAGCGGCCGGATCACCTTCTGGTACAAGCAGGACCGCGTCCTGGTCCAGCGTGCGGGCCACGGCCCCGAAGAACTACACTTCGGCCGGACCGACCTGCTGGAGAACCTCGTCGACCACCTCGTCACCGGCGCCCCCCTGCTGGTCACCCCGGACGCGACCGGCGCCTTCATGAAGGTCGTCGAGGCGATCCGGCGGGCCCCCGACCCCGCCCCGCTGCCCGCCGGGGCCTGGCACCGCGTCCCCGGCGAGAACCGCCGCGTCGTCCCCGGTGTCGACGGACTCGTCGCGGCCGCCGCCGACACCCTGTCCCTCTACTCCGAACTCGGCGCCCCCTGGGCCCTGCCCGCACGGCAGGCCGTACCCGAGTCCGCGCGGCGGTCCGGAGAACCGTCCGCACAGCAGTCCGCACCGCAGTCCGCACCGCACCCGCCGAAAGAGGTGAGCACCCGATGACCAGTGACGACTTCGCGGTCCTGCGCGTTGCGGGCCGGCCGGTCGGCCGGTACGTCACCCGGCCCGAGCTGCCCCACAGGCTCTCCCCGCGCCCGTACCTGCACCCCGTCACCACCCTGGCCGGCACGGCGGTCACCGAACTGTCCCCCGTGGACCACACCCACCACCTCGGCGTCGGTGTCGCCGTTCCCGACGTCGAGGGGCACAACTTCTGGGGCGGGCGCACCTACGTCCGCGACCGGGGCTCCACCGAGCTGGACAACCACGGCTCCCAGCGGCACACCGGATTCCAGCTCCGGGACCCCGACGGCTTCGTGGAGGAGCTGCGCTGGATCGCCGCCCCCGGCGAGCTGCTGCGGGAGCGCCGTACCGTCGCCGCCACCGGGCTCACCGACACCGCCTGGGCGCTCGACTTCACCTTCTCCCTCACCAACGTCACCGAGGCCCCGCTCTCCGTCGGCAGCCCGGCCACCAACGGCCGCGCCGGCGCCGCCTACGGCGGTTTCTTCTGGCGGGCCCGCAAGGAGGAGAGCGGGCCGGAGGTCTTCACCTCCTCCGCCGAGGGCGAGGAAGCGGTGCACGGCCGCCCGGCCGACTGGGTGGCCCTGGCCGGCGCCGACTGGACGCTGGTGTTCGCCGGGGCCACCGAGGCGACCCGCCGCGACCCCTGGTTCGTGCGCGCCGCCGAGTACCCCGGCGTCGGCTCCTCCCTCGCCCACGACGCACGGCTGCCGGTCCCGCCCGGGGAGACGGTGGTCCGCCGCGTCGTCACCGTCGTCGCCGACGGCCGCCTCGGCAGGGACGACGCGGCCGCCCTGGTCCGCAAGGCGGTGAGCCCGTGAGCGCCCCGCCGACGGACCCCACCTACCGCAACCCGGTGCTTAACGCCGACTGGTCCGACCCGGACGTCACCCGCGTCGGCGACGACTTCTACCTGACCGCCTCCAGCTTCGGCCGCGTCCCCGGACTGCCGCTGCTGCACTCCCGTGACCTGGTCAACTGGACACTCGTCGGTCACGCGCTGCAACGCCTGGAACCCGAGAGCGAGTTCGGGATGCCCCGGCACGACTGCGGGGTCTGGGCGCCGTCCCTGCGCCACCACGACGACCGGTTCTGGATCTTCTGGGGCGACCCCGACCAGGGCATCTTCCAGGTCAACGCCCCCGAGATCCGCGGCCCTTGGACCCGCCCCCACCTGGTGAAGGCCGGCAAGGGCCTGATCGACCCGTGCCCGCTGTGGGACGAGGAGACCGGCGAGGCGTACCTCGTGCACGCCTGGGCGAAGTCCCGCTCCGGCGTCAAGAACCGCCTCACCGGCCACCGCATGCACCCCCACGGCACCGAACTCCTCGACGAGGGCAAGGTGATCGTCGACGCCGACCGCATCCCCGGCTGGTTCACCCTGGAGGGGCCCAAGCTCTACCGGCACGACGGCTGGTTCTGGATCCTGGCGCCCGCCGGGGGAGTGGAGACCGGCTGGCAGGGCGCCTTCCGGGCGCGCGACTTCTTCGGCCCGTACGAGGAGAAGGTCGTCCTGGAGCAGCGGGACACCGACGTCAACGGGCCCCACCAGGGCGGCTGGGTGCGCACCCCGTCCGGCGAGGACTGGTTCCTGCACTTCCAGCAGCGCGGGGCGTACGGCAGGGTCGTGCACCTCCAGCCGATGCGCTGGGGCCCTGCGGGGGACACCTCCCGGGCGAATGAGGGCGGGAGCGGGGGCGGCTGGCCGGTGATCGGCAACGACGGTGCCCCCGTCGCCGAGCACCGCCGCCCGGACCTGCCCGCCCAGCCGGCCTCCGCGCCCGCCACCGACGACGACTTCCCCGGCGGCCGGCACGGCCGTCAGTGGCAGTGGACGGCCAACCCTCCCCCAAGCTCTCGGCTCCGCTCGAGCAGGGAGGACCCCCATGACGGCTGGGCCACCCAGCACTCCGCCGACGGCCTGCGGCTGACCTGCGTCCGCACCGCCGACGCGCACGACCTGCGCAAACTGCCGAACATCCTCACCCAGCGGCTGCCCGGCACCCCGTGCACCATCGAGGTGGAACTGCGGCTCGACAGCCCGGAGCCCGGAGCGCGGGCGGGCCTCGCCGTCCTCGGGGACGCCTACGCCTGGATCGGACTCCAGCGCGGCGCGGACGGCACGGCACACCTCGTGCACCGGTTCGCCGAGACGGCCGCCGGGAGCGAACGCGACGCCGGCCACCCCCGCCTCGCCCCCGAAGGCAGGGCCCGGCTGCGGATCGAGGCCGGAGCCGGGGCCCGCTGCCGCTTCTCGTACGACACCGGGGACGGCTTCCGTCCCTCCGGGCAGACCTTCGCCGCCACACCGTGGCGCTGGGTCGGCGCCCTGCTCGGCCTGGCCGCCCTCGCCCCGACGGGCCAGGGGCACGCCGGGACCGCGACCTTCAGGCGGTTCAGGATCAGTCCCGCCTGACCACCCTCCTCCGTACGCCTGTTGGGAGCCGCAATGACGCACCTCCTGGGCAAGCGCTTGCCGAGGCCGGCCTCACCACCGGACACGGCCCCGGCACCGGCTTCGGCGCCCGCGCCGGCACCGCCCCCACGTGACTGAACCCCGCCGGACGACCGCGAACGCCCCCACACCCGCACCTCCCGCACCTCCCGCAAGTCCCGTCGGAACCAGAAGAACCAGAAGCAGAAGAGAGCCGACCAATGAAGATCAGCAATCGCAGAAGCAGCAGCACCGGCAGGCGCCGGACCCCGGCCGCCGTCGCCCTGGGCGCCGTGCTCGCGCTGACCGTCACCGCCTGCGGCGACGACGGCAGCGGCGCGGGCGGCGACAAGGGTGCCGAGGGCAGCGGCACGGGCAAGATCACCTTCTGGGACAACAACGGCGGTGTCCGCACCGACATCTGGAAGGAGATCATCGCCGACTTCGAGAAGGCCAACCCGGACATCAAGGTCGAGTACGTCGGGATCGCCTCCACCGAGTACCAGTCCAAGGTCGACACCGCCATCCAGGGCGGCGGCCTGCCGGACGTCGGAGGCATCAGCGCGTCGATGCTCGCGGGCTTCGCCGCCCAGAAGGCGGTCGACCCGCTGGACGACCGGCTGGGCAAGTCGCCCCTCGAGGGCAAGCTGAACAAGGACATGGTCGAGTCGCTGCGCGCCGCCGGCGGCGGTGACGACAAGCTGTACTCGATCCCGACCTCCGCGAACAACGGCGTCCTCTACTACCGCACCGACCTGTTCGAGAAGGCGGGCCTCGAGGAGCCGACCACCTGGGACCGCTTCTTCAAGGCCGCGGACAAGCTCAGCAACAAGGGCAAGAACGAGTTCGGCTACACCATCCGCGGTGGTGCCGGCTCCATCGCCCAGGCCCTGGACGCGATGTACGGCCAGTCCGGCATCACCACGTTCTGGGACTCCACCGGTGAGAAGACCACGGTCAACGACCCGAAGAACGTCGAGGCCCTGGAGAAGTACGCGGGCCTGTTCAAGAAGGTCACTCCCGCCGCCGACCTGAACAACGACTTCACCAAGATGGTCGCGCAGTGGGACTCGGGCACCATCGGCATGCTCAACCACAACCTCGGCTCGTACCAGGACCACGTGAAGGCGTTCGGCGCCGACAAGTTCCGGGGCATCCCGCAGCCGACCGGACCCGACGGGGCCCGGGTCCAGGTCTCCAACCCGGTCGACGGGCTCGGCGTGTTCCAGAGCTCCAAGAACAAGGACGCCGCCTGGAAGTTCATCGAGTACGCCGTCTCGGCCGAGGCCAACTCGAAGTTCAACGAGTCCGCCGGACAGGTGCCGGCCAACCTCGACGCCGCCAAGGACGACTGGATCCAGAAGGCGGAGCCGACGAAGCTGGCCGCGGACGCGCTGAGCGACGGGTCGACGACGATCGTCCAGCTGCCGTACTACCTGCCCGACTGGAACACCATCTCCAAGGCCGACAACGAGCCCAGCTTCCAGAAGGTGCTGCTCGGGGACATGAGCGCCAAGGACTTCCTCGACAACCTGGCCGAGCAGCTGAACGAGGCCCAGGCCGAGTGGCAGGAGCAGATGGCCTGAGCCGCACCCGGTGACACCGCGGGGGCGGCCCGTCCCCTCCGGGGCACGGGCCGCCCCCACGACCGGCCGCGCCCGCCCGGCCGCGGCCCGCACACAGGTACAGTCCCGAGCCCTCCCACGGGGCTCCTTCGGACCCTTGCTGAAAGGCACAGGCTTGTGTCGCTCACTCGCAGACAGGTATCCGCCGCCGGTCTCGGCCTTCCCCTCGCCCTCGCCGTGACCGGCACCGCCCAGGCCGCCCCCGGGCGTCCCCGCCCCCGCACCCTCTACATCGCCGGGGACTCCACCGCGGCCCAGAAGTACGCCGACGCCGCCCCCGAGACCGGGTGGGGCACGGCGCTCCCCTTCCTGCTCCGCCCCGGCCTCGAGGTCGCCAACCACGCGGTGAACGGCCGGAGTTCGAAGAGCTTCGTCGACGAGGGACGGCTGGACGCGATCCTCGCCGCCGTCCGGCCCGGTGACCTCCTGCTGATCCAGTTCGCGCACAACGACGAGAAGGCCACCGACCCGACCCGCTACACCGAGCCCTGGACGACGTACCGGGAGTATCTGCGGCTGTACGTCGACGGGGCCAGGGCCCGTGGGGCGCGGCCCGTGCTGGCCACCGCCGTGGAACGCCGGAGGTTCGACGCGGGCGGTGCCGCCGTGCCGAGCCACGGCGACTATCCGGCGGCGATGCGGGCGCTGGCGCAGGAGGAGCGGGTCGCGCTGCTCGACACCCAGGCCCTGTCGCTGGCGCTGTGGCAGGAGCTCGGGGCCGAGGAGACGAAGAAGTACTTCAACTGGACGGCGACCGAGCAGGACAACACGCACTTCAACCCGCCCGGCGCCATCGCCGTGGCGCGGCTGGTCGCCCGGGAGCTGCTGCGCACCCGGGTGCTCGCGCCGCGGGACGTGCGCCGGCTGGACGACGTGATCCCCGAGTCCTGGATCACCTGGCCGGACGGCGGCGCCACCGCCTGACCCGCCTCGCGCACACCGTGTGAGGCGCGTGGGACGCGTGAGTCACGCGAGGGGCGCGCACGACAGTCCGCGACACCGACGGAACGAGACACAGGGAGACCCGCACCATGACCCGCACCCCGAACAGACGTGAGTGGCATGCCCATGCCACCGTGAAGGCCGCCGGGCTGGCCGGCTGCACCGCCCTCGTCCTGGCCCTGACCGGCACCGGCGCCCAGGCGCACGGCGGCCACTCCGGTGACCACCCCGGCAAGCACCGCGACCCCGCCCGGCAGACACTCGGCGCGAACGACGGCTGGGCGTCCCACGGCACCGGCACCACCGGAGGCGCCGGCGCCGCCCCCGAGCACGTCCACACCGTCAGCGACTGGGCCGGCTTCAAGGCGGCCCTGGCGGACGGCGGCAGCGCGCCGAAGATCATCAAGGTGCGGGGGACCATCGACGCGGTCTCCGCCGGCTGCGACTCGCTCGCCGTCCCCGGCTACGACTTCGACGCCTACCTGGAGAAGTACGCGCCCGAGACCTGGGGCCTGGAACAGGACCTGAGCGACGAGCCCGACGACAGCCCCGAGGGCCTGCGCAGGGCCTCGGCGGCCCAGCAGAACACCACGATCAAGGCGAACGTCCCCGCCAACACCACGATCATCGGCATCGGGAAGAACGCCGGGTTCAAGGGCGCCAGCCTGCAGATCAAGGACGTCGACAACGTCATCGTCCGCAACCTCACCCTGGAGAGCCCCCTCGACTGCTTCCCGCAGTGGGACCCGACCGACGGCGACAGGGGCAACTGGAACTCCGAGTACGACACCGCCGTCGTGTACAACGCCACCCACGTCTGGCTGGACCACAACACCTTCACCGACGGCGAGCACCCCGACAGCGCGGCCCCCACCCACCTCGGGATGCTGTACCAGCAGCACGACGGCGAGCTGGACATCGTCCGCGGCGCCGACTACGTCACCGCCTCCTGGAACGTCTTCACCGAGCACGACAAGACGATCCTGATCGGCAACAGCGACGGCGAGTCCACGGCCGTCGGCGACCGGGGCAAGCTGAAGGCGACCTTCCACCACAACCTGTTCTCGAAGCTGGTCGAGCGCGCGCCGCGCGTGCGCTTCGGGCAGGTCGACGTCTACAGCAACCACTTCGTGGCCGACGCGGGCTACGGCTACAGCTTCGGCATCGGCAAGGAGTCCCGGCTCGTCGCCGAGCACAACGCGTTCACCCTGGCGAAGGGCGTCAGCCCGGCCAAGATCCTCAAGCGGTGGAACGACTCGCCGCTCACCGCGCGGAACAACCTCGTCAACGGCAAGCGGGTCGACCTGATCGCCGTGCACAACGCGGAGATCCCCGAGGAGACCCTCCGGTCCGGCGCCGGCTGGACACCCACCCTGCGCGCCGACGTCGACCGGGCGCAGGCGGTGCCGGCGCTGGTCAAGCACGGTGCGGGAGCGGGCCGCCTCCGCTGACCTCCTCCCCGCACCCCTGACGCCGGGGCGGGCGCGTACCACCCCCACTGTGGCGCGCGCCCGCCCCGGTCCATCCCGCCCGCTTCGCCCGTCGACCCGGTCCGCCCGCCACCGCCCGTCCGACCCGGCCCGCCCGGTCCCGTACCGAAGGAGCACCTGCATGCCCTCGCCCCACGGCCGCCCGCTGCCGTTCTCCTCGCGCACGTCCCCGCCCGTCTCCCGACGGGGTCTCCTGCTCACGGGTGCCTCGGCCGCGACCGCCCTCGCCCTGACCGCCGCTCCCGCCCGGGCCGCCGCCCCCGCCCGGGCCGCCCACGGCCCGCGCCGGCCGTTCGGCCGGTACGGCTCGCCGGCCGACCGCCTGACCCCGAAGACCCTGTACGTGCACCCCGGCGGCGCGGGAGACTTCACCACCGTCCAGGCGGCCGTGACCGCCGCGACCGGCACCGGACGCGTCCTCGTCCTGGCCCCCGGCACCTACCGGGAGACGGTCTCCGTCGACGCCGACCGCACCGGCATGACCTGGATCGGCGCCTCGCCCGACGCCCGGGACACAGTGATCGTCCACAACAACGCGGCGGGCACCCCGAAGCCGGACGGCTCCGGCACCTACGGCACCTCCGGCTCCGCCACCACCACCGTGCGCCCCGACGGCTTCACCGCCCGCCGGATCACCTTCGCCAACGACTGGCTGCGCACCGACCTCCCCGGCACCAGCGGCACCCAGGCCGTCGCCCTCAAGGTGCAGGGCGACCGCAGCGCCTTCACGCACTGCCGGTTCCTCGGCCATCAGGACACCCTGTACGCCGACTCCCCGTCCCTGGACACGTTCGCCCGCCAGTACTTCTCCCACTGCTACGCCGAGGGCGACGTCGACTTCGTCTTCGGCCGGGCGACCGCCGTCTTCGAGCACTGCCACTTCCGCACCCTGATCCGCCCGGACCTGACCGGTGCCCCGTACGGCTTCGTCTTCGCGCCCTCCACCGCCGGCGCCAACCCGCGCGGCTACCTCGTCACCAGGAGCACCATCAGCAGCGAGGCGCCCGACGGTCACTACAAGCTGGCCCGCCCCTGGGTGCCGAGCTCCGACACCACCGCCCGCCCGATGCTCACCGTCCGCGACACCCACCTCGGCCCCGGCATCGACGCCGTCGCGCCCTACACCACCATGGCGGCCGGTCACCCCTGGCAGGACCAGCGCTTCGCCGAGTACCGCAACAGCGGTCCCGGCGCCGTGGTCACCGTCCCGGAGAACCGGCCGCAGCTCACCCGGGCCCGGGCCGCCGCCCACACTCCCGGGACCTACCTCGGCGACTGGCACCCCCGGCCGGCCGCAAGATGACCTCGTCCTCTGCCCCCGCCCCCGTCCCCGGCCCGCCCGGACTCCACCAAGTGCTCAAGGACGACCTGACGTTCCCGCTCGCCTGGGGCACCTCACCCGTCCGGGACTTCGACGCGTGGCGGCGGGCGGCCCGCGGAAAGGTCGAGGAACTGCTCGTCGTCGACGACCAGGACGGCACGCCGTACGCGCCCGAGTTCACCGCGGGCCCCGCCGCCCCCGACGACTCCGGAGGGAAGGGCTTCACCCGCGAGTCGGTGACCCTCTCGCTGACCCGGTACGGCAGGACCCGCGGCGTGCTGCTCACCCCGTACGGCACCGGGCCCTTCCCGGCCGTGCTGCTCCTGCACGACCACGGCTCCCGCTTCGACATCGGCAAGGAGAAGTGCGTCCGGCCCTGGTACGACGACACCCGGCTCGCCTCCGCCGAGCAGTGGGCCGCGCGGCACTTCGGCGGACGCTTCGTCGGCGACGAACTCGCCCGGCGCGGCCACGTCGTGCTCTGCCTGGACGCCCTCGGATGGGGCGAGCGGGGGCCGTTGGCCTACGAGCGGCAGCAGGAACTGGCGAGCAACCTCTTCCACCTCGGCTCCTCGCTCGCCGGACTCCACGCCCGCGAGGACCAGCGCGCCGCCGCCTTCCTGGCCGGCCTCGACCGGGTGGACGCCCGCCGGGTGGCCGCCCTGGGCTTCTCCATGGGCGGCTACCGGGCCTGGCAGGCGGCCGCGCTCAGCGACCACGTCGCGGCCGCGGCGAGCGTGTGCTGGATGACCGGACTGAAGGACATGATGGTGCCCGGCAACAACACGCTGCGCGGGCAGTCGGCGTTCCACATGCTCCACCCCGGCCTCACCCGGCACCTGGACATCCCCGACGTGGCGGGCATCGCCGCACCCCGGCCGATGCTGTTCTTCCACGGCGGGCTCGACCCGCTGTTCCCCGCCGACGGCGTGCGGACCGCCTACGACAAGCTGCGCGCCCTGTGGCACTCGCAGGGCGCCGGGCACCGGCTGCGGCTGAAGACGTGGCCGGACCGCGGCCACGTCTTCGACGGGGCGATGCAGGACGAGGTGTACGCCTGGCTCGCCGCCGTCCTGTGACGGTGGCCGGCCCCTACGGGTACACGGCCGGCAGCCGGTCGTACTCCGCCCGCGTCACCGGGATCACGGTGCCGTGCCGGGGACCGGCGGGCAGCTGGTAACCGGTGGACGGGGTCCAGCGGCCCGAGGCGAGGTCGGTCGTCTCGAAGGGGAGACAGCCCCGGCCGCCGTACTCGTCGATGAACAGGTACCACTTCTCCTCGGTGTTGGACTTGAACACCGTGGGCCCCTCGCCCCGGCTCATCGCCCCGCTGCCGTGTCGTCGGCGTCCCCGGGCGTGAAACCGCCGTCCACGGAGAACCGTTCGGCTCCCGCAGTGGCGGCCGTCGCCGTGTAGGTGTCCTTCCGCGCGTCGCGGCCGCCACGCGCATGGTCATACTGGCCGGCGAACACCCACTCGCCCGGCGGGACCGTGCGGCCCTTCCTCAGCGTCCAGGTGTAGACGAGGAACCCGCCCCGCTCGCCCACCGTGAGGCCGAAGTCCTGTTCGGGCAGCGACCGCCAGGCACCCGTCGACGAGACCCCGCCGGTCTGCGCGACGCGCAGCCGCACGGTCAGCGCGGTCAGCCGTTCGCCGGCGCGCAGGGTGACATCGCTCTGCGCCCAGAACTCGTTGCTGTGCGGGTTCACCGCACCGTCCGCCCCCAGCGGGCCGCCCCCGGAGCCGGCGGGCGGCCGCGCCGCGTCGGGCGCCTCCGGGGGCGGCGTCGAGGGCGGTGCGGCGGCCGTCGTCGGGGAGACCGCCACCTGGCGCTGCGGGGGAGCCGGGGCGTCCCGCACCGCGGATGCCGCCGTGTAACCGGCCGCTGCGAGCACCCCGGCCACCGCGGCCGTCGCGCCCGCCACCCGGATCCAGCCCGGCTCCCGGGGGCGCGCCGCCCGGCGGACCGGCCGGCCCGGCCCGGCCATGCCGCGCTCCACCCGGACCAGCATGCGCTCCCGGTCGGGCCGGTGCGCCCCGGCCGCCTCCCGCAGCCGGGCGCGCACCTCCTCGGGCGCATCGTCCCGCCGCATCGTCACCGGTCCCCTCCCAGGACAGCCCCGCCCAGTGCGGCATGCGCCGCGTGCACCCGTCGCGGCACTTCGGGCGTCGACGTGCCCAGCAGTCGCTGCAGTTCGGCCATCCCCTTGGAGGTCTGGCTCTTCACGGTACCCACCGAGACACCCAGGGCCAGCGCGGTGTCCTTCTCCGACAGGTCGAAGGCGTGCCGCAGCACCACGCACGCCCGCTTGCGGAACGGCAGTCTGCGCAACGCCTCCCGCACGTCCACCACGCCCGCGACGTCCGGATTCTCGACCCGCTCCTCGCGCTGCGACCAGAACAGGGCGATCCGGCGCCGCTCGCGCACCGCGCTGCGTATACGGGTGCGGGCCAGATTGGCGACCACGCCCCGCGCGTACGCCGCCGGATGGTCGGCGGCGCGCACCCGGTCCCAGCGGTGCCACAACGCCAGCAGGGCGTCCGCCGCCAGGTCGTCGGCGGTGTCCGCCTCGCCCGTCAGCAGGACGGCCAGCCGCGACAGTTCGGCGTAGTGACGCTCGAAGAAGGCATGGAACTCCGCGGCGGCGCTGCCGTCCGCGATGGTGCCCACGGACCACCACCTCCCCTCGCGGCGGACCCCGGACGCCCGGCGGGCACCGACTCGGGTGCGTACGGGCCTGGTCCGGATCCTTTTCGGATTCTTCGCGGATCGTACGGAGGGCCGAACGCCGTATGGCCGGTCGGCATGCGATTCCGTAACAAGGAGAACACCTGAACGCGATTCGGTGCGGGCACAATCCAGCCAGCATCCGCACACGGATCACTCAGGCGTCAACGAGCACCAATGATCACCAGTAACCACTCGGGTATTGAGGAGAGTTCGCCATGTCCGACTCGCAACAGGTGGCCGACAAGCCGGACTCCCGGCCCCCGGCGGGGAACGGCGTCGACCGGTTCTTCAAGATATCGGCACGCGGTTCCACCGTCGGCCGGGAGATACGCGGCGGTTTCGCCACGTTCTTCACCATGGCCTACATCCTCGTCCTCAACCCGCTGATTCTCGGCAGCGCGAAGGACAAGTTCGGCGAACAGCTCGACCCCGTCCAGCTCACCACCGCCACCGCCCTGGTGGCCGCCGTCATGACGATCATCATGGGCGTCGGCGGCAACCTTCCCCTCGCGCTCGCCGCCGGACTCGGGCTCAACGCCGTCGTCGCCTTCCAGGTCGCCCCGCTGATGGGCTGGGACGACGCGATGGGCCTGATCGTCCTGGAGGGCCTGCTCATCTGCGTGCTGGTGGTGACCGGCCTGCGCGAGGCCGTCATGCACGCCATCCCACAGGCGCTGAAGCAGGCGATCGGCGTCGGCATCGGCCTGTTCATCGCCCTCATCGGCTTCGTCGACGCCGGGTTCGTCACCCGTGTCCCGGACGCCGCGAACACCACCGTGCCGGTCCAGTTGGGCGGCACCGGCACCCTCGCGGGCTGGCCGATGCTCGTCTTCTGCGCGGGTGTCCTGCTGACCGTCGCGCTGCTCGCCCGCAAGGTGCGCGGCGCCATTCTCGTCAGCATCGTTGTCATGACCCTGGTGGCCATGGTCATCAACGCCCTCGCGGACGTGCCCACCTGGGGGCTGACCACACCCGCGTGGCCCGACTCGGTGGTCTCCGCCCCCGACTTCGGCCTCATCGGCGACTTCAGCCTGTTCGGCGCCTTCGGGCAGGCCGGCGTCATCACCATCGTCCTGCTGGTGTTCACCCTGGTGCTGTCCGACTTCTTCGACACCATGGGCACGGTCGTCGGCGTCAGCGCCGAGGCCGGACTGCTGGACGAGCAGGGCAAGGTGCCGAACCTCGGCCGGGTGCTGCTCATCGACGGTGCCGCGGCCGTCGCCGGCGGCGCGGCGTCCTCCTCCTCGGCGACCTCGTACGTCGAGTCGGCGGCCGGTGTCGGCGAGGGCGCCCGTACCGGGTTCGCCAACCTGGTCACCGGCGGGCTGTTCGCCCTGGCGCTGTTCCTCACCCCGGTGCTGACCATCGTCCCGCTCCAGGCGGCGGCTCCCGCCCTGGTCGCCGTCGGTTTCCTGATGATGACCCAGGTCAGGCACATCCCGTGGGACCGGTACGACATCGCCATCCCGGCCTTCCTCACCATCGCCGTCATGCCGTTCACCTACTCGATCACCAACGGCATCGGCGCCGGCTTCGTCGCCTACGTGCTGATCCAGGCGGTGCTGGGCAGGGCGAAGGAGATCCACTGGCTGCTGTGGGGGACATCGGCCCTGTTCCTGGTGTACTTCGCGATCGACCCGATCGAGCAGATCCTGGGCGTGAAGTAAGGCCCGTCCGGCGGTTTGCGGAGCGTCCGGTCCGGCGCCGACGGAAGGTGACGGGCCGCCCCGGGGGGATGGGGCGGCCCGTCACCTGTTCAGACGGCTGTCCGGCCGGAAAGGTTCAGCGCCTTGACGAATTGATCGCCCGGAACCGGATGCCGGGCAACTGAGCGTTCCGCAACCGTCGTTCCGCAACCACCGTTCGGGATCGGCTGTTCAGGATCCGCGCAGGAAGCCCGACTCGTACGCCGCGATGACGGCCTGGGTGCGGTCCCGGGTGCCGGTCTTCGCCAGGACCTGTGCCACATGGGTCTTCACCGTGGCGGGGCCGACCTCCAACCGCCCGGCGATCTCCGCGTTGGTCCGCCCGGCCGCCATGTGCCGCAGCACCTCGCGCTCCCGTCCGGTCAGCCTGGCCACCCACGGCGGCGGCGTACGGGACGCACGCGCGTGCCCGGCGGCGAGCGCGCGCACGGCCTCCGGGAACAGCAGGCTGTCGCTGCGCGCCACCAGCCGGACCGCACCCACCAGCGCCTCGGCCTCCGCCCGCTTGAGCAGGAACCCGGCGGCTCCGACGCGCAGCGCGTCGTACACGTAGGAGTCGTTCTCGAAGGTGGTGACGACGACCACCCGGGGCGGGTCGTCGAGGCCGGCGAGGATCTGCTCGGTGGCGCGGATGCCGTCGATCTCCGGCATCCGTACGTCCATGAGGACGACGTCGGGCCGGTGCTCCCGCACCACCGACACGGCCTGCGCGCCGGTGGCCGCCTCGCCCACCACCTCCAGATCCGGTTCGGCGGAGAGGATGGCCCGCAGGGCGGTGCGCACCATGCGCTCGTCGTCGGCGAGAACGACACGGATCGGGGCGGGGCCGGTCATGGGGTGTCCTCGGGCTCGGTCGGCGGTCCGGGAGGACCGGGTTCGGTGCGTCCCGCGCGGGACGGCCCGCGGGTCATACCGTCGTCCCGCAAAGGGAGTTCCACGTGCAGCCGCCAGGTGCCGCTCTCCGGGCCGGCCTCGGTGGTGCCGCCCAGCAGGCGGGTCCGGTCCCGGATGCCGCGCAGACCGTGGCCGCCGCCGGGGCGGGTGGCCGCCACGGAGGCGCCGTGCGGGTTCTCGACGGTGATCGTCAGACGGCCGTCGCGGACCTCGACGCACAGCGTCACGACGACCCCCTCACCGGCGTGTCTGAGGACGTTGCCCAGCCCTTCCTGCACGATGCGGTACGCCTCCCGGGAGACCATCGCCGGCAGCGCGCGGAGCCGTGTCCCGATCGTGGCCGTCACCTTCAGCCCGCTCGCCCGGGTACCGCGCAGCAGGTCGTCGAGGCCGGTGGCGAGGGTGGGCGCGGGCAGGCCGACCCGGTCCTCGTCGTTGCGCAACACACCCAGCACGGCGTCGAGTTCACCCACGGTGCGGCGCGTGGTGTCCTCGATGGCGGCCAGGGCGCCCCGGACGAACTCCGGGTCGGTGTCCAGGACCCGGCGCGCCGCGCTCGCCTGGAGCGTGACCGCGCTCAGCGCGTGTCCCACCGAGTCGTGCAGCTCACGGGCCAGCCGGTTGCGGACGGCGAGGTCGGCGGCGCGGGCCTCGGCAGCGGCGAGCCGGTCCTCGGGGGTGGGGCCGAGCAGCGCCGGCGCCCAGCGGGCCAGCAGCACGCCGCAGCCGGCCACACAGCCGGCCAGTGCCAGGAGCGATGCCACGCCGGCGACCGGCGAGAGCGCCAACGCCCAGGGGCGGTCCAGGACTTCCGGCAGGCCGAGCGGGGAGTCGCGCAGCCCCGCGAAGAGCGGCAGCACGATCAGCCCGACGGCGAACGGCGGCACCGCCAGCGACATCCCGGCGATGACCCCGCCCAGCCCCAGATGCACCGTGTACCAGACCGCCGTACGGCCCTTCGCGGCGCGGGTGCGGGCGGGCCCGTCGGCGAGCCGGGCGGCGTCCACCCCGCACAGCCAGCGCACGGCGGCGGTCTCCAGCGGCCGGGTCAGCGGAAACAGGGAGGTGACGGCGGCGAGCGGCAGGCCGACGGCGAACGAGGCGAGCTGGAGGGCGGGAGAGGAGAAGACGTCGGTGGTGCCGGTCAGGGGACCGATGACGACCGAGCCGACGAGGACGTACGGCATCGCGAGCGCGCCGCCCAGGACCAGGTGGACCCAGCGCAGGCGCGCCCGCCGGCCGAACAGCAGGTGAAGGATGCCGCTCACGCCGCCCGCCGCCGTGCCGTCCCGGCCGACCGCTCCGCGAAGTGATGGGCGCCGATGGCGGCCACCAGGATGCCGACGATCATCTGGCCAGAGTAGGTGAGATGCATCAGCGCGGTCGGCTGGTCGGCGATGTCGTCCACGGCCCCGATGGAGGCCACCGACATCCAGCCGCCCCAGCAGGCCACGGCGGCGGAGCCCACCCAGGTCAGACCCAGCGGCACCGCCACGGGCAGCTTCCGGCCCCACCGGAAGGCGAGCACCAGACCGCCGGCGACGGCCGCGGCGAGGAACCCGATGTAGACGACCTCCAGGACGTAGAAGTCGCTGCCGCGCTCCGCCGCCCGGCCCTCGCTGAGCCCGGCCGTGCCGCCGCCCACCCACGACAGACGGGCGGTCAGCGGGAACAGGGCGAGCAGGGCGGCCGCCCCGGCAAGGGCCCGCTGCGCGGCTCCGACGTTCCCGGCGGGCAGTTCCCCCACCCGGCCGCGCCACAGGTGCCCCCAGCGGTCACGGGCGTAGAGGACGAACAGGGCTCCGAGGGCGAGCCCCTGCAGGATGAACCCGGTGTAGACGATGCCGAACACCCACTCCTCCAGGAAGGGCTCGCCACTCCCCGCCGTGCCGCCGCCGCCACCCGCCAGCCGGGCCAGGAGCTGCAACGGGAACCCCGCCATGATCGGGGCGAGCAGCCCGGTGGCGGCCCACACGGGGAACGCCAGCAGCCAGGCCGGGGTCCGCAGACCCCAGGGGCGGGTCAGGACCAGGGCCAGCACGATCACCGCGCTGTCCATCAGCAGGGACAGGCCGTTGACCACGGCCGTCTGCACGCGGTGGTCCAGCAGCACGCTGCCGTCCGGGATGCCGGCCCGACTCCCCGCGAGCCAGGCGGTCTTGAGCCCGATGTACGGCACACAGGAGACGACGGCGAGCGCCCGCAGCAGTCGGCGGGGACGGCTTACGGGGACCGGGGAGGCGGCGGGAACGGCGACGGGGGCGGTGGCTGAGGAGACGCGTGTCCGTGGCATGTCCTCAGACTCCCGCGGCACCCCGCGCGGCCACGTCCCGCGCGGTGACGATCCGCCTCCGCCGCACGGGGGAGGAGCAGGGGTCAGCCGGCCGACCTGAGGACGAGTTCGTCGGTCTCGGCGCCCCGCGCCGGCGCGTACCCCGTCTCCCGCGCGACGACCCGGAAGCCGCACTTCTCCAGGACCCGCAGCGACCCCGCGTTGTCCGCGGCCACGCGCGCGTGCAGCGGGCGCTCGGTCACCTCGGCCAGCAGGGCGCGCAGGGCGGCGGTGGCGATGCCCCTGCCCCAGTACGCGCGGTCGATCCAGTACGTCACCTCGCGCTCGCCCGGCGCCCCGTACACCGCCGCGTGGCCCATCACGTCGCCGTCGCACAGCACCGTGCGCACGACGACGTCCGGCGCGGTGCGGATACGCGCCCAGTGGGCCTCGAACGCCTCCCGGTCGGCCGGGTCCTCGGCGGTGAAGGCCGCCATGCGCAGCGCCCGGGAGTCGTTCGCCTGCCGGTAGAAGACCGGCAGGTCGCTGTCGTGCACCGCGCGCAGCGCGATCTCCGGGCCGGTCACGGTCAGAGCCTCCGGGTGGCCAGCGTCAGCCGGTCGCGCGCGTCGAACAGGGCGTCCTTGACCATCTGCTCGTGCGCGGGGGTGAGCCGGGCGACCGGCACCGAGCAGCTGATCGCGTCCCGCGCGGGAGTGCGGTACGGGATCGCCACCCCGAAGCAGCGCAGCCCCAGCGTGTTCTCCTCGCGGTCCACCGCGAAGCCCTGCTCCCGCACCTGGTGCAGCTCCTCGATGAGCTTCTCCCGGTCGGTGATCGTGTGCTCGGTGAGGGCGGGCAGCGTCTGAGGGAGCATCTTGCGCACCTGCTCGTCCGTGTACGTGCTCAGCAGTGCCTTGCCGAGGGACGTCGAGTGCGCGGGCAGCCGGCGGCCGACCCGGGTGAAGGGGCGCAGATAGTGCTGCGACTGCCGGGTGGCCAGGTACACCACGTTGGTGCCGTCGAGCCGGGCGAGGTGGATCGTCTCCGTGGTGTCGTCCGACAGCCGGTCCAGCGTGGGCCGGGCCGCCGCCACGACCTCGTCCCCGTCGATGTACGACGTGCCCACGAGCAGGGCCCGCACGCCGATGCCGTACCGCGTGCCCGTCGCGTCCGTCTCCACCCAGCCGAGGTCGACGAGGGTGCGCAGCAGCATGTAGAGACTCGACTTGGGATAGCCGACGGCCTCCTGGACCGCCGCCAGGGAATGCATGCCGGGGCGCCCGGCGAAGTACTCGAGCAGTTCAACGGTCCGCACCGCGGACTTGACCTGCGCGCCGCCGCCCGTCTCGCCAGCCGACATGCCCTTGACCCTTCGTTCGACGAGGAGCTGAAGTTATAGTCTCCAACAGCATATTCATCATCAGAGACAGTGTTCAGTATATCGAACGCTCCTGGTGGATGACGTACATACTGCGGCATTGCAAGCGGCAGTCAAGCGGAGGGACTCGCGGTGGCAGCAGCACCAGTCTGGAGTGTCGACCCCCGAACCGGGAAGCAGCGGGAACAGGTCGCGGTGGAGGCCACGGTCCAGGAGGTGGACGCCACCGTCCGGGCCGCCCACCAGGCGCGGGGCGCGCTGGCCGACCGCACCGTCCGCTCGGCCTTCCTGCGCTCGGCCGCCGACGAACTCGAGGCCGCCAAGAGCACGCTCGTCGAGGCCGCCGACGCCGAGACCGCCCTCGGACCGGTCCGCCTCACCGGCGAACTCGCCCGCACCTGCTACCAGCTGAGGGCCTTCGCCGGCATCGTCGACGAGGGCGCCTTCCTCGACGTCGTCATCGACCACCCCGACGACACCGCGACCCCGCCCGTTCCGGACCTGCGCCGCTACAAGGTCCCGCTGGGCGTCGTCGCCGTCTACTCGGCCTCCAACTTCCCCTTCGCCTTCTCCGTCCCCGGCGGCGACACCGCGAGTGCCTTCGCGGCCGGCTGCCCCGTGGTCGTCAAGGCCCACCCCGACCATCCCGGCCTGTCCGAGCTGGTCGCCAAGGTGCTGCGCCGGGCGGCAGCCCGGCACGGCATCCCCGAGGGCGTGCTCGGCCTGGTGCACGGCTTCGAGGCCGGCGTCGAGCTGGTCCGGCACCCGCTGGTCGCGGCGGCCGGCTTCACCGGCTCGGTACGCGGCGGCCGGGCCCTCTTCGACGCGGCGGCCGCCCGCCCGGTCCCGATCCCGTTCCACGGGGAGCTGGGCTCCCTGAACCCGGTCCTCGTCACGGAGGCCGCCGCCGCCGAGCGCGCCGAGGCGATCGGCGCCGGGCTCGCCGGTTCGATGACGCTCGGCACCGGCCAGTTCTGCGTGAAGCCGGGGCTCGTCCTCGCCCCGGCGAGCGCGGCCGGCGACCGCCTGGTCAAGTCCCTGACCGACGCCGTCAGCGACACCGACGCCGGTGTCCTGCTCGACCACCGCATGCGCGACCACTTCGTCGCCGGGGTCGCCGAGCGGGGCCGGCTGCCCGACGTGGAGTCCCCGGTGACGCCGGGCGCGGGCGGCGAGCACACCGTCAGCGCCGGCTTCCTCACCGTGCCGGCGAGCAGGCTCGCCGCGGAGGGCGAGCACGACCTGCTCCTGGAGGAGTGCTTCGGCCCGGTCACCGTCGTGGTCCGCTACGAGGACGACGCGGAGGTCCGCTCCGTCCTCTCCCGCCTCCCCGGCAACCTCACCGCCACCGTCCACCTCTCCGAGGAGGAGGGCGCGGGAGAGGGCAGGGGCGCGGAGATCCTCGACGAGCTGACCCCGCTCGCCGGCCGGGTACTCGTCAACGCCTGGCCGACCGGTGTGGCGGTCGCCCCCGCCCAGCACCACGGCGGCCCCTACCCGGCGACGACCTCCACCTCCACCTCGGTCGGCGGCACCGCCATCGAGCGCTGGCTGCGCCCCGTCGCCTACCAGAACAGTCCGGCGGCCCTCCTGCCGCAGGAACTGCGGGACGACAACCCGCTCGGGCTGCCGCGCCGGTTCAACGGCCGCCTGGAACGCTGACCGCGCACGGCGGAGCGGGTCCACCGCGTGCACAGGGGCCCGTCCGGCGTGATCCGCCGGGCGGGCCCCGTGCGGGCGGGGGAGCTGCGAGACTCCTCCCATGGACGTGAAGCTTCCCCAACTGCCCTTCCCCCTGCGCACTTACGGTCCCGACGGGCACTGGTCCCACGAGGACGGCGTCCTCACCGGCTGGGCCGGACCGCGCCAGGACCGTTTCGTACCGCCCACCGGGGAGGCCCTGGAGCCCGCCACCGACGCACCCCGGCTGCTGGGCGCCCCCGAGGGCGACTTCCAGCTGATCGCCCGGGTCACCGTCGGCTTCTCCGCCGCCTTCGACGCCGGGGTGCTCTACGTCCACACCGGCGAGCGGAACTGGGCCAAGCTGTGCCTGGAGTACTCCCCGGACGTGCCCACCGTCTGCACGGTCGTCACCCGGGGCCACTCCGACGACGCCAACTCCTTCACCGTGGACGGGAGTTCCGTGTGGCTGAGGGTCAGCCGCACCGGCCGCGCCTTCGCCTTCCACGCCTCCCGCGACGGCGAGCGCTGGACCTTCGTCCGCCTCTTCACCCTCGACGCGGAGAAGGAGACGGGAGCCGCCCTCGTCGGCTTCATGACCCAGTCCCCGATGGGCGAGGGCTGCGTGGTCACCTACGACCACATCGAGTTCCGGCCGAACTGGCCGCAGGACCTGCGCGACGGCGGCTGAGGGCGGGATCGGGGGAGCCCCGGGGGCCGGGCGGGGAGCGCCACCCGCCGGGGCCGGCCCCCCGGCCCGGCACACCCTCCCGCCCCCGACGACCACCACCTGTACCTGCGCCTCGCGGTGCCCGGGGAATGAACCGCACTGGTTGAAGGTTCATGCAGCCGGCGGAGGGAGTCTCCGTGCCCTACGACTGGGAGAGTGCCTCAACGATGCGTGTCGAGATCTGGTCGGACATCGCCTGTCCCTGGTGCTACGTGGGCAAGGCCCGCTTCGAGAAGGCGCTCAGCGGGTTCCCGCACCGGGACGACGTCGAGGTGGTGCACCGCTCCTTCGAGCTGGACCCGGGCCGGGCCAAGGACGACATCCAGCCCGTCCTCTCGATGCTCACCGAGAAGTACGGCATGAGCCGGGCGCAGGCCGAGGCCGGCGAGGACAACCTGGGTACCCAGGCCGCCGCCGAGGGGCTGCCCTACCGTACCCGGGGCCGTGACCACGGCGGCACCTTCGACATGCACCGCCTGCTGCACTTCGCCCGCGAGAAGGGCCGCCAGGCGGAGCTGCTCGACCTGCTCTACAAGGCGAACTTCGCCGAGGAGCGGTCCGTCTTCGGCGACGACGACCGCCTCCTCGAACTCGCCGGCGCCGCCGGCCTCGACACCGATGCCGCCCGCGCGGTCCTCGCCGACCCGGAGGCGTACGCCGCCGAGGTGCGCGAGGACCAGCGGGAGGCCGCGGAACTCGGCGCGCGGGGCGTGCCCTTCTTCGTCCTCGACCGCACGTACGGGGTCTCCGGCGCCCAGCCCGCCGAGGTGTTCACCCAGGCACTGAACCAGGCCTGGGGCGCACGCCCGCAGCTGAAGATCGTCGAGGGGGAAGCGGAGGCCTGCGGCCCCGACGGCTGCGAGGTGCCGCAGACCTGAACCGGCCGCGCCGCGACCGCCGAGCCGCATCCTTCGCGCCGCGTCTTCCCGGGTCGGGACGTATCCATCAGGACTGCCCGGCGGTTTCGTGCGGAACAAGCCGTTGGACGGGGAGGTGCCGGGGCCGCAGAGTGGTCCCATGAAGAACTTAGAGACCTTCGAGCATCTCGTCCGTGCCGAGTTCACCCCGAAGAACACCTTCCTGAACACCGCCGCCAACGCCCTCCTGCCCGCCCGTGCGGTGACCGCCCTCGGGGACGCCGTACGGCTGAGGGCCGAGGGCGGTCCGCTGGACCCGCTGTACGACGACGTCGCAGCGAGCCGGGCCGCGTACGCCCGGCTGGCCGGCGTCCCCGTCGAGCGCGTGGCGGCCGGGACCACCGTCACCCTGTACACCGCGCTGATCGCGGCCTCACTGCAGCCGGGCGCCGAGGTCCTCACGGTCGAGAACGACTTCGCCTCGGTGGTCAACCCGTTCCACGTCCGCGGCGACCTCAAGGTGCGGGCCGTGCCGCTGGAGCGGCTCGCCGAGTCCGTCGGTCCGGACACCGCCCTCGTCGCCGTCAGCGCCGTGCAGTCCGCCGACGGCCGGATCGCCGATCTGCCCGCGCTGCGCGAGGCGGCCCGGGAGCACGGCGCACGTACCTACGTCGACCTCTCCCAGGCGATCGGCTGGCTGCCGGTCGACGCCGGTGCCTTCGACTACTCCGTCGCCATCGTCTACAAGTGGCTGCTGGGCCCGCACGGCGGAGCCTTCCTGACCGTACCGGAGGACTTCGGAGACCTGGTCCCCGTACAGGCGGCCTGGACCGCGGCGGAGAAGCCCTGGGACAGCGCCTACGGGCCCGTCGCCGAACTCGCCCACTCCGCCCGCCGGTTCGACACGAGTCCCGTCCTCTTCACCTACGCGGGGCTGCGGGCCTCCCTCGAACTCGTCGAGGAGATCGGGGTGGACGCCGTCCACGCCCACGATGTCGGCCTCGCCGACCGCTTCCGCGCGGGGCTCGTCGCGCTGGGGCACGAGCCCGTACCCTCACCCGGTTCGGCCATCGTGTCCGTGCCGGGACTGGGCCGCCTCCAGCCGGAGTTGAGCAGGGCGGGCTTCGCCCTGTCCGACCGGGCCGGCCATCTGCGGGCGTCCTTCCACCTCTACAACACCCCGGCCGACGTGGACCGGCTGCTGGACGCGCTGCCCGGCTGAGCCGCCCGCGCCCACCCGCGCTCACCCGTGCTCACGCCGGGCCGCCCGGGTGGGAACAGCCGCGGGCGGGTACGGCAGCGGGCCGGTGCCCCCCGTCCCACACGAGGAGGCCCGGCCCGCGGTCGTGGTCACGCCGGCGTGTTCAGACCGACGTGGTCACCTCACCGGAGTGAAGTCCCGGGCCCCGATGTACTCGGGCCGCCGGACCGGCGCCGCGAACGGCTCCACGGCCGTGTTCTCGACGCTGTTGAACACGATGAACACGTTGCTGCGCGGGAACGGCGTGATGTTGTCCCCGGAGCCGTGCATGCAGTTGCAGTCGAACCAGGTCGCCGAGCCGGCCTTGCCGGTGAACAGCTTGATGCCGTACTCGGACGCCAGCGAGGTCAGCCCCTCGTCGGAGGGCGTACCCGCGTCCTGCATCTGCAGCGACTTCTTGTAGTTGTCCTTCGGCGTGGCCCCCGCACACCCGAGGAACGTCTTGTGCGACCCCGGCATGATCATGAGCCCGCCGTTGGTGTCGAAGTTCTCGGTGAGCGCGATCGACACCGACACCGCCCGCATCCGCGGCAGTCCGTCCTCGGCGTGCCAGGTCTCGAAGTCCGAGTGCCAGTAGAAGCCACTGGCCCCGAAGCCTGGCTTGACGTTGATCCGCGACTGGTGGACGTACACGTCGGAGCCGAGGATCTGCCGCGCCCGGCCGACGACGCGCTCGTCGCGCACCAGCCGCGCGAACACCTCGCTGATCCGGTGGACCTCGAAGACCGACCGGATCTCCTGGGACTGCGGCTCGACGACCGACCGGTCGTCGGCCCGGATCGCCGGGTCGGAGACCAGCCGGTTCAGTTCGTCCCGGTAGACGGCCACCTCGTCGTCGCCGATCAGCTGGTCGACGGCGAGGAAACCGTCACGCTCGAACGACCCCAGGTCGGCCGGAGCGATCGGGCCGGGGGCGTCGGGGGCGCCCCAGACGACCGGGTCCTGCCGAGGGGTGAGCACCTCGGCATTGCCCCGGGTGGGATAGAGGTCGGGGACGTGAGTCTGGGTGCTGGTGGTAACGGTGGTCATGGAACCTCACACCTCCTCGGTGAGCAGCGGGTATACGCCGTTCTCGTCGTGGTCCTCCCGTCCGGTCACGGGCGGGTTGAAGACGCAGAGGCAGCGGAAGTCCTTCTTCACCCGCAGCGTGTGCTTCTCGTGCCCGTCGAGGAGGTACATCGTCCCGGGCGTGATCGTGTGCGTCAGCCCGGAGTCGTGGTCGGTGAGTTCTGCCTCTCCTTCCACGCAGACGACGGCCTCGATGTGGTTCGCGTACCACATCGACGTTTCCGTACCGGCGTACAGGATGGTCTCGTGCAGGGAGAAGCCGACGTTCTCCTTGGCGAGGACGATGCGCTTGCTCTCCCAGGTACCGGACGCGGACTTCACGTGCCGGTCGGTACCTTCGATCTCCTTGAAGGAACGGACAATCACGGTGCTGCGATGCCTCCTCGATGGTGGTGCCGGTGGTGCCCGCGTGCCGTCCGGGTCCCGGGCCTCGGCCCGGGACCCGGACGGTTCAGGGGGTCCACCCTGTTCGGGTGGCCCGGACGGACCGGAGTATTCCGGTTGTCCGGACGGTTCAGGCGGTCTCGCGGACGGCGCGGGCCAGCGTGGTCAGCCCCTCGTCCAGCTCCTCCGGGGTGATGGTCAGGGCCGGAAGGAGTTTGACGACCTCGCTCTCCGGGCCGGACGTCTCGATCAGCAGCCCGAGCTCGAAGGCGCGCGCGGCGATACGCCCGGCCCGCGCCTTGTCGTGGAACTCCATGCCCCACACGAGCCCGCGACCGCGGTACTCCTTCACGTCGGCGCGGTTCTCCTCGGCGATGGCGGCCATCGCCTGCTCGACCTGCTCGCCGCGCGCACGGGTCTGCTTCTCCATCGCCGACCCGTCGGCCCAGTAGGCCTCGAGGGCGGCGGTCGCCGTGACGAAGGCCGGGTTGTTGCCGCGGAAGGTGCCGTTGTGCTCGCCCGGCTCCCAGACGTCCAGTTCGGGCTTGAACAGGGTCAGCGCCATCGGCAGCCCGTAGCCGCTGATCGACTTGGAGACGGTGACGATGTCGGGCGTGATGCCGGCCTCCTCGAAGGAGAAGAAGGCGCCGGTACGGCCGCAGCCCATCTGGATGTCGTCGACGATGAGCAGCATGTCCTGGCGTTCGCACAGCTCGGCCAGGGCGCGCAGCCACTCGGGCCGGGCGACGTTGATGCCGCCCTCGCCCTGCACGGTCTCGACGATCACCGCGGCGGGCTTGTTGAGACCGGAGCCCTGGTCCTCCAGGAGCCGCTCGAACCACAGGAAGTCGGGGACCTGGCCGTCGAAGTAGTTGTCGAACGGCATCGGCGTGCCGTGCACCAGCGGGATGCCCGCCCCGGCGCGTTTGAAGGCGTTGCCGGTCACGGCCAGGGAACCCAGCGACATGCCGTGGAAGGCGTTGGTGAACGAGACGATCGCCTCGCGGCCCTTCACCTTCCGGGCCAGCTTCAGCGCCGACTCCACGGCGTTGGTGCCGGTCGGGCCCGGGAACATGACCTTGTACGGCAGGTCGCGCGGACGCAGGATCCAGTTCTGGAAGGACTCCAGGAACGCGCGCTTGGCCGTCGTCGACATGTCGAGCCCGTGCGTGACGCCGTCCCGCTCCAGGTAGTCGATCAGCGCCCGTTTCAGTACGGGGTTGTTGTGGCCGTAGTTGAGTGAGCCGGCTCCGGCGAAGAAGTCGAGGTACTCATGGCCGTCCTCGTCGTACATGCGGCTGCCGTGCGCTCGGTCGAACACGGTGGGCCAGCCACGGCAGTAGCTGCGCACCTCGGACTCAAGGGTCTCGAAGACGCTCAGATCGGGCTGGGTGATGGTCACGACGAATCGCTCCTCAGTGGCGTGGGAAGTCAGAGGGAGTCCGGGACCGGCGGAGTGACGCACGGGTCCGTGTGCGTGGGGCCGGTGGTCAGGGGGAGAGGGGACCGATGCGGTACAGCACCTCGGGGTCGTGCGGTCCGTCGGGGAACTGCTCCGCCTCGAACAGCACCTCGCGCTCCAGCCGGGCCCCGTGGCGTTCGGCGAACGCGGTGAACAGGCGCTCGGACGCGGTGTTCCCCGGTGTGATGGTGGTCTCCACGGTGGTCACTCCGTGTTCCGCGACGGTCCGTGCGGCCAGACCGTCGAGCAGTGCGGCGGCCAGGCCCCGGCCGCGGTGCGTCTCGTCCACCGCGACCTGCCAGACGAGCAGGGTGTGCGGGCTGTCCGGCCGTACGTAGCCGGTGACGAAGCCGACCGGCTCCCCGCCGGCGTCACGTGCGACGGCGGATGTGGCGGCGAAGTCCCGGCACCACAGGAGATAGCTGTACGACGAGTTCAGGTCGAGGGTTTTCGAGTCCCTTGCGATCCGCCACAGCGCGGCTCCGTCCGCCGGGGCGGGGCGGTCGATTTGCAGGTCTGCTTGTCCGGCAGTCATGTGAATTGAACTTACCCAGGTAAATTCGAAATTGCATCGGCTGTCGGGGTTACCTGAGTGGCTTGTCTATGTTATCGCGCGAGCGTGAAGCCGCAAGCGGAAGCCTGACGGAATGCCCCGGTTCGGGCGGGATTTAAGCCGCGAATCAGGTGCCTCGTGAGGCTGGTCACAAGTCCATAACACCCGTGACGGTGTCCGGGATGCGTCGGTTCGGGTCTGCGGAAAATTGATGTGTTTAAGGTTGAAGAGAGGGGGCAAGAGAACATGGGAAGCTGCACTGGAATGTAATATTGAAATAAGTTGGAGAATGGCGGGGGAGAATACCCGTGAGCGGCTTCCGATAATCCCATGAATTTGTGCTCGACTTCGGCTCGGGCTTCCCGTTCCGTTCGGTCGTGCCGTTGTCACGCTGCGGTGTCACCATCGATGCACTTCGGAAAAGAGCCGGCACTGACCGTCACGGCCCGTGTGCGCCCCGGCCGGGTGGGCGCCCGGCGCGGTCCGGCCTCGCCCGGGTCCCGGAACGGCCCGTCCACAGCCCGTCCGTACTCGTCCGAGGTCCGCCCGATGCCGTCCGGCGCTCGTCCCGCGCGCTTGGCTACTCCGACCCGCCCCGCGGGCAGGTGCCCGGACTCGCCACTGGTCCCGCGTGCGCTCGGCTTCTCCGCTCGTGCCCGCCTGTCCGGCGCCGGGCTGTGCCGGGCAGCGGTCGGCTACCGCCAGCCGCGGTCGGCCGCTCGCAGGGCCCCCTGCACGTCCACCGGCAGGTCCTGCTCCGCCAGTGCCGTGCCCAGGGCCGTCAGGCTCGCCCGGACCACACCCCGGGTCGCGTCGGGGCCGTAGTGGTTGACGCGGATCATCTCCTTCGCCAGCGATCCGCCACCCGCCGCCAGCGGCAGCGCCGGGTCCACGGCCAGGGCGCGGGACACCAGCTCGGAGGCCACCGCGCCCGACGGGACCCGCAGGGTCGTGGCGACCGGGGCCGCCTCCGCCGCGTCGTGGACGTACGGCTCCAGACCGCCGCCCAGCGCGAGCGCCCCCGCCCGGGTCGCCGCCGCGGCCGCCGCGTGCCGTGCCGTCACCGTCTCCAGGCCCACCGCCTCGATGCGCTCCACGCACGCCTCCAGCGCCAGCATCTCCAGCTGTGCCGGAGCGTGCGGCAGCGCCGTGCGGCCCCCGTCGATCCAACGCTGCTTCCAGTCCAGCAGGGACAGGTACGAGCGGCGCGGCGCCCGCGGGTTCGCCGCCATCCGGGCCCACGCCCGCTCGCTCACCGACACCGCCGACACGCCGGCCGGGCCGCCCATGGCCTTCTGCGCCCCGATCACGCACAGGTCCACGCCCCACGCGTCCGGCAGCACCGGCTCCGCCCCGATCGACGCCACCGCGTCCAGATAGAACAGCGCCCCGTGCGCCCGCACCGCCTCGCCGATCTCCGCGACCGGGTTGGTGTTGCCGGTGGCCGCCTCCGCGTGCACCAGGGAGACGAAGTCGATCTCCGGGTGCGCGGCGAAGGCCTCGCGGATCTGCCCGGCCGTCACCGCCGTGTGGAACGGCACCGCCAGATCGATCACCGTGGCGCCGCAGTCCCGCAGCCAGTCGCCGAAGGTCTGCCCGTACGGGCCCGTGACGACGTTCAGCGCGGTCGTGCCGGGTCCGGCGGTCGCACGGATCGCGCCTTCCAGCGGAAGCAGCGCCTCGCCCTGCATGATCACGACGTCCTGCGTGGTGCGCAGCAGCCGCGCCACGCGGTCCTCGATCGAGGCGAAGTGCGCGGCGCTCAGCGGGGCCAGACCGAGGAAGGGGTGGGTGCTCACGACGTTGCTCTCCAGATCACGGCTCTACGGCGCCACGGGTCGTGCATGGGGCACGGGGCACGGGTTCGACGGAGTCGAGCGTATCCCCGGCGCCCGGTGAACCCGGTCCGGGCCCCGGACGCCCGACCGGGCCTCCCGGACGCCCGACCGGGCCTCCCGGACGCCCGACCGGGCCTCCCGGACGTCCGGTCGGGCTGCCGGGGAGCCCGGTCCGACGCCCGGTTCTTAGGTCGGACGGCGCCACAGCCATCGGTTTGGTTTGAGGAACCCAAACCTCTCCTTATAATCAGAACCTCATTTGTTCCCTACCAGGAGGCCTCAGTGAAGACGCTCCTCGGCCGCAGGACCCGCGTTCTGGCCGCCACCACCGCGACGGCCGGGCTGGTGCTCCTGACCGCCTGCACCTCCACCGACGACGGGGACGACGGCGCCTCCAAGACCGCGGCCGGTGGCGTCGAACTCGCCAAGGCGGGGCAGCTCACCACGTGCACCCACCTTCCGTACCCGCCCTTCCAGTCGGAGATCGACGGCAAGGTGCAGGGCTTCGACGTGGCCCTGATCGACCTGGTCGCCGACGACCTGGGCGTGAAGCAGGCGATCCTCGACACCCCGTTCGAGAACTTCAAGACCGGTGCCTTCCTCAACTCCGGCGAGTGCGACCTGGCCGCGGCCGGTATGACCATCACCGAGGAGCGGAAGAAGAACGTCGACTTCTCGGACCCGTACTTCAACGCCACCCAGGCCGTCCTCGTCGACAAGAAGGCCGGCGTCAGCTCGCTCGCCGACGTGAAGTCGAAGAACGTCAAGCTCGGCGCCCAGGCGCAGACCACCGGCGAGGACTACGCCAAGAAGGAGGGCTTCGACCCGGTCTCCTTCGAGTCCTCCGACGCCGTCCTCAACGGCCTGCGCACCGGCCAGGTCAAGGCCGTCGTCATCGACTTCCCGGTGGTCCAGGGCTGGCTCAAGGACAAGGCCACCGCCGACGCCTTCGAGGTCGTCGACAACCTCGACACCGGCGAGCAGTACGGCTTCACCGTGAAGAAGGGCAACACCGCGCTGCAGAAGGCCATCAACAAGGCGCTCTCGGACGCCAAGGCCGACGGCACGTACAAGAAGGTGTACGAGCAGTGGATCGGCCCGTACGACGAGTCCGCCGCCGAACCGTCTGCCACCTGATCCCATGGCCGACACGAAGGTGCCTCCGGAGCTGAGGAAGAAGGGCCTCACCCGGACCCAGAAGCGCCGGCTCTCGCGCGGCGCCCAGTACGTCGTCTTCGTCGCCGCCGTGGCCGCCTTCGCGGCCTCGGCGGACTGGGGCAGGCTGAAGAACCAGTTCGCCCAGCTCGACATCGCCGAGCGGATGTTCCCGGACATCATCACCCTGGCGCTGAAGAACACCGTGCTCTACACGGTGACCGGCTTCGCCGTCGGACTCGCCCTCGGGCTGCTCCTCGCGCTGATGCGGCTGTCGTCGGTCGGCCCGTACCGCTGGCTGGCGGGCATCTACATCGAGATCTTCCGCGGCCTGCCCGCCCTGCTGATCTTCATCTTCATCGGCGTGGCCGTGCCGCTCGCCTTCCCCGGCACGGAGATCGTCGGCGGCACCTACGGCAAGGTCGCCCTCGCGCTCGGCCTGGTGGCCGCCGCCTACATGGCCGAGACGATCCGCGCGGGCATCCAGGCGGTGCCCAAGGGGCAGATGGAGGCGGCCCGTTCGCTGGGCTTCTCGCCCGCGCGGGCCATGGTCTCGATCATCATCCCGCAGGCCTTCCGGATCATCCTGCCGCCGCTCACCAACGAACTCGTCCTGCTCTTCAAGGACTCCTCGCTGGTGCTGTTCCTCGGCGTCACCCTGGAGGAGCGCGAACTGTCCAAGTACGGCCGCGACCTGGCCAGCCAGACCGCCAACTCCACCCCGATCCTGGTCGCCGGCCTGTGCTACCTGCTGATCACCATTCCGCTCGGCTTCGTCGTACGCCGTATGGAGGCCAAGGCCCAGGAGGCCGTCAAATGAGCCGACCGGACAAGCAGCCGGACAAGCAGCCCGGCGAGCAGCCGGAGAGCCGGCCCGGGAACCCGGAGATCCGGGTCAGCGGGCTGCACAAGTCGTTCGGCAGCAACGAGGTGCTGCGCGGCATCGACCTGGAGGTCCGCCGGGGCGAGGTCGTCTGCGTGATCGGGCCGTCCGGCTCGGGCAAGTCGACCCTGCTCCGGTGCGTGAACCTGCTCGAGGAACCCACCAAGGGCCAGGTGTACGTCGGCGGTACGGAACTCACCGACCCGGACGTCGACATCGACGCCGCCCGCCGCCGGATCGGCATGGTCTTCCAGCAGTTCAACCTGTTCCCGCACCTCACCGTCACCGAGAACCTCACCCTGCCGCAGCGCCGGGTACTGAGGCGGGGCAAGGCGGAGGCCGCCCGGACCGCCGCCGCGAACCTGGAGCGGGTCGGTCTCGCGGAGAAGGCGGGCGCCTACCCGTCCTCCCTCTCCGGCGGCCAGCAGCAGCGCGTCGCCATCGCCCGCGCGCTGGCCATGGGCCCCGAGGTGATGCTGTTCGACGAGCCGACCTCGGCGCTCGACCCCGAGCTGGTCGGCGACGTGCTGGCGGTGATGCGGATGCTGGCCGACGAGGGCATGACGATGATGGTCGTCACCCACGAGATGACCTTCGCCCGCGAGGTCGCCGACCGGGTCGTCTTCATGGACGGCGGCGTGATCGTCGAGGACGGCACCCCCGAGCGGGTCATCGGCGCCCCGCGGCACGAACGCACCCGGCACTTCCTCTCCCGGCTCCTGGACCCCGCCATGGCGGACGTGGAGGAGAGCTCCGGTCAGGCAGGCGGGTCCGTGTAGCGGGCGGTGGCTCACTAGGGTGCGGTGCATGAGCGAGCGCACGGTGCTGCATGTGAAGGGACGCGTCCTCGTCGGGCCCGACGAGGTCCGCGACGAGCTGTGGGTCGTCGCCGGCCGGATCTCCTACGACCGCCCCGCCGGGGCCCGCGACGTGACGGCCGTCGAGGGCTGGGTGCTGCCCGGACTGGTCGACGCCCACTGCCACGTGGGCCTCGACCGGCACGGAGCGGTCCCCGACGACGTCGCCGAGAAGCAGGCGCTCACCGACCGCGACGCCGGTGCCCTGCTGCTGCGGGACGCGGGCTCGCCCTCCGACACCCGCTGGACCGACGACCGGGACGACCTCCCGAAGATCGTCCGGGCGGGCCGGCACATCGCCCGCACCCGCCGCTACATCCGCAACTACGCCTGGGAGGTCGAACCCGACGACCTCGTCGCATACGTCGCCCGGGAGGCCCGGCGCGGCGACGGCTGGGTGAAGCTCGTCGGCGACTGGATCGACCGCGACCTCGGCGACCTGTCGGCCTGCTGGCCGCGCGGCGCCGTCGAGGCGGCGATCGCCGAGGCGCACCGGCTGGGCGCCCGCGTCACCGCCCACTGCTTCGCCGAGGACTCCCTGCGGGACCTGGTCGAGGCCGGCATCGACTGCATCGAGCACGCGACGGGCCTGACCGACGACACCATCCCGCTGTTCGCCGAACGGGGCGTGGCGATCGTCCCGACCCTCGTCAACATCGCCACCTTCCCGGGACTCGCCGACGGCGGCGAGTCCAAGTTCCCGCGCTGGTCGGCCCACCTCCGCCGACTCCACGAACGCCGCTACGACACCGTGCGCTCCGCCTACGACGCCGGCATCCCCGTCTTCGTCGGTACGGACGCCGGAGGCACCCTCCCGCACGGCCTCGCGGCGGCCGAGGTCGCCGAACTCGTCACCGCCGGCCTTCCGCCCGTCGACGCCCTCGCGGCCGGCACCTGGGCGGCCCGCGCCTGGCTCGAACGCCCCGGTCTGGACGAGGGCGCCCCGGCCGACCTCGTCGTCTACGCCTCCGACCCGCGCGCCGACGTACGGGTGCTGGCGGACCCGCGCAGGGTGGTACTGAACGGGCACGTGGTCGCGTAGGACTGAACGGGCACGTGGCCGCGTAGGGACGACACGGCCCGGGGCATGGTCCGGAGGACACGGCCCGGTGGCCGAAACCCGCCCACCGGGTGGTGCTCGGACGACGGAGGGGAACGGCCGTGCCCCTGGAGCACCTCGGGAATCGAATGCATCGGCGGACTCACCACGAAGGAGTGAAGTGTTGTCGGATCGCTGACGGCCCCCTCCAGGTGCGGTCATTCTTTCCGGGTCCCACCCACGTCTCATGGGGGTCCCACCACCTTGAACAGCACCAACTTCCGCATGCCCGCACGCCGTTGGGCCGTCGTCGCCACGGCCACCGTCCTTGCCGCAGGTCCCGCGGCACTGGCCGGAGCGGGCCCGGCGCAGGCCACCGGGGAACACGGCAGCGCGAGCGCGGTCGTCCTGCGCACCGGGCTCGACGTCGCCCTGCTCGACAAGACCGTGAACGTCCCGCTCACCGTCTCCCTCAACGAGGTCCACGCGCCGCAGAGCGCGCGCAGGACCGCCCTCACCGCGGACCTGGAGGGCGTCGACAAGGGCAAGCCCTTCAGCGTGCTGCGCGCGGAGGTGGCCGACGCGAAGGCGACGGTCGAGGGGAACAGGGCCGAGTCCTCCACCACCCTCGCCAAGGCCCGGATCCATCTGCCCGGTCTTCCCCTGCTGTCGCTCGTCGAGCTCGAGACGGTCACCTCCAAGGCCGTCTGCGAAACCGGCCGCACCCCGCTCGCCTCGGTCACCCTGCCCGGCACGGTGACGGTGCTCGGCAAGCGCACCCGACTGACCGCCTCCGGCCCCACCGAGGTCAAGGTGCCGGGTGTCGGCGAGGTCCGCCTGGACCTGTCGAAGACGGAGACCACCTCCCGTACGGCCGCCGCCACCGCACTGCAGCTCAAGGTGTCCGTCAACCCGCTGAAGCTGAACGTCGCCGAGGTCAACGGCACCGTCACCCTCGCCGAGGCCACGTGCGAGGCCCCGGGCGCCGGCGCGGCCCCCGCGCCCGCCGCTCCCGGGGAGCAGCAGGAGCCGGAGCAGCAGAAGGAGGAGCGGGCCGACGCGGGCGCGCCCCCGGCCGGCAGCGGCTCCGACACCGACACCGACGTCAAGCCCCAGGGCGCACGGGCCGAACAGGCGGCACCGGCTCAGGCGGGCCTGGCCGAGACGGGCGGCGACTCGACGACCCCGTACGTCGCGGGCGGCGCCCTCGCCCTCCTCGCGGCGGGCGGCGCGGCGGTCCTGCTGTCCCGCAGGGGGCGCCGCACCTGACACCGGAGCGGGGGGGGGGGGGGCCCCCCCCCCCCGGGGGCCCCCCCCGGGGGGGGGGGGGGGGGGGCGGGGGGGGGGGGGGGGGGGGGGGCGGGGGGGGGGGGGGGGGGGGGGGGGGGGGGGCCCCGCGGCCGCCCCCCCCCGGGGGGGCCCGGGGGGGGGCCCCCCCCCCCGGGGGGGCCCGGCCCCCCCCCCACGACCGGCCGCGCCCGCCCGGCCGCGGCCCGCACACAGGTACAGTCCCGAGCCCTCCCACGGGGCTCCTT
>NZ_JBITSN010000003.1:0-328201 GCF_044540975.1 Streptomyces sp. NPDC085927
ACTGCAGGGGGGACCCTGTGGGAGAGTAGGACGCCGCCGAACAATTCTTAGAAGGGGAAAGCCCCGTGCCATTCGGCACGGGGCTTTCCGCGTTTCCCGTTGTGTTTATGACGGCTCCACCAGCTGTGTGTCGTAGGCCAGGATCACCGCCTGGATGCGGTCCCTCGAGCCCGTCTTCGCGAGGACGCGGCTGACGTGGGTCTTCACCGTCGATTCGGCGAGGTGGAGGCGGGTGGCGATTTCCGTGTTGGTCCAGCCCTGGCCGATGACGGTGAGGATCTCGCGTTCGCGTTCGGTGAGGGTGTTCAGCCGTGGGTCGGTGTACGGGGCCGTGGGTGTGGAGGGGTCCTGGCGGGTGGATGTCGGCAAGTGGTGGGCGTAGGCGTCCAGGAGACGGCGGGTCAGGCTGGGTGCGACGACCGCGTCGCCGGTGGCCACGGAGCGGATGCCGGAGAGGAGTTCCTCCGGTTGGGCGTCCTTGACGAGGAAGCCGGAGGCGCCGGCGCGGAGGCCTGCGTAGGCGTACTCGTCGAGGTCGAACGTGGTGAGGATGAGGACGCGGGTGCGGTCGCCGGCGGCGACGATGTGGCGGGTGGCCTCGATGCCGTCCATGCCGGGCATGCGGATGTCCATCAGGACGACGTCGGGGTGCAGTTCGGCTGTCATGCGGATCGCTTCGCTGCCACCGGACGCCTCGCCGAGGACCGTCATGTCGTCCTGGCTCTCCAGCAGCATGCGGAAACCGAAGCGCTGGAGGGGTTGGTCGTCGGCTATGAGGACGGTGGTCACTGCGGGGTTTCCTCCGGGAGGTGCAGGTGGACGCGCCAGCCCTGTTCGGGGCGGGGGCGTGGGCCGGCCTCAAGTGTGCCGCCGTACAGGGCGGTTCGCTCACGCATTCCCGGGAGGCCGCGGCCGTCGGCGGGAGTGTCCGTTCCGGCGGTGCCGGTTCTGGTGCCGGTGTCGGTGATCGTGGCCGTGACGGCGCCCTGGTCGCCGTAGACGAGGGTGATCTCGGCGGTGGTGTCCGGGCCGGCGTGTTTGAGGGTGTTGGTGAGGGCTTCCTGAATGACGCGGTAGACGGTGAGCTGGCGGCCGGCGGGGAGGTCGGCCCGGCCTTCGACCGTGGTGTGGACGGGGAGGCCCGCGGCGCGGACGCCGTTGATGAGGTGTTCGAGGTCGGTGAGGGTGGGCTGGGGGGTCAGCTCGGCGGGGTGAGGGCCGGTCTCGTCGTCCCGCAGGACGTCCAGGAGGCGGCGGAGTTCGCTCATGGCCTGGCGGCTGGTGGTGCCGATGGCGTCCAGTGCCTGGGCGGCGCGTTCCGGGGACTTGGTGGTCGCGTACTTGCCGCCGTCGGCCAGGCCCGTGATGACGGAGAGGTTGTGGCCGATGATGTCGTGCATCTCGCGGGCGATACGGGCGCGTTCCGCGGCGGTGGCGAGCTGGGCCTGCTGGTCGCGTTCGGTCTCCAGACGGCGGGCGCGGTCCTCCAGGGCCTCGGTGTAGTTCTGGCGGGTGCGGACCGTGACGCCGATGAGGGCCACCACGACGACGGAGGTCAGCTGCGAGCCGATCTGCTGACTCCACTCGCCCTCTCCGTGGCGGGCCGTGGAAACCGCGACCGGGGTGAGGACGAGGGCGGTCGTCCACCACAGGTTGCGCAGCGGGAGGCGCAGGGCGACGTGGTAGACGGCGACGAGTTGCAGCAGGGCCGCCTGGAGGGCGGCGCCGGTCCAGGCGTTGACCAGCGCGAACGGGGCCATGGCGAGCAGGATTGCCGCAGGGTGGGTGCGACGCCGCAGAAGAGGGGCGGACAGGCCGAGGCTCAGGACGAGCAGGAGCCAGCCGGGGGTGTCCGGGTTGTGAGTGATGTTGCGCCAGCCGCCGCTGGTGTAGTCGATGAGGGCGGCCATCACCCAGAAACCGGTGAAGTGCAGGTCCCACAGCAGCGGGTGGCGCCGGTCGAAGGCGCGCACCCGCTGGTTGAGGCGTTGAATGTACTGGGTGAGGGGCTCTGCCGGTGGTTCCTCCGTCGGCGCCTCCAGGTCGTCGTTCGCCACGGGGTTCATGGTGGTGGGCCCGTCGGCCGGAGGGAACCCGAGGGGTGGCACGGGTCAGACGTCCCGGCGGCGCAGGGTCACCGCCGCTGCGGCGAGGGAGGCCGCCGCCCACAGGGTCAGGGCGAGCAGCGCGGCGCCCGGTGCGGCCGCACCCGGGCCGTGCTGGGCCGCGGTGAGGGATTCCAGGGCCTTGGCGGGGAAGTAGCGGACGGCGTCGTCGACGGCGTACGGGAGCATCCGCAGGACCTCCGGGACGATCATGACGAGGCCGATGTAGGCGCCGGTCGCGAGGGGGATCGAGCGGGCGACGGCGCCGAGTCCGAGGGCCATGACGGCGAGGAGGGTGAGGCCGGCCGCGTTGCCGGCCAGGCCGCGCAGGACGCCCGGGTCGCTGAGGGCCGCGGCCTGGTCGGTGCCGGTGAGGAAGAACTGGGCCAGGGGGAAGGTGAGCAGGTTGGTCCACAGGCTGAGGACGAAGGCGACCGCGGCCAGTACGGCGGCCTTGGACCACAGGACGGGCAGGCGGCGGGGGACCGCGGTCATCGTGGCGCGGATCTGGCCGGTGGAGTACTCGCCCGCGGTGGCGAGTATGCCGAGGACGGCGAGGTTGATGGTGGCGAACTGGGTGCCGAGGAGAACGAAGACGACCGTGTCGAGGCCGCCTTCGCCACTGCCGTCGTAGGCGGCGCTGATGCCCGCGCCCATGCCGAGGGTCAGGACGGCGGTGGCGGCGAGGTTGATCCAGGTGGAGCGGAGCGTCCACAGCTTGTGCCATTCGGAGCGCAGGACGCGGTACGGGGTCACTCGGTGCGCGGAAGTGATGGCGACAGAGGCGGTGGTGGTCATGCTGCCGCTCCTTCCATGGTGGCGGTGTACTCGACCGTGTCGTGGGTGAGGTTCATGAAGGCATCCTCCAGGGAGGCCGTGTTCGGGGTGAGTTCGTACAGGGGGATGCCGTGGGCCGCGGCGGTTCGGCCGATGTGTTCGGCGTTTGTGCCGCGTACGGCGAGGCTGCCGGGGGCGTCGGTGGTGAGGGTGACGCCGGGGGCGGCGAGGAGGCCGGCCAGGGCGGCGGCGTCCGGGGTGACGACCTTGACGGTGCCCGTGCCGGACCGGCGGACGAAGTCGGTGACGGTGGTGTCGGCGAGGAGCCGGCCGCGCCCGATGATGACGAGGTGGTCGGCGGTGAGGGCCATCTCGCTCATCAGGTGGGACGAGACGAGGACCGTACGGCCCTCCGCGGCCAGGGACTTGAGCAGGGTGCGGATCCACAGGACGCCCTCGGGGTCGAGGCCGTTGACCGGTTCGTCGAGGACGAGGGCGGCCGGGTCGCCGAGCAGCGCGGCGGCGATGCCGAGGCGCTGGCCCATGCCGAGGGAGAAGCCCTTGACCCGGCGGTGGGCGACCTCGGTGAGGCCGGTCCGGTCGAGGACGTGCTCGACGCGGCTCCGGGGGATGCCGTGGGTGTGGGCGAGGGCCTGGAGGTGGTGGTGGGCGGTGCGGCCAGGGTGGACGGAGCGGGCCTCCAGCAACGCGCCGACCTCGGTGAGCGGCGCGGGGTGGGCGGCGTAGGAGCGGCCGGACACGGTGGCGTGGCCGCGGGTGGGGGCGTCCAGGCCGAGGAGCATGCGCAGGGTGGTGGACTTGCCGGCGCCGTTCGGGCCGAGGAAGCCGGTGACGGTGCCGGGGCGGACGGTGAAGGACAGGTCGGTGACGACGGTCCGGTCGCCGTAGCGTTTGGTGAGTTCCTGTGCCGTAATCATGCTTCGATGCTCGTCCGCGAGGCGGCACCGGGCGTCGGACCAGGGGCAGTATTCCGGGTGAGGACGGTCGTACTCGGGTACTACGGTGGCCGGTATGAGTACTACGCCTTCCGGGGAAGCTCTCAGCACCGTTTTCGGGGAGTACGTGGTCCGGTCCGTGCGGTCCGGGGAGTGGGCCGCGGTGAAGGCGTTGCGGCTGGCCGCGCTGCGGGACCCGGTCGCGGACATCGCGTACATGGACACCTACGAGGGGGCGGCTGTGCGTCCCGACGCTTACTGGCGGGAGCGGACGGCGAACGCCGCCGAAGGGACGGGCGGGGTGCGGCAGTTCGTCGCCCAGACGGCGGACGGTGCGCTGGTGGGCACGGTGGCCGTGGTGGTCGAGGAGGCCGGTACGACGGACTGGGCCGGGATGTCTGTCGAGCGTCGGCAGGGGCATCTCGTCGGGGTGTACGTGGCGCCCGAGCACCGGGGGAGCGGGCCCAGCGGGGCACTGTTCGAGGCCGCGCTGGAGTGGGCCTGGAGGGAGGGCCTGGACAGGGTGCGGCTCATTGTGCACTCGGAGAACGCGCGGGCTCTGGGCTTCTACCGGAAGGCGGGGTTCACCGAGAGCGGGGTGACTGTGCCGCTGGAGGGGAAGCCCGACGAGCACGAGCTGGAGATGGTGGTCGAGCGCTGAACGCTCCCGCTCGGCCTGTCTTCGTCGTTCACACCGGGAGTTCGTCGTGGGGCCAGCGGGAGCGGGACTGTTCTCGGGAGCGGAGGAGGGCCAGGGTGGGCATGCCCCGGTCCGGGCCGGTGGTGAGGAGGTCCGGGAGCTGGGGGAGGGGGGCCACGGCCGCCACGTCGTCCAGGATCAGGGTGAATGGTGGGTCGAGCCGACCGAAGGATGACCGTTCGGCCATGCGTCGGCCGTGCTCGACCACGCTTGAGGTGAGGGCCGTCAGTAACGGCATCGCACCCGGACGGGTGCGGGGATCCTCGATGGATTCACCCACCACATAAAGTGTGCCCCCTTCGTGGACGAAGGAATCCAGGGCGAGCGCATCAGTTCGGTTGGGTGTGCAGGCCTCACGGACGTTGACCGTGGACAGGGCCGACAACGCACGCGTCGTCAGCTGCTGGGCGATGTCCCGGCGTTCGGGGTACGCGGTGAGGGTCGCCTCGAGTTCGCCCGCGGCGCCCGGGGCGGCCTTCGGGTGGGTGCGCAGGATGCGTACGGCGTCCTGGACCTGGGTGCCCTGCGCCCAGCGGTGGATGTGGCGGACGGTACGGCCGTCGATGGCGGCGGCGTGCAGATAGCTCCGCAGGAGGAGCTGGGCGGTGTCGCTGACGGCCTGGTCGAGCCGGGAGGCGGGGCGGACCGGGGCCAGCAGGGCGGCGGCGCGTGCGACGGCCGTGTCCTTGTTCTCGCAGCCGCTCGTGGGCGACCAGTGCAGACGGGCCGGGGTGTCGCAGCGGTGGGTCGGGTCGTAGAGGCGGGTGGGGCCGAGCTTGGCCCGTCCGTCCTTCGTCTCCTCCCAGAGGGCGGGATTCGAGGTGAGGACGAGGACGGGGCCCTCCGCGTCCCGTACGGCCGCTGCGGCGGTGGTGCGACGGGTGTCCGGGGGGCCGTAGAACACCGGATGGACCGAGGGCGTCGAGACCGTCGAGGGCGCCGGAGGTGCCGGGTGCGGCGACTCCTTCGAGTTCGCCGAGTTCCCTGAGAAAGAGCGGGTTTCGGCGGGGGCGGCTTCCTGCGGCGGTGTCATGACGGTCAGCGGTGCGGTGACGGGTGGCGGTGCCGTTTCCCGCTCCCGTACGGGTTCAGGACCGGGCTCGGGGGCCGTTCTCGGGGTCGGTACCTCGTGCTGGATCGGCTTCGGTTCCGGCTCTGGTGCCGCGGTCGCGGCCGCCGCGCGTCCTGCCGCCCGCTCCGCCTTCTGCCGGGCTCGTACGGCCCGCCAGCGGGCCACCGTGCCCAGGACGAAGACGGTGAGGACGACGAGCAGCATCAGCTGGCCGATGAACAGGCCCCAGAACAGCCCGTACCCCGAGAGGGCGGAGGCCGGGGTGTCCGGCCAGGCGCCCGGGATGTCGTGGGGTTCGGAGATGAGGTGGCGTATGGCGACCGGGGCGCGGGTGAAGGTGACGCCGGACGGCCAGGAGCCGCGGGCGAAGAGGCCCGCGAGGCCCGTGGCCGTCCACACCAGCAGGGTGATGCCGAGCAGGAACGCGAGCAGCCCGACCAGCAGCCCGTCCGGGATGCCGCCCTGGCCGCTCCGTCCCTGGCCCTGTCCGCCGCCGTGACCGTCCGGTCTCACGTGGATCCCTTCCCCCTACGCCACCGTCGATTCGGAGTCGCCGACGTGCTGTTCCACGAAGGCCGCCGCCCGCTGCTCCGCCTCCAGCTCGGCGGCGCGCAGGGCGTCGTCGGCGGCGGCGAAGTCGAGGGAGGACTCGGTCATCGCGCGGTCGGTGAAGACCAGGGGGCGTTCGGTGTCGGTGATGAGGTGTTTGACGACCTGGACGTTGCCGTTGACGTCCCAGACGGCGATGCCCGGGGTGAGCGAGGGGATGATCTCCACCGCCCACCGGGGCAGGCCCAGCACTCTGCCCGTCGCCCGTGCCTCGTCGGCCTTCTGGGCGTAGATGGTCCGGGTCGACGCCATCTTGAGGATGGCCGCCGCCTCCTTCGCCGCCGCCCCGTCCACGACGTCGGACAGGTGGTGGACGACCGCGACGAACGACAGGCCCAGCCGGCGTCCGAACTTGAGCAGCCGCTGGAACAGCTGGGCCACGAACGGGCTGTTGATGATGTGCCAGGCCTCCTCGACCAGGAAGATGCGCTTCTTCCGGTCGGGGCGGATCCAGGTGTGCTCCAGCCACACGCCGACGATCGCCATCAGGATCGGCATCGCGATGGAGTTGCGGTCGATGTGGGACAGGTCGAAGACGATCAGCGGTGCGTCCAGGTCGATGCCGACCGTCGTCGGGCCGTCGAACATGCCGCGCAGGTCACCGTCGACGAGCCGGTCCAGCACCAGGGCGACGTCCAGGCCCCAGGCCCGTACGTCGTCTATGGCGACGTTCATCGCCTCCGCCGACTCCGCCTCGGGGTGGCGCAGCCGCTCGACGATGTCGGTGAGGACCGGCTGGCGTTCGACGATCGTCTCGGTGACGAAGGCGTGCGCGACCTTCAGCGCGAAGCCGGCGCGCTCGTCCAGACCGTGCCCCATCGCGACCTCGATGATGGTGCGCAGCAGGGCGAGCTGACCGGTCGTGGTGATCGACGGGTCGAGCGGGTTGAGCCGGATGCCGTGGTCCAGGGCGGCCGTCGGGTCCAGCCGGATGGGAGTGATGCCGAGTTCCTGCGCGATGAGGTTCCACTCGCCGACACCGTCCTCGCCCTGGGCGTCCAGGACGACGACCTGGCGGTCGCGGAAGCGCAGCTGGCGCATGACGTACGTCTTCTCCAGCGCCGACTTGCCGTTGCCGGACTCGCCGAGGACCAGCCAGTGCGGTGCGGGCAGCTGCTGGCCGTAGAGCTGGAACGGATCGTAGATGTAGCCCTTGCCGGAGTAGACCTCGCGGCCGATGATCACGCCGGAGTCGCCGAGGCCGGGGGCGGCGGTCGGGAGGTAGACGGCCTGTGCCTGGCCCGTGGAGGTGCGCACCGGCAGCCGTGTCGTCTCGACCTTCCCGAACAGGAACGACGTGAAGGCGTCGGTGACGACGGACAGCGGATCCCGCATCAGAACTCAGCCCCTACCTTCGAATGCCGGTGGCGAACGGGAGTGTGTTCACGAAGGCGCGGTGGTGCTCGCGGTCGCACCACTCCAGCTTCAGGTACGACTTTCCGGCCGAGGCCCTGATGGTCCGCTTGTCGCGGGCCAGCGCCTCGGGATTGCGGGAGGAGACGGTGATGTAGCCGACGAGGTTGACGCCGGCCGCGCCGCTGGCGAGGTCCTCGCCGCGCTGGTCGAGCCGGCCGTGGGCGGCGATGTCGCGCGGGTCGACCGTGCGGTTCATCTTCGCGGCGCGGGACGCCTCGGCCTCGTCGTTGGTCTTCTCCGTCAGCATGCGCTCGATGGCGACCTCGGTGGGTTCCAGGTCCATCGTCACGGCGACCGTGCGGATCACGTCCGGGGTGTGGACGAGGAGCGGCGCCAGGAAGTTGACGCCCACCGGGGTCATCGGCCATTCCTTCACCCAGGCCGTGGCGTGGCACCAGGGGGCGCGGGTGGAGGACTCGCGGGTCTTGGCCTGGAGGTAGGTGGGCTCCATGGCGTCGAGTTCGGCCGGCCAGGCGTTGCGCTTCGTCATCGCCTGGATGTGGTCGATCGGGTGGTCCGGGTCGTACATGGAGTGGATCAGCGAGGACAGGCGGCTCTGGCCGAGCGGCTGCCGTACGCGGATGTCGGCCTCCTGGAGCCGGGAGCAGATGTCGGTCAGCTCACGGGCCATGACGACGGCCAGCCCGGCGTCCCGGTCCACCTTGCGGCGGCTCTGGGTGCGCACCGCGCGCGCCATCGCGTTGGCCTCGGCGGCCAGCTCGCGCGTGTAGTGCATGCAGGCGACGAGGTACGCGCGGTGCTGCTCGCTGCTGGTCGACACCATGGACTGCAGCTGGTCGTACGACTGCTGGAGCCAGTACGGCGCCTTGTCGTCCCCGCGCTGGGAGACGTCCTTGGCGTGCGCGTCGGGGTCGGCGGGCAGCGTGCGGGCGAGCATCTGGATGCGGGTGACGAAGCCGTCGCCGTTGGCCACGTGCTTGAGCAGCGTGCCGAAGCGGTCGACGAGCGCCTCCTGGTCCTCGGAGTCGCGCAGGCCGACGCCGGGGCCCTCGATCTCGATGGCGGCGGTCACCGTCTTGCGGTCCGCGTGCAGCTGTACGGCGATCTCGTCGGGCCCGAAGGGGGCGGCGAGCCAGGTGATCCGGCCGATCCCGGGCGGCGGCCCGACCTCGACCTCCCGGCCGTCGAGCCGGATGCCGGCCTCGACGACGCCCGAGCGGTACGTCGTGCCCTGGCGCAGGGTCCGCTTGTAACTGCGGTTGATTTCGAACCACTTGTAGAAGGTGCGGCCCTTGTACGGGACGTACACGGCCGCCAGCGCGATCATCGGGAGGCCTGCGAGCAGCACGATCCGCAGGGTCAGGACGGGGACGAGGAGACCGGCCATCATGCCGAGGAACGCGCCCACGACGATCAGCGCGATCTCGCCGGTCTCACGATTGCGGCCGACGATCGCGTTCGGCCGGGCCCGGCCGATCAGATACGTACGGCGGGGCGTGACCGGATGGGACACGTGTGCTTCGGTCGTCAACGCCCTTCACCTCCCGTGCTGTTGTTGCTGCTGTTGCGGTTCCCGTGGGGCGTGCTCACCGGGCTGCCCTGACGGGGGGCGGGTGCGGCGGAGGGGACAGATCCGCCGCCGCCGTTCGAGGTGCGCGCGCTGTGCGCGGCGACTCCGCCGGAGACGGGGTTGGACGAGCGGGCGCCGCCGCCGGACGACTGGCCGCCGCCCGAGCCGTTGTTGTCGGCGCGCGTGCTGTGGGTCTTGATGCCCTGCGCGACCATGGTCGCCGGGGAGCTCATCACGGCGGCGGCCTTGCCTTCGGCGCCCTGCATGAGACGGTTGTTGCGCGAGTTCGCGATCTCGTCGCCGAAGCCCGGCACGAAGCGGTAGATCATCGCACTGGCGAAAATGGCGAGCAGGATGATCGCCAGGCCGGACACCACGGCGGAGAACGCGTTCGGGCCGTCCTCGTTGGACAGCGCGCCCGCCAGGCCCAGCACTATGACGATGACCGGCTTCACCAGGATCACCGCGATCATGATGCCCGCCCAGCGCCGGACGTGGCCCCACAGGTTCTTGTCGACCAGACCCGCGTACACGACCGTGCCCAGCAGCGCGCCCACGTAGAGCAGCGCCGCGCGGATGACCAGCTCCAGCCACAGCACACCGGCCGCGACGATCGACACCAGCGAGACGACGATCAGCATGATCGGGCCGCCGCCGATGTCCTCGCCCTTCTCCAGGGCGCCGGCGAACGTGCCGAAGAACGTGCTCGTCTGGTCGCCGGTCGCCTTCGCCAGCACGTCCGTCACGCCGTCCGTGGCCGACACGATGGTGTAGAGGATCAGCGGGGTGAACGCCGAGGCCAGCACCGTGAGCCACAGGAAGCCGATCGCCTCGGACAGGGCCGTCGTGAGGGGGACACCTCGTACGGCCCGCTTGGCGACCGCCATCAGCCACAGGAGCAGCGTCAGGATCGTCGACGCGGCGAAGACGACCGCGTACTGCTTCAGGAACGTCGGGTTGGTGAAGTCCACGGTCGCCGTCTCGTCGACGGCGGCGCTGAGCTTCTTGATCGTCCAGCCGGCGGCGTCGGCGCAGCCCTGGGCGAGGGAGCCGAGGGGGTCGAGGGCGGAGGTGGGGTCGTTGAGGGAGCCGGCTCCGCCGCCGGAGCCGCCGGAGCCGCCGCCGTCTCCTCGGTCGCAGTAGTCCTTGGCGGGTCCGCGAATCAAGTCGCAGGGGTCGTTGCTGTCCTCGGGGGTAGGCGTGGGCGCAGCGACGGCGCGTGTGGCGAGCAACACCGCGGCGGCTTGTACGACGGCGATAGCGGCTGTGAGTTTGAGGAAGCGGTGGTTAGCGCGCATACGTGAACCCTCCGAATTCCTCGACAGCCTTCGTCATGTCGTCGGCGGTGGAGGCTTGCTGGTCGCGCCCGACTGGGACGGGGCCGTCCTTCTGCTGGAAGTCCGTGATCTTCCAATCGTCCTCCACCCATGACAGCTGATACGTGGTGGTGTACCAGCTCTCCGTCACAGGGTTGGTCGAACCCTCGCCGGAGAGACCGAACAGGGAGGTGTACCAGACCTCGACAGTGGCATCGTTCTCGGTCGATTTCGTGACCTTGGTTCCCACTGGGATCACACGAGAGACGAAGGTCTGTCCGGCGGGAGCCTTGCCGGCCTTGTCGAGGCCGATGTTCGTCAGGAACTCCTCGTTGGAGTACGCCCGGTCAAGGTCCGCCTGCCGAGCCGCGGCGACATCGGGGGCATAGACGGCCGTGACGATGTCACGCCGACGGCCGGCATCGAACAACTCCGCCGAGCCAAGCACGACGGAGTAGTTCGCCGCCGCGCTCTCCGCCCCCTGGCGGTCGTGGGCGAAGCCGGAGGGGATGCCGGCGTTCGCCGACCGGACCGGCTTCTCCCCGGAGGGGGCCGTTGCCGCCGTCTTCGGGGAGTCGTCGCCCTCGTCCGTTGAGGAATCCTCTCCTCCACGGTTCGCGAAGGCGATCGCGGCGATCAGGAGCACCACCACGCCGACCACCGTGACCAGGCTGCGGGACGACGTGCGGCCGCCTCTGCGCCCGCCGCCGTGCGGACCGCCGCCGCTCTCCGGCATGCGGGTGCGGGTCTGGCCCGTGCCGCCGTACCCGCTGGTGTTCTCGTACTCGTCCCCGAGACTCATACCGCGTGCGCCCCCTCAGCGTGGTGCGGAAACACCTCGTACTCCGCGTACTCCTGGTACGACGGTAGCCGTGCTGGTCCCCGCGCGGACGCGGTGTTATGAGTCGACATCAGGGAAACGCAACCTCAGGCGGTGGGCGCGACGGACGGGTGGGGTGGAGGGGAGGCCGGGCATGCCCGGTCAGACGCATGAGGCGGCGCCCTACACGGCCATTCCGTACACGATGGTGAACACCGTGCCCAGTGAACCGATGATGAAGACGCCTGTGAGGCCGGCGATGATCAGGCCCTTGCCCTGCTCCGCGCTGAACGTGTCCCGCAGCGCCGTCGCACCGATGCGCTGCTTCGCCGCGCCCCAGATCGCGATGCCGAGGCAGATCAGGATGGCGAGCGCCATGACCACTTCGATCATGACCTTGGCCTCGTTGCCCAGGCTGCCGAAGGGACCCCAGTCGGGAGCGATCCCGCCGATGATGGTGTTGATGTCTCCCTCGTCGGCCGCGAAGAACATGTAAGTCACCGCCCCTGTCGGGTTGTTCCGTGCCTCTGCGGGCATGCAGAGGTCAGGGCCCATTGTCGCCGACGATGACGCCGTCGCATGCCGACTCGACGTCATTAGTTGGCGGGTTTCGTATGAACAATGGCTGTCACCGGCGCGCGCCGGTCCCCGAGAGGGGCGCGGGTCGGTGGGTGATGAATCGTATCGTCACTCTGTGTATCACGGTCGTGCCGCGAAATGCTCGAACTCACCCACGCGCACGCCCAGGACAGGCCCAGGACAAGGTGTCCCACTCACGTCGGTCCGTGGTGACGGTGGTGTCGGGGGCCGCGGTGGCGCGGATACGGACCGTGTCGTCGTCGCCGACGACCACCTCGATGCCGGTACGCCGGCCCTCCGCCATCTGCCGCTCCGCCTTGAGCGACTGAATGAGGGTCAGGGAATCGTCAGGGGTGGCGGTGCGTATCGCTCCGCCGGGGTCGGTGGACTCCGTCGTGCGTCCCGGCCCGCGTGACGCGTCCGTTGCTCCCTTCACATGATCACCCCGGAGAGGGGTGCCCGCCTCTACACTGACCCCGGACGTGGGCGGCGGACTCCTGGACGACGAGGGGCGGTTGACGGTGCGTAAGGCATGGATCGCGGCAGGGGTGGCCGGGGGTTCCGTACTCGCCTTCGTCATGCTGCTCGCCGTCGGGGTCTATGTCGTCGCGGGGAACCTCGCGGGCGGGGTCGGCGGCGGGGCCGCCAAGGCGCTGGCGAAGGGCGCCGTACCGGCCGCGTACCAGCAGCTCGTGCAGACCTGGGGCAATCTCTGCCCGGCCATCAACCCGGCGCTGCTCGCCGCCCAGCTCTACCAGGAGAGCGGGTTCAACCCGAAGGCGCAGAGCCACGCGGCGGCGCAGGGCATCGCCCAGTTCATCCCCGGCACCTGGGCCACCCACGGGGTGGACGGGGACGGGGACGGGGACCGGGACGTATGGGACCCGAACGACGCGATTCCGTCGGCCGCGACGTACGACTGCGCCCTCGCGGGCTATGTGAAGGACGTCCCGGGGAATCCGACCGAAAACATGCTGGCCTCCTACAACGCGGGGGCGTACGCGGTCATCAAGTACAGCGGGGTGCCGCCGTACAAGGAGACGCAGAACTACGTCCAGCGCATCCTCTCGCTGGAGAAGAGTTTCGCCGCTCCGGTCGGCCGCGTCGACCCGTCCAAGCAGGCCGCCGGAGCCATCGCCTACGCTCAGAAGAAGCTCGGCACGCTCTACCTCTGGGGTGGTAACGGCACCGCTGACCAGGGAGGACGCTTCGACTGCTCGGGGTTGACGAAGGCCGCGTACGAGAGTGTGGGGATCACGCTGCCGCGGGTGGCGAACGACCAGTACAACGCGGGACCGCATCCCGCGCGGGACGAACTGCTCCCCGGCGATCTGGTCTTCTTCTCGGACGACCTCACCAATTCGCGGGCGATCCGGCATGTGGGCATGTATGTCGGTGGCGGGTACATGATCAATGCGCCCCGTCCGGGAGCGGTGATCCGATTCGACCCGATCGACACACCTGATTACTTTGGTGCCACCCGCGTCACCGAAGATGGCGCGAAAGCGCTCCCCACGACGGTCTGAGCAGCCGCTGAAGCACCCCTCTGAGCTGCGAAGACGTATCTCTCTTCGATAACGTCTGCGTGATCATTCAGTGGAGTTGGAACGTACGGGCAAGAGTCATGCGTTCCTGTTGTCGTAGCCCGAACAGTCAGCGGAACTACACACCACGGGGGTGGCGGAGCGGCGTATCTCACTGTGCGCCGAGAGAGATGACGAAGGGGCCTCAGCACCAATGGCTGGACTCGCCGACTCCGGGTCGAACCCCGACGTCGACCTGCTGTATGACATCAACGGCCTGGCGAAGGCCGCGCCACCGTGGCTCGACCACACCATGGAGTTCGTGGGCGAGTTCGGCCTGCTGTTCGCCCTGCTGGCGATGCTGGTGTGGTGCTGGTGGGGTGTCAGGAAGCGGGGCGGCGAGGACGCGGCTCCGACGGTGGCGGCCCTGGTGTGGGCTCCGCTCGCGGCGGGCGTCGCGGTCCTGATCAACGTGCCGATCCGCGAGTTCGTGGAACGGCGCAGACCCTTCCTCGATCACGAGGGGCTCGAGGTCCTGGTCGACGGCAAGACCGACTATTCGTTCGTCAGCGACCACGCGACGCTCTGCATGGCGCTGGCGGTGGGGTTGTTCCTGGCCAACCGCCGACTCGGGATCATCGGCCTGGCGTTCGGCGTGCTGGGCGGGTTCATCCGGGTCTACATGGGCGTGCACTACCCGACGGACGTCGTGGGCGGACTCGCGCTCGGCACGGCGGTCGCGCTGCTCCTGTCGCCGCCCGCCATGGCGCTGTTGACCCCGCTGATGCGGTCGGTCGAGCAGTCGCGCCGGGGGGCGTGGCTGATCAAAGGACGGCAGGCCGACGCACGGATGATGCCCGGAGAGTCGCGGTCGTCGGAGACGGGGAGGCGGGACCTGGCGGCGTAGGCCGCGCGGCGCGCCTCCCCCCGTACTGATCGCAGATCATGGGGGAGCAGGGCGCGGACCTGTCGGTGGGGTGACCCCCGGGTGCGTACCCGGGAAGGTCACCCCATCGCGTGTTTCCGGCCCTCGGTGCGGGCGAGACTCCTGGCTCTTCGCGCGGGGCCGCGCCAGCCGCAACTGCAGCGGGCGAAGCAGAAAGGTCCCAGTTCGGCGGTGGTGATCCGGTGCTCCGGGGAGTGCTCCTTGGTGTCCTGCTGTTCCACCCGACCACGGTACCGCCCGGCCGGGGCCGCGTGACACGGCCCGTGAAACGGCCCGCGACGGGGTCCGTGACGGGGTTCCCTACCGGTCGTTAACCCTGAAAAAGGGATAGCCCGTGTCGGACGTAGCGGGGGTGGGCGGACCATGGCTGGACGGCAACTGCGGCGTACGCGAATCGGTGATGCGGCCGTTGTTCTCGGGGTGGCCGGCGGGCTGGCCCTCGTGGGTGTCTCGGGGTGCGGCCGCAGCGGGGCCGCGACCGGGGGCGGGGGCGGCGGCACGGCCGCCGGGGAGGTGGCGGCGGCCGTGCGGGAGGCCGCGGACGTGCTGGTGGACGCGGGCAGCTCCAAGGCGCGTACGTCCATGGAGATGGCCACCGGCGGCACCCGCGTGACCATCCGCGGAGAGGGCGTCTACGACTACCGGAAGAGGATCGGCCGGCTGAAGGTGCTGCTGCCGCAGGACCCGTCCGGGGCGCCGGTGCGCCGGCCCATCACCGAGCTGCTCGCGCCGGGCGCGTTGTTCATGAAGAACCGGGGCGCCGGAGTGCCCGCCGACAAGTGGGTGCGGGTGGACACCGGGACCCTGTCCGACGGGAACCTCGTCACCGGCGGCGTCACCGACCCGTTCACCGCCGCCGAACTGCTGCGCGGGGTGCGGACGGCGACGTACGTGGGGAGGACGGAGCTCGCGGGTGCCGCGGTGCGCCACTACCGGGGCACCGCGGATCTGCACGAGGCCGCGCAGGCCGCCTCGGAGGCGAACAGGAAACCGCTCGGCGCTGCGGCGAGCGGGTTCGCCACCCCCGAGGTCCTCTTCGACGTCTACCTCGACGACCAGGGGCGCATCCGCAAGGTCCGGCACCGCTTCAGCTTCGTGAACGAGGAGCGGTCCACCCCGGTCGCGGTCGCCTCCACCACCCTGCTCTACGACTTCGGCACCCCGGTCGACGTACGCCTCCCGAAGGCCGGCGACATCTACGCGGGCCGGATCGCGGAGGAGCGGGCCGGGGGAGTGGGCCGGAGCGCGAGCCGAGAGTGACCGGCGTGAACTAGCCCTTACGTGCCATGCGCGGGGCCCATGAGGCTGCCTACGCTAGGGAGTCTCTGGCCGTATGACCGTATGGACGAGGTGACGTGCGTGGCTCCGCTCGGCGGTGGGATGGTTCAGGACCATGTGGCCCTCGCCGAGATCGAGCTGTGCGGAGAGCTGATCATCGCCGCTTCCGCCGCCCAGGGGCCGCTCAGCCTGGAGAGCATCGACAAGGTGCTGCGGGTGGCCGAGGTGCGTACGGAGCCGGTGGCCGGGGTGCGGGTGCGTCGCCCGTACCGGTCCGGCCCGTACCGGCCCGGCTCGTAGGTCGGGTCCGGAGCCGGGGGGTCAGGTGCGGAGCATGCGGGCGATGGCCTGGGTGGCTTCCTTCACCTTGGCGTCGATCTCGTCGCCGCCCTTGAGGGCCGCGTCCGCCACGCAGTGGCGCAGGTGCTCCTCCAGCAGTTGCAGCGCGAAGGACTGCAGGGCCTTGGTGGAGGCGGACACCTGCGTGAGTATGTCGATGCAGTAGACGTCCTCGTCGACCATCCGCTGGAGGCCCCGGATCTGGCCCTCGATGCGGCGCAGACGCTTGAGGTGTTCCTGCTTCTCGTGGTGGTAGCCGTGGATGCCCCGGTCGTGATCGGTCACGACGCCGGGGGCGGAGCCGGGTGCGGAGCCGGCCGACACGCCGGAGGACTTGTCCGTCGGATCGATCACATTCGGGGCATCATTGATGCTTTTCGTTCCGGTGGTGGCCGTTACGTGCGTCACGTCCGTCCCGTCCGGGGAGGGGGGCACGTCCGCGCCGGTCTCGGTGGTCGTCATCGCGTCCTCCTGTGCAATGGCGGGCGACATATACCCCTGGTGGGTATATGGTACCGAACTTTGCTGGGTATAGGGACTGTGGCCGGTGCCGTCGGTACCGGCCGTGGCACAGCCGGGGCCGCCCCCGTGTCTGTCGTGCTGTCTGATGGGTGACACTGGTGGGCGGCCCGTAGTCGTGGCTGGATGGTGCGCCTAGCATCAGCCACACCGAACCCGATGCACCCCGAGGACCCCACGTGCGCTTTCGTCTGACCCCCCGGGAGACGAGCTTCTACGACATGTTCGCCGCCTCCGCGGACAACATCGTCACGGGCTCGAAACTCCTCATGGAACTGCTCGGGGCGGACACCCCTGCCCGGGGTGAGATCGCCGAGCGTATGCGGGCTGCGGAACACGCAGGTGACGACGCCACCCATGCGATCTTCCACCAGTTGAACTCCTCGTTCATCACGCCCTTCGACCGCGAGGACATCTACTCCCTCGCGTCGTCCCTCGACGACATCATGGACTTCATGGAGGAGGCCGTCGACCTGGTCGTCCTCTACAAGGTCGAGGAACTTCCCAAGGGCGTCGACCAGCAGATCGAGGTCCTGGTGCGAGCCGCCGAGCTCACCGCCGAGGCCATGCCGAACCTGCGCACCATGGACAGCCTCACCGAGTACTGGATCGAGATCAACCGCCTGGAGAACCAGGCCGACCAGATCCACCGCAAGCTCCTGGCCCACCTCTTCAGCGGCAAGTACGACGCCATCGAGGTGCTCAAGCTGAAGCAGATCGTGGATGTACTCGAGGAGGCGGCCGACGCCTTCGAGCATGTGGCGAACACGGTGGAGACCATCGCCGTCAAGGAGTCCTGAGCCCCTTCATGGACACCTTCGCTCTGATCGTGACCATCGGGGTCGCGCTCTTCTTCACGTACACGAACGGCTTCCACGACTCGGCGAACGCCATCGCCACCTCGGTGTCGACCCGTGCGCTCACCCCGCGGGTGGCGCTCGCGATGGCAGCCGTCATGAACCTGGCCGGCGCGTTCCTCGGGTCCGGGGTCGCCAAGACCGTCAGTGAGGGGCTGATCCAGACCCCCGAGGGCTCGACGGGCATGGGAATCCTGTTCGCCGCGCTGGTCGGCGCGATCACCTGGAACCTCATCACCTGGTACTACGGCCTCCCGTCCTCCTCCTCGCACGCCCTGTTCGGCGGCATGGTCGGAGCGGCGCTGGCCGGCGGGACGACGGTGTACTGGGACGGGGTGCTCGAGAAGATCGTCATCCCGATGTTCGTGTCGCCGGTCGTGGGCCTCCTCGCGGGGTACCTGGTCATGACCGGAATCATGTGGATCTTCCGGAACTCCAATCCGCACAAAGCCAAGCGGGGCTTCCGCATCGCGCAGACCGTGTCGGCGGCCGGCATGGCGCTCGGCCACGGTCTCCAGGACGCGCAGAAGACGATGGGCATCGTGGTGATGGCCCTCGTCATCGCCGACGTCGAGGAGTACAGCGACCCGATCCCGGTGTGGGTGAAGCTCGCCTGCGCCCTGATGCTGTCGGCGGGTACCTACGCCGGCGGCTGGCGCATCATGCGGACGCTCGGGCGGAAGATCATCGAGCTGGATCCGCCGCAGGGCTTCGCGGCGGAGGCCACCGGCGCGACGATCATGTTCGGGTCGGCGTACCTGTTCCACGCCCCGATCTCGACGACGCACGTGATCACCTCGGCGATCATGGGTGTCGGCGCGACGAAGCGGGTGAACGCGGTGCGCTGGGGCGTCGCCAAGAACATCATCCTGGGCTGGTTCATCACCATGCCCGCGGCGGCCCTGGTGGCGGCGGCCTCGTACGGGCTCGTGTACCTGGCATTCCTGTAGCCGGCGCCGGCGCCTGACATCGCCCGGCATTTCGCGCCTCGCGTCCGGCACCGTACGGACCAAGGAAGGGGCCCGCCCCCGGTAGTGGGGGGCGGGCCCTTTTCGTCCTCGCGGTGGCACCGCCATGCAGCACCGCGAGGGGTTCGGATCAGCCGAAGCGGCCGGAGATGTAGTCCTCGGTGGCCTGGACCGACGGGTTGGAGAAGATGCGCTCCGTGTCGTCGATCTCGATCAGCCTGCCCGGCTGGCCGACGGCCGCCAGGTTGAAGAACGCCGTGCGGTCCGAGACGCGCGCGGCCTGCTGCATGTTGTGCGTCACGATGACGATCGTGAACTGCTCCTTGAGCTCACCGATCAGGTCCTCGATGGCGAGGGTGGAGATCGGGTCCAGGGCGGAGCAGGGCTCGTCCATCAGGAGCACCTTCGGCTCGACCGCGATCGCGCGGGCGATGCACAGCCGCTGCTGCTGACCGCCGGAGAGGCCCGAGCCGGGCTTGTTCAGGCGGTCCTTGACCTCGTTCCAGAGGTTGGCGCCCTTGAGGGACTTCTCGACGACATCGTCCAGTTCGGACTTCTTGTACTTGCCGTTCAGGCGCAGACCGGCCGCCACGTTGTCGTAGACCGACATGGTGGGGAACGGGTTGGGACGCTGGAAGACCATGCCGACCTCGCGCCGCACGGCGACCGGGTCGATGCCGGCGCCGTAGAGGTTCTCGTCGTCGAGCATGACCTTGCCCTCGACCCTGCCGCCGGGCGTGACCTCGTGCATGCGGTTGAGCGTGCGCAGGAAGGTCGACTTGCCGCAGCCGGACGGGCCGATGAAGGCGGTCACGGAGCGGGGCTCGACGGTCATCGAGATGTCCTCGATGGCGAGGAAGGAACTGTAGTAGGCGTTGAGGCCGCTGATGTCGATGCGCTTGGCCATGGGGATCACTGCTTCTTTCGGGTCCGAGTCGCTGATGGCCGCGTCAGCGACCGGTCTTCGGGGCCTTCCAGCGGGCGATGCCGCGGGCCACGAGGTTGAGGATCATGATGAACGCGATGAGCGTCAGGGCCGCCGCCCAGGCACGGTCGTAGGCCGCGCCGGATCCGCCGCTGTTCTGGTACTGCAGATAGATGTACATCGGCAGTGACGCCTGCGGGTCCTGGAAGGGGTTGGCGTTGATCACGCTCGTACCCCAGACCAGCAGCAGCACGGGAGCGGTCTCACCGGTGATGCGGGCGATGGCCAGCATGACGCCGGTGGTGATGCCGCCGAGGGACGTCGGCAGGACGACCTTCAGGATCGTGCGCCACTTCGGGATGCCGAGTGCCAGGGACGCCTCGCGCAGCTCGTTCGGGACGAGCTTGAGCATCTCCTCCGTGGAGCGGACGACCACCGGGATCATCAGGATGCACAGGGCGAGCGACCCGGCGAAGCCGGAGTAGCCCATGTCCAGGATGATGATCCACAGGCTGAGGATGAACAGACCGGCGACGATGGACGGAATACCCGTCATGACGTCGACGAAGAAGGTGACGGCCTGGGCGAGCTTGCCGCGCCCGTACTCGACCAGGTAGATCGCGGTCAGCACACCGACCGGGACCGAGATCAGGGAGGCGATGCCGACCTGCTCCAGGGTGCCGAGGATGGCGTGGTAGATACCGCCGCCCGGCTCGCTGTCGGCGACGACGCCCATGGAGTGGCTGAGGAAGTAGCCGTCGAGGACCTTCACGCCGCGCTTGAGGGTCTCCCAGATGAGGGAGGCCAGCGGGATGACGGCGATGATGAAGGCGACCCAGACCAGGCTGGTCGCGGTGCGGTCCTTGGCCTGGCGCTTGCCCTCGACCGTGGCCGACAGGGCGTAGGAGCCGACGACGAAGAGGAGCGCGGCGATCAGTGCCCACTGGATGCTGCTGTCCAGGCCGACCACGGCGCTGATACCGAGGCCCAGCGCGACGGAGCCGGCGGCGACGGCGACGGCGTACCACTTGGGGAGCCGGGCACCGTGCAGGGAGTGCGCGGACTTGGGGGTGATCGTTGCGTGGCTCATGCGTTGGCCCCCGAGTACTCCTTGCGACGGGCGATGATCAGGCGGGCGCCGCCGTTGACCAGCAGGGTGATCACGAAGAGCACCAGACCGGACGCGATCAGCGCGTCCCGGCCCATGACGGTGGCCTCGTTGAACTTGCTGGCGATGTTCTGCGCGAACGTGCCGCCGCCCGGGTCGAGCAGGCTGGCGTTGATGTCGAAGGACGGCGAGAGGATCATGGCCACGGCCATCGTCTCGCCGAGCGCGCGGCCGAGGCCCAGCATCGAGGCGGAGATCACGCCGGAGCGGCCGAAGGGGAGCACCGACATGCGGATGACCTCCCAGCGGGTGGCGCCCAGCGCGAGGGCGGCCTCCTGGTGCATCTGCGGCGCCTGCCGGAAGACCTCACGGCTGACGCTGGTGATGATCGGAAGGATCATCAGGGCGAGCAGGATGCCCACGGTGAACAGCGAGCGCCCGGCGCCGCCGTTCCACTCGAAGATGCCGGTCCAGCCGAGGTAGTCGTTCAGCCAGCCGTAGAGGCCGTCCATGTGCGGCACCAGGACGAGCGCGCCCCACAGGCCGTAGACGATGGACGGCACGGCGGCGAGCAGGTCGATCACGTACGCGATGGGGCCGCCGAGTCTGCGCGGGGCGTAGTGCGTGATGAACAGCGCGATGCCCACCGAGACCGGGACCGCGATGACCATGGCGATGATCGACGACACGACGGTGCCGTAGACCAGGACCGCGATGCCGAACTCCGGCGGGTTGCCGCTGGGGTTCCAGTCGAACGAGGTGAAGAAGTTGGCCTCGTTGTTGCTGAGCGCGAGGACGGCGCGGTACGTGAGGAAGCCCGCGATCGCGGCCATGATCGCGAGAACGAGGATGCCGGACCCGCGGGAGAGCCCGAGGAAGATCCGGTCGCCGGGCCGGGTGGCGCCGCGGGCGGCGCGCTTCTGCTCGGTCGGCGAGGGCAGGGGGGTGGGGGGCGGGGGTGGGGCGGTCTGCTGTGTGGATATGTCCATCAGGGTCTCCGGTCTGCGGGATCCCTCGCTGTTCGAGGGCCCCCTGGCGGCGGTGCACCGGACGGTGCGGTCCGGCCCCGGGTGGCGGGGCCGGACCGCACTCGGGTCAGCTCAGGCTCGAGACGGTCTCGCGAACCTTGGTGATGATCTCCTCGGGCATCGGGGCGTAGCCGGCGTCGGCCAGCAGGCCCTGACCGTCCTCGGAGGCCATGTAGTTCAGGAAGGACTTCGTGGCGGGCAGGGTGTCCGCCTTGTTGCCCTTGTCGCAGGCGATCTCGTACGTCACCAGGACGAGCGGGTAGGCGCCCTCGGCCTCGGGGGTGTAGTCCAGCTCCAGCGCGAGGTCCTTGCCGGTGCCGACGACCTTGGCGGCGCCGATGGCGGCCGTGGCGTTCTCGATCGTGGCCTTGACCGGCTCGGCGGCCTCGGTCTTCACGTCGACGGTCTTGATGTCCTTGGCGTAGGAGAGCTCGAAGTACGAGATCGCACCCGAGGTCTGCTTCACCTGCTGCGCGACACCGGAGGAGCCCTGCGCGGACTGGCCGCCCTTGGCCTCCCACGACTTGCCGGGCTCGTAGGGCCAGGCCTTCGGAGCGGCGGCCTTCAGGTACTTGGTGAAGTTGTCCGTGGTGCCGGACTCGTCCGAGCGGTGGAAGGCCTGGATCTTGAGGTCGGGGAGCTTCGCGTCGGGGTTGAGCTTCGCGATCTTCTCGTCGTTCCAGTTGGTGATCTTGCTGTCGAAGATCTCCGAGAGGGTCGCGGCGTCCAGGACCAGGGTGTCGACACCCGGGACGTTGAAGCCGACGGCGATCGGGCCGCCGACCATCGGCAGGTCGATGGCCTGGCCGTCGGTGCAGATCTTCTTGGAGTCCTCGATCTCCTCCGGCTTGAGAGCCGAGTCGGAGCCGGCGAACGCGGTCTGACCCTGGAGGAAGGCGGTGATGCCGGCGCCGGAACCGTCGGGACGGTAGTTGATCTGCACGTCCTTGCAGGCAGCCGTGTAGTTCTTGACCCAGGCGTCGATCGCGTTCTTCTGGGCGGACGAACCGGAGGCCTGGAGCTGGCCGCTGGCGTCGGCGCAGTCGATGTTGCCGGCCTGAGCGGCGGCGGAGCTGTCGCCGCCGTTGCCGCCGGTGCCACCGCTGGTGTCGTCCGAGCCGCACGCCGTGAGGGCCAGGGCGCCGGAGACGGCGAGAGCACCGAGAGCGAGGGCCCGCCGGTTCTTGCGCTGAAGCTTCACTTGAGTTCCTTCCAGGAGCCGCCGTCCTGAATTCCGGCGGCGTGCGAACTTCAAAGGTGATCCGAGTGGTGCGAGTGCCCGTTCGGCAGGCGGTTCGCATCCCGTAAGGCCGAAAGTAGGCAGAACAGGTGAAGCGGCCCGTGGTCGTACATGAACGGGAGGTGAACCCCTATGGACGGTGCGGTGAGGTCACGGAACGCTTACGTCGAGGACACAGGCTGATACCGGGCCGATGTCGGACAGGAGCGGGACACCGGGACAGTGCGGACCGGTGCGGACCACTGCGGACCAGCGCGGACCGGTGCGGACGGGCAGGAGGCGGGCAGGGGGCGGGCGAGACGTCGGCAGGCGCAGGCAGCCGCCGGCAGCCGCTATGCCGTCGGGCGGAACGTGGCGAGGAGGGCGTCCACCAGGTCCGCGTCCCTCGGCTCGGTGAGCCGGCGGCGGGCCATGTGCGGGGGGAGCCACAGGACGCGGTCCACCTCGTCGTTGGGGGTGAACGTGCCGGAGACCGCCTCGGCGGCCCAGTAGCGGACGCGCTTCGGGCGGCCGTTCGCCAGATAGTGCGCCGACGGGAGCTCGGCGGTCGCCACGGCGGAGTGTCCCGTCTCCTCGGCGACCTCGCGCAGCGCACCCGCGAGAGCGTCCTCGCCGCGCTTCAGCTTTCCCTTGGGCCAGGACCAGTCGTCGTACTTGGGACGGTGGACGAGACACACTTCGAGCGTGCCCGTGACCGGGGAACGGCGCCACAGGACGCAGCCTGCCGCCTGGACGGTCAGGCGGCAGGCCGTGCGCGGGCCGCGGTAGCCGTGGCCGGACGGGGTCGGGTCCACCGGGGCCTCCCTACAACGTGCCGAGAACGTCCTTCTGCCAGCTGCGCTGGAACGCGTACCGTGCCGCTTCCACCTCGTGCCGCTGGTCCGCGTGGAGCACCCCGAGCGCGTACGCCGTGGCCGGGGCGATGCGCGGGGTGCGGGCGGCGTGCGCCGCGGCCGCCGATGCCTCGGACGCGTCCCGGTGCCGGTCGAGGGTCTCGCCGGCGGCGAGCAGACGGAGGTCGGGGGGCGGGGCGGGGAAGGCGGTACTGCGGGCGGTGGCGATGGCGATGGCGGGAGCGGTGGGCTCCGCGGCCGTCGCGGTTTCCCCGGTTCGGGTGGCCTCGGCGGCTCGGTGCAGCACCTCGCGGGCGTACCGGTGCAGGCGCAGCAGCAGGCGGACCTGGTGCCAGGGGGCGTCCTGCGGATGCGGAGCCGGGTCCGGGGACAGCCCGTGGACCAGCGCCTCCGCGTTGTAGGGGCTGCCCGCGGTGAGCAGGGGCAGCGCCGCGACGGCGTCGACGAGCCGTTCCCGCGCGGCCTCGGCCAGCGGGCGCAGGTCGGCGGTGCCGGCGGCCGGCGTCAGCGGAACCTCGCTGGCCAGCACGGCGACCTTGTCGGCGACGGCGTGGAACCGGGAGGAGCCGAGGGCCTGGAGCGCCGTGGAGTGCGCCCGGGTCCGGGCCAGGGTGAGCTGCCGGTCCAGCAGGGCACCGGCCTTGGCGGCACCCACCGTGAGGCTGCCGCGCTCGGGGGCGGCGGTGGTGGTGGTCCCGGTCCCGGCTGTGGCGGCGGGGGAGGCGGAGCCGGGGGCGCCCCTGGTGGCGACGGTGGCCGGGACGGAGGACCGGGCGGGCCCGCCGGGCCCGCAGGGTCCGTCCGTCGAACCGGTCCCGGCCGGTCCCTGGGCCGGGAGCGCCGCCGTGCCGGACAGCCGGTGCAGTGCCTGGAGCAACCGCTCCAGGCGTGCCGAGCAGGCGTGTTCCAGTGCCAGGGTGCCGGAGACCCAGGCCAGCTCCGGGCGCATCGCCTCGGACCAGCCGGGGTCCAGGACCGCCTGGAAGGTGTGCAGGCTGCCGCTGATCCGGCGGGCCGAACGGCGCAGCGCGAGCGCCGCTTCGGCGGAACCCTCCGAGGCCGCCGCGCCCACCCCCGCCTCCCGGTGGAGACGCAGCGCGCGCAGGAACTCGGTGGCCTGGGCCCGCAGATAGCCCGCCAGGGCCTCCGCGGACACCGGACCGGCCGTCGGGCCGACTGTCGGACCGGCCGTCGGGCCGGTGGTGAGTCCGGTTGTCAGTCCGGCCCTGGGGTCCGTCGGGTCAAGGTGTTGCTGTGCCACGCCGGCGCCTCCGGGCGTCTATGAGCATCTCCTGAATGTGTCGCAGGGGCCGGCCGTCCGCGTCCGTCGCGTGCCGTGTCCACTCGCCGTCCGGGCCGAGGTGCCAGGACGTGGTGGTGTCGGACATGCCGGACTCCAGCAGCCGGTTCAAGGACGCCCGGTGGGCGGGGTCGGTGACCCTGACCAGCGCCTCGATACGGCGGTCCAGGTTGCGGTGCATCATGTCCGCGCTGCCGAACCACACCTCGGGCTCGCCGCCGTTGCCGAAGGAGAAGATGCGGGAGTGTTCGAGGAAGCGGCCGAGGACGGAACGGACCCGGATGTTCTCCGACAGCCCTTCGACGCCCGGCCGGATCGCGCAGATGCCGCGCACCCACACGTCCACCGGCACCCCCGCCTGCGAGGCCCGGTACAGGGCGTCGATGATCGCCTCGTCCACCATCGAGTTGACCTTGATGCGGACGTACGCGGGGCGTCCGGCGCGGTGGTGCTGGGCCTCCTTGTCGATCCGGGAGATCAGCCCGTCGCGCAGGGACTTGGGGGCGACCAGCAGCCGCCGGTACGTCTCGCGGCGGGAGTAGCCGGAGAGGCGGTTGAACAGGTCCGAGAGGTCCGCGCCGACCTGCGGGTCGGCGGTGAGCAGGCCGAGGTCCTCGTAGAGCCGGGCCGTCTTCGGGTGGTAGTTGCCGGTGCCGACGTGGCTGTACCGCCGGAGCGTCTCGCCCTCCTGGCGGACCACCAGGGACAGTTTGCAGTGGGTCTTCAGACCGACCAGACCGTAGACGACGTGGCAGCCGGCCTCCTCCAGCTTGCGCGCCCACTTGATGTTGGCGGACTCGTCGAAGCGGGCCTTGAGCTCGACCAGGACGAGGACCTGCTTGCCGGACTCGGCCGCGTCGATGAGCGCGTCGACGATCGGGGAGTCGCCGGAGGTCCGGTACAGGGTCTGCTTGATCGCCAGGACGTCCGGGTCGGCCGCCGCCTGCTCCAGGAAGGCCTGCACGGACGTGGAGAACGAGTCGTACGGGTGGTGCAGCAGCACGTCCCGGCTGCGGAGCGCGGCGAAGACGTCCGGCGCGGACGCCGACTCGACCTCGGCGAGATCGCGGTGCGTGCCGGCGATGAACGCCCGGTACTTCAGCTCCGGCCGGTCGAGCCCGTGGATGCGGAAGAGACCGGTGAGGTCGAGCGGTCCCGGCAGCGGGTACACCTCGGCCTCGCTGATCTTCAGTTCGCGCACCAGGAGGTCCAGGACGTCGCGGTCGATGGACTCCTCGACCTCGAGCCGCACCGGCGGCCCGAAACGGCGCCGCATGAGCTCCTTCTCCAGGGCGATGAGGAGGTTCTCGGTGTCGTCCTCCTCGACCTCCAGGTCCTCGTTGCGGGTGAGCCGGAAGGCGTGGTGCTGGAGCACCTCCATGCCCGGGAACAGCTCCTCCAGGTGGGCGGCGATGACGTCCTCGACGGGGACGTAACGGCCCGGGGAGCTCTCCAGGAAGCGGGACAGCAGCGGCGGCACCTTGACCCGGGCGAAGTGCCGGTGACCGGTGACCGGGTTGCGCACGATCACGGCCAGGTTCAGTGACAGGCCCGATATGTACGGGAAGGGGTGCGCCGGGTCGACCGCCAGGGGGGTCAGCACGGGGAAGATCTGGTGCCGGAAGAGGGTGAACAGGCGGGCCTGCTCCTTCTCCGCCAGCTCGCTCCAGCGGACCAGGTGGATGCCCGCCTCCGCCAGCCCGGGGAGGACGTCCTCGTGGAAGCAGGCGGCGTGCCGTGCCATCAGCTCACGCGAACGGGACCAGATCATCTCCAGCACCTCGCGCGGCTGGAGGCCGGACGCGGAGCGGGTGGCGACACCGGTGGCGATACGGCGCTTGAGACCGGCCACCCGGACCATGAAGAACTCGTCCAGGTTGCTGGCGAAGATCGCGAGGAAGTTGGCCCGCTCGAGGAGGGGGGTGCTCGGGTCCTCGGCGAGCTCCAGAACGCGCTCGTTGAAGGCGAGCCAGCTGCGCTCCCGGTCGAGGAACCTGCCCTGGGGGAGCGGTTCGCCGCCCGTGTCCGACTCCTCGTAGACGTCCAGGTCCGAGTCGATGTCCGGTTCCAGATCGGAGACCGTCCCGGCCACGGTGTGCGGCCGGTGGGCGGCGATCGAGCCCACGGAGGGCTGCGCGTGTTGTACCTGACCCTCGGCTTGTACCTGACCCTTGACGCTGGCGCCAATTTTGGCGTTCGACTGGCTCATGGATCCATTGTTCCGCGCCACAGGCCTTATGGGCGCGCCGGACAGCGAGGACGGGAGGGATCGTGCCCCTGGGACGGCCCCGTTCCCCCTGGGGGACGGGGGCGGCTCTGGCGCGACGGGATGCATTCGCCGAGCGTCGCAAGACTGTCTGAATCCCCGGTTACGGAGACATGACGTGCGGGCTATCGGGGCGCGGACCGCCGGGGCCGGGGCGGGCGCGCGGAGACCGGGCCCCGGCGCGCGCAGCGGGCGCCCGCCCGCCGGTGGGGTGCAGCTCCGGCCGGGTGTCCCTGGACCGACCGTATGTGCTGGGTCGCCCGCATGCGCTGAGTGGGGGGAGGTGGGAGGAGGGATCGGAGCGGGGGAGGGGGCGGCGGGGGTTCGGGCGGGGCGAGGGCTCGGGCGGGTCGCGAAAGACGGCTGCGGCGGTGTGAACCGATCCGCGGGGCTCGTCCGATGAGGGGACGTGAGCGAAACGAGAAGCGATGGTGAGCTGCTGCGTGCCGTTGCCGAGGACGCCGACCGGCGTGCCTTCGAGGAGCTGTACCGGCGCTACGCCCCGTGGCTGACCGCCCGGATGCGCAGCCGGTGCGCCGACGCGGGGATCGTCGACGACGTCGTGCAGGAGACGTTCCTCGCGGTGTGGCGGGGGACGGCCCGGTACCGGGAGGACGCGGCGGCTGCGGCGGGCGCCGCCGGCACGTCGGAGGGGGCGCGTGGGGCGCGTGGGGACGCCGCCGGGTGGCTGTGGCGGATCGCCTCGCGCCGGCTGATCGACGCGCTGCGCGGTGCCGGGGCACGCGGCCGGCTGCGGCAGACGCTGGCCCGGCTGCGGCACCGGAACGAGGTCTCGGCGGAGGAACGCGTGCTCGCGGGGGTGGAGCACGGGGACCTGGCCGGTGCTCTGGTCCGGCTGTCGCCGGAACTGCGCGCGGTGCTCCAGGCCACCGTCGTCGACGGGTTGACCACCCGTGAGGCGGCCGTGCTGCTCGGCATACCGCCGGGGACGGTCAAGACGCGGGCGATGCGGGCCCGCAAGCAACTGCGGGAGGCGCTGGCATGACGTACGACTCGACGGACGGCGCGAACGGTGGTTCCGGGGGGACAGGGGGCGGCTCGCGCTGGCATGTGCCGGCGGAGGACCTGCGGGCGTACGCGCGGGGTGAACTGGCGGCGCCGATGCTGTGGTCCGCCGACACCCACCTCACCGCCTGCGCGCACTGCCGGGGCGTCCTCGCCGAGGCCACGGACCCCGTCGTGCTCGACGCGGGCTGGGAACGGCTCGACGCCGAGCTGGACGCGCCCCGGCCGGGCTTCCTGGAGTCCCTGCTGCTGCGCCTCGGCGTCGCCGATCACACCGTGCGTCTCCTCGCGGCCACGCCGGTACTGCGCCGCTCCTGGCTGGGCGCGGTCGCCGCCGTGCTGCTGCTGACCGTGGCCGCGGCCCATTCCGGCGCGGCCACCGGTTCGCCCACCCTCTTCCTCGCCCTCGCGCCGATGCTGCCGCTCCTCGGGGTCGCGCTGTCGTACGGGCCCGGGCTGGACCCGACGTACGAGATGGCGGTCGTCGCCCCGATGCACGGGTTCCGGCTGCTGATGATCCGTACGGTGGCGGTGCTCGGCGCGGTGCTCGGCCTCAACGGCCTGGCCACGCTGGCCCTGCCCTGGTACGGCGCGGCAGCGCTGGCGTGGCTGCTGCCCGCCCTCGCGCTCAGTGCCACCGGCCTCGCCCTGGCGGCCCGCCTGGGCCCGGTGCCGGCGGCGTCCCTCGTCGGCGGCGGCTGGGTCGCGCTGCTGCTCGTCGCGCGGGCGGGCCGGGAGGCCGTGACCGACCCGCTCGCCCCGTTCACCGCGGCCGGGCAGGGAGTGTCGGCGCTGGTCGCCGTACTCGCGGCCGGGCTGCTCTTCCTGTTCCGCGACCGTTTCGACCTCAACCGGGTGAGGAGCGCAGGCGGTGGCGGCGGCAGCACGGCCTGAGGACCGCTTCCGCCGTCCCGCTTCACCGGCTGCGTCGCCCTGTTCTCTCTCTTTCCCCTTCCTTCCCTTCCTTCCCTTCCTTCCCTTCTGCTTCTTCCACGACCCGTACGGGAGTTCTGCATGATCCCGACCGTTTCCGCCTCCGGGCTGAGTCTCCACTTCGGTGGCACCCGGGCCCTCGACGACGTGTCGCTGCGGCTGTCCACCGGTGTCACCGGCCTGCTCGGGCCCAACGGCGCGGGCAAGACCACCCTGTTGAGGGTGCTCGCCACCGCCGTACCGGCCGACCGGGGCGTGTTCACGGTGCTCGGCCACGACCCCGGCACCTCGCGCGGCCGTCAGGAGGTCCGGCGCCGGCTCGGCTATCTGCCGCAGGTGCCCGGTTTCCACCCCGGCTTCACCGCCTTCGAGTTCGTCGACTACGTGGCGATCCTCAAGGAGCTCACCGACCGCACCGCCCGGCACCGTGAGGTGCGGCGCGTACTGGACGAGGTCGGGCTCACCGACGTACGCGGAAAGCGGCTGCGGAAGCTGTCCGGCGGGATGCGCCAGCGGACCGCCCTCGCCGCTGCCCTGGTCGGCGACCCCGCCTTCCTCGTCCTCGACGAGCCGACCGTCGGCCTGGACCCCGAACAGCGCATGCGGTTCCGCGAGCTGATCGCCCACGCCGGTGAGGGGCGGACCGTGCTCCTGTCCACCCACCAGACCGAGGACGTGGCGATGCTCTGCAACCGGGTGGTGGTCATGGCCGCCGGTACCGTCCACTTCGACGGCACTCCCGCCGAACTGACCGCCCGGGCCGGCGGACGGGTGTGGAGCAGTGCCGAACGCGACCCCGGCGCGAAGGCGGGATGGCGCACCGGCCTCGGCACCTACCGCAACGTGGGCGATCCGCCCGACGGCGCCGACCTCCTCGAACCCACCCTGGAGGACGGCTACCTGCTCACCCTCGACGGCATCGACGGCATCGACGGCATCGACGGCACCGGTGGCGTCGGCAGTGTCGGCGCGGAGGTGGCGGCATGACCACGACGACCACCGCGACCGTGGCCCCGCCCGCGGAGACCGCGCCGGCCGGACCGCGCGCGTCCTGGGCGGCCGTGCTCGCCCTCGCCGGCTTCGAGACCCGCAGACTGCTGACGCGCCTGCCGGTCCTCCTCGCCTTCGCCGTGTACATCGGCTGGACCGTGTGGCGTACGCGCACCTCCTACGAGGGCTTCCCCGCCCTTCAGGACGCCGACCGCGCTACCCAGGCCGCCCCCCTGCTCGTGGGACTCGCGGTGCTGCTCTCCGCCAACCAGGCCATGCTGCGTTCGCGTCGGTACGACACCGAGCGGCACTTCGCCGTGCTGGTGCTGCCGCCGTGGCGCCGTACCGTCGCACATCTGCTGTCCCTCGTACCGGCGGTGCTGCTCGTCGCGGTGTGCGTGACAGGGCAGTTCGGCTGGGAGGCGCTCAAGCCCGGTGCGGTCGGGAACGGTTCGCCCGGCGAACTCCTCGTCGGGCCGCTGTCCGTGCTGCTGCTCGGGGCCCTCGGGGTGCTGTTCGCCCGGCTGTCCGACTCCGCCTTCGTGGCGCCGCTGCTGCTCGTCGTGCTGCTCTTCTTCTCCCTGTTCGCCGCGGCGCCCCAGGACGGCGGCGCGACCCGGTGGCTGATGCCGGTGGTCGACGAGTACAGCACCAGGACCCTGCCGTCCGAACTGCTGGGCCGTCCGGCCGCCTGGCACGCCCTGTACCTCGCCGGGCTCGCGCTGAGCGTGGCGCTGGCGGCGGTGCTGGTCTCCGGCGAGGGCGCCGGTGCCCGCTCCGGTTCCGGTTCCGGCGTGGGGCGGGTCCTCCGGGGCCGGTTCGTCGGCAACCGGGGTGTTCCTGCCGGGCTCGCCGGGGCGGTCGCGCTGACGCTGCTGGGCGCGGTGATGCAGGCCGGCGACGTGCCGGCACAGACGGAGAAGGCCCGTACGCGGTACTCGACCGCCCCGCAGGACCTGCAGAAGTGCGTCGAACGGGACGGCACGACGTACTGCGCCTTCCCGGAGTGGACCCCGCGCACCGACGACTGGGCCGAGGTCGTGGACCGGGTGCGCTCCCTCGCGGGCGACGCCGTGCAGGACCGGCCGCTGGTCGTACGGCAGCGGGTCGAGGCCCGGTACGGACCGACCGGCGACGCGGCGATGGCCCCGCTCACCGACCCGAACCAGGTGAGCGTCGGTACGACGTGGGGCGGCAACCGCGTTCCCGAGTTCGCCGTCGCCGTGGCCGGTGTGCTGGTCACCGGGAAGGAGGCGGAGGCGGGTCCCCTGTGCGACGGCCGGCTCGTCACCGTGATGTGGCTGGCGCTGGCCGGCGGATCCGACCCGATGTCCGACCTGAGCAACATCCGCCTCGACGACAGCACGTCCGGCTCGGCGGTCGTCATCTCGGAGACGGAGCCGCTGTCCATGACCGCGGCGCACACCGAACTCGTCCGCGAACTGCTGGACCGGCCGCGGGAGGAGATCGGCGCGAAGGTCACGGCGAACTGGGCCGAGCTGACGGCCCCGAAGGTGACGACGGACCGGACCGCGCGACTGCTGGGTCTGGACGCGCCGGAGGAGGCGGACGAGTGCCTGGAGTGAGCGGGGACGTGAACAGGGCTCCGGGGGTGTCGCGCGCGCTGCTGCGGCCGGTCGTACGGACGCTGCCGTGGCGGGCGCTCGGAGTGGCGGGCGGCCTCGGGCTGCTGTTCGCCGCCGGGCCCCGGCTGATGGGGGAGGACACGACCGGCCGGCCGGCGCTGAACGCGCTGCGGCTGTCCGCCGTCGTCTTCGCGCTCGGCGCGGCCTTCCTGCTGGACGACTCGGCCCGGCACACCACCGCCGTCGTACCGACCCGGCGTGCCGTGCGGCACACCCTGCGCCTCGCCCTCGTCGTGCCGGTCGCGGCCCTGTGGTGGACGGCCGCACTGCTGCTGGTCCCGGCGGACGTACGGCCCCCGGCCGGCGGCGTCACCCTCGAAGCGGCGGCGACCCTCGCCCTCGCCCTGGCCGGAGCGGCGTTCGCCGTCCGCCGGTCGGACGGCACGCGGCCGGGCCAGGCCGTCGCGGGCGCCCTGTTCGCGACGGCGGTGCTGGCGTCCCTGCTGTGGCCGGAGCGCTGGGCACTGTTCGTGGCACCGGACGACGAGAGGTGGGCGGCGGCCCACGACCGGTGGGCGGTCCTGCTGTGCGCGGCCCTGGCGGTGTGGGCGGTGTGCGGGGCGGAACCGGTACGGAGGCGGATCGGCGGAGGTCTCGGGTTCCGCTCCTGAGATCCGCGGGGGCGGGACCGGGCCCGGGGCGGAGGACGTGGCTCCGGGCCCGGGCCCGGGCGCGCGGGCCGACCGGGCTTCAGGTCTCAGGTCTCAGGTCTCGGAGCGGTACATCAGGTCCGTCTCGTGGGTGAGGAAGCCCAGCCGCTCGTAGACGGCCACCGCCGCCTTGTTGTCGGCGTCGACGTACAGCATGGCGGTCGGCAGTCCCTGCCCCGCCAGATGCCGCAGCCCGATCGTCGTGAGGGACTTGCCGAGCCCGCCGCCCTGGGCCTGCGGGCTCACCCCGAGGACGTACACCTCGCCGAGGTTCTCCGCCCGGTGCACCTTGGTCCAGTGGAAGCCGACGAGGCGGCCGTCCCGTTCGGCGAGGAAGAAGCCCTTCGGGTCGAACCAGGGCTCGGCCTTGCGGTCGTCGAGGTCGCGCTGGGTGAGGGAGCCCTGCTCGGGGTGGTGGGCGAACGCGGCGGCGTTCAGCGCGAGCCAGGCGGCGTCGTCCCGGCCGGGGACGAAGGAGCGTACGGTCACGCCGTCGGGGAGCACCGGGTCGGGCAGGGCCAGGTCTGCCAACGGCCGCCGCATCTGCCGCAGTTCGCGGAAGAGGGTGAGGCCGAGGACCTGGGCGAGGTGCCGGGCGGCGGAGTGGCCGCCGTGCGCCCACACCCGCATCCGCTTGCCGGAGGCGGCGAGCAGCGCGGACCCGAGCGCCCGCCCGTGCCCCTGTCCCCGGTGCGAAGGGTGCACGACCAGTTCGGCGGTCGGGGGCTCGATCGGGTCGGTGTCCTCCAACTGGGCGTAGCCGACGAGTTCACCGGCGTCGGTGCTGTCCCCTTCGCCCGTGAGGGAGAGCAGCAGGTGCGAGACACCCGCCCGCTCCCCGCCGCGCAACTGCAACCGCCCCTGCTCGGACACCGCCTGCTGTCCGTCGGTCCCGGCGGCCTCGTCGAGCAGGGCGAGCACCGCCTCGACCTGCTCCGGGGAGAGCGCGGCGTACGTCTGGAGCGAGCGGGTGCGGCCGGAGCGTGCGATGTCGTCGCTGGTCATGCGTACGAGGGTAAGCCGAGCCCGCCGAAAACGGACGGGACACGGAGAACGCCGTGACGGCCGATCGGGCCCGGCAGCCATCGGCGGCGGGAAAGATAACCAGGATGTAACCACGAAACCCCTGTCGCGCTACGCGCGTTGACCTTAGGCTTCCGGGCGGTCGGCGCGCCTCACCCGGATCCCCCTCGGACCCCCGTGGACTGGTCCCGGCCGACCCCGACGCAGCTCGAAGCATCTCGAAGCACGCACACTCACCGGACCCACGCAGACCCACTGGGGGGCACATGCCAGCCACACCCGCATCGCCGGCCTCGTCGGTACAGCGCCGCAGACGCCGTACGAACCGTCTTCTCGCGACCGCGGCCGGTGTGCTCACCGTCGGCGCGCTGACCGCGGCCGCCCTGCCCGCCGGTGCGGCGAGCGCCGGTGAGGGCAAGGGCGGCACGTCGCACGGCCACCACAAGGGCCACGACGGCGGCAAGGGCGGCAAGGGCCGCTACCAGGACGTGCAGTTGCTGTCCTTCAACGACCTGCACGGCAACCTCGAACCCCCGACGGGATCCTCGGGCCGGGTCACCCATCTCCACGAGGACGGGACGACGGAGAACATCGACGCCGGTGGTGTGGAGTACCTCGCCACGCACCTGCGCGAGGCCCGCAAGGGCAACCGCTACTCCGTCACCGCGGCCGGCGGCGACATGGTCGGCGCGTCCCCGCTGATCTCGGGCCTGTTCCACGACGAGCCCACCATCGAGGCGCTGAACAAGCTCGACCTGGACGTCACGTCCGTCGGCAACCACGAGTTCGACGAGGGCGCGCAGGAGCTGGCCCGGCTGCAGAACGGCGGCTGCCACCCCGCCGACGGCTGCTACACGGACAAGAAGTTCAAGGGCGCCGACTTCCCGTACCTGGCGGCCAACGTCCTGGACGAGAAGACCGGGAAGCCCGTCCTGAAGCCGTACTGGGTGTGGAAGCGGAACGGCGTCGAGGTCGGCTTCATCGGCGTGACGCTGGAGGGCACCCCGGACATCGTCTCGGCCGAGGGCGTCAAGGGCCTGTCCTTCAAGGACGAGGTCGAGACGATCAACAAGTACGCCAGGGAGCTCCAGCGCCAGGGCGTGAAGTCGGTCGTCGCCCTGGTCCACGAGGGCGGCTTCCCGGCCTCGTCCTCCTACAACTACGACTGCGACTCCCCGGGCGCGGGCGACGGCGTCTCCGGCCCGATCGCGGACATCGCCAAGAACGTGTCGCCCCAGGTGGACGCGCTGGTCACCGGCCACACCCACGCGGCGTACGTCTGCACGATCCCGGACCCGGCGGGCAACCCCCGCATGGTCACCTCGGCCGCCTCCTTCGGCCGCCTCTACACGGACACCACACTGACGTACGACCGCCGCACGGGGGACATCGCCCGTACGGCCGTGAAGTCGGCGAACCACGTGGTGACGCGGGACGTCCCCAGGGCGCCGGACATGACCCGGCTGATCGGCAAGTGGAACACCCTCGCCGCCCCCATCGGCAACCGCGCCATCGGTCACATCTCCGGTGACATCGCCAAGGACGGCACCGAGTCCCCGCTCGGCGACCTGATCGCCGACGCCCAGCTGGAGTACGGCAGGACGCTGGACCCGGAGACCGACCTGGCCCTGATGAACCCGGGCGGCATCCGCGCGTCCCTCACCCACGCGGCGAGCGCCGCCGAGGGCGACGGCGTGGTCACCTACGCCGAGGGCTTCACCGTCCAGCCCTTCGCCAACACGGTCAACCTCCAGGACTTCACCGGCGCCCAGCTGATCCAGGTCCTCAAGGAGCAGGTGAGCGGTCCGAACGAGGCCTCGATGAAGATCCTCCAGATCTCCTCCGGCCTGACCTACACCCTGGACCTGACGAAGACGGGCGCGGACCGGGTGGTCACGGACTCCATCAGGCTGAACGGCGAGCCGATCGACGAGACCGCCACCTACCGCGTGGCCACGAACAGCTTCCTCGCGGGCGGCGGCGACGGCTTCACCACCCTCGGCGAGGGCACGGGCGACCTGGTCGGCGAGGACGACCTGACGGCCCTGGAGCAGTACCTGACGGCCAACTCCTCGGCCTCGGAACCGCTCGCCCCGCCGGCGGCGGACCGCATCACGATCGTGCAGTAGCCGACGGACGTCCTCGGGGAGGGGCCCGGCACACCCGGCAGGCCGTGCGAGGCCTACGGGTACCGGGCCCCTTTTGGGATGTCGGCATGACCGGGTGGGACGACGCCCACCCCGGCCGAAGCCCCCGCGGACGATGACACCGCATCTCCCGTCGGCACCGACGGGAAGCGAGCGGGGACGGGCGGCCGCGTGCCGATCCCGCGCGCACGCCCGGCGCGGACCCGTCACGCCGAGGCGGCGTCCCCCGCCCCGGACCACACGACCGCCTGCGCGACGATCACCCGGTCGCCGTCGAACGTGACCGACGGCCCTTCGTGGAGGTGGTAGCCCATCGCCAGGGCCTCGCTCACACGATGACAGAACGCCACATCATCAGGACCGGTCAGTACGCGGTACGCAGGCAGCCCATCCGGTGGTGTTTTCATGATCCAAGCGTGTCATACGCGCCCTCGGTGTCAGAGGGCCACGAGGTCGATGACGTTGACGACGACGTGGCGGTTGGACACGACGTACGTGACGAAGCCGCCCCGGAAGGCCGCCGACCAGCTGTTGTCGCGGTTGCTGAGCGCCGGCGGACCGAACGGGTTGAGAGTGAGCAGTTTCTCGAGGATCTCGAGCGACGTTCGCTGGGAGTCCGGTAAAGCGGTCTTTCGCTCCGCCGCACGGTCCACGTAGCGGATGAGGTAGGCGCTCACCGACGCCCGCCCGCGTCGACGGACCGGCCGTCCGCGTCATAGGCGTGGCCCTCCGCGTCGCGGAACACGAGGCCTTCGGTGTCGTCCTCCGTCATGCGTTTGACGGTGTGCTCCACGGCGTCGAGATACCCGGGTGTGGCGCAGGCGCAGGCGAAGGGGAACCACTTGTCGGTCGCGGCGTCGAGCGCCGGCCGGTCGAAGTCGGCGGCAGCGCTCAGCCACTCCTGCTCGAAGGCCCGCAGCCAGTCCGGGCGCCGTTGCAGGGCCGATCGGATCGCCTCCGGTGTTCTTTCGCAGGAGTTCGGATCCACTTCGTGGGCCATGGTCGGCTCCTCCTCTGCGGCCTTGTGCGACATGGGGGCCGGAGGTCCACGGTAGAGCGCGCGGGGTGCCGGACGGAGCCGGTCGGACGTGTCACCCGCCACCCCCCACCCTGACGTGTCCTCCCCGGCCGACCGCGACACGCAGTACGTCCTCCAGGGACTCCGTCGCCCTGGTGAGCGCGAACCCGGAGACGTGGGAGGGCCAGTTGAGGCACATCGAAGCGGTCGCGCAGTGGCCCAGCATCGTCATTCACGTACTGCCGTTCTCCGCGGGGATCCAGCACCTCATGGGGAAGGGATCGCTGACCCTGCTGTGGCAGAAGGACGGAGCTCCGTGGCCTACACGGAAGGCGGCAGCAGCGGTGTACTGATGGATGATCCGGAAGGCGTACTGCACCACCGCTTGTCCTACGATCGGCTGCGGGATCTGGCGCTGGCCCCGTCGGACTCGCTGACGTTCATCCGGGACGTACTGGAGGAGCACAGACCATGAAGCAGGCTCCTGACCTCAGCAAAGCCGCCTGGCGAAAGTCGAGTTACAGCGACGGGGGAGCCAACAACTGCGTCGAGGTCGCCGACGGCTGCGCCGGCCTCGCCCCGGTCCGCGACAGCAAGGTGCGGGACGGCGGGGTGCTGGTCTTCGGCTCGGTCGCGTGGGCGCTGTTCCTGACGGGGATCAGGAACGAATCGAATCCTTGGTGAGGTGCCGCCCCTCCCCTCCGGCTACGGAACCCTCGGCTACGGCACCTCCGGCTACGGCACCCCGGGCGGCGGGGTCGGTGCCCCCGGGAGGCGGACCGTGGCCGTCGTGCCCCCGGCGCCGTCCTCCGCGCGGGTCAGGGTGACCGTGCCGCCCGCCTGCTGGACCGTGCGGGCCACGATCGACAGGCCGAGGCCCGAACCGGGGAGCGCGCGGGCGGTCGGGGAGCGCCAGAAGCGGTCGAAGACATAGGGGAGTTCGTCGGCGGCGATGCCGGGCCCGTGGTCGCGGACGGTGAGGACGCCGTCGGCGAGGCGGACCTCGATCGTGCCGCCCTCCGGGCTGAACTTCACCGCGTTGTCCAGGATGTTGACCACGGCCCGCTCCAGCGCGGAGGGCTCCGCGCGGACGTACCACGGTCGGACGTCCGCCGTGATGGTCAGCTCCGGGCCGCGCAGCCGGGCGCGGCGCAGCGCCGACTCCACGACGTCCTGCCAGGCGACGATCTGCGCAGGGTCGGCGTGCTGGCCGGTGTCCGGGCGGGACAGTTCCTGCAGGTCGCCGATGAGTGACGCCAGTTCGGTCATCTGCGCCTTCACCGAGGCGAGGAGGGCCTTGCGGTCGTCGGGAGGGATCGGGCGGCCGATCTCCTCGCTGCGGGTGAGGAGTTCGATGTTGGTCCGCAGGGAGGTGAGCGGGGTGCGCAGCTCGTGGCCGGCGTCCGCGATGAGCTGCTGCTGCAGGTCGCGGGAGCTGGCCAGGGCGGACGTCATGGAGTTGAAGGAGCGGGAGAGGCGGGCGACCTCGTCCTCGGCGTCGTCCTCGACGGGGATGCGGATGTCCAGGTCCTCCGTACGGGCCACGTGTTCCACGGCCTCGGTGAGCTTGTCGACGGGGCGCAGGCCCGCACGGGCGACCGCGAGGCCGGCGGCGGCCGCGCCCAGTACTCCGACGCCGGAGACGAGGAGCAGGATCAGGGCGAGGTCGTTGAGCGTCGACCGGGTGCTGTCGAGAGGGACGGCGGCGACGTAGGCGTAGCCATTGGCCACGCCCTGGCCCAGGGGCACCTTGACGGTGACCGCGGTGGTCAGCACGCGTACCTCGTCGCCGTCGCTGTCGAGGCCGTTGCGGAACCGCGCGGAGCGGGGGTCAGGGTTCTTCGCCACGTCCTTGTCGCCGCCGGTGACCTTGACCGCGGCCGAGGCGAAGGGCAGCAGGCACACGGTGCCGTCCGTGCTCACCAACTGGCCGTAGCTCCCGCTCTGCGGGCCGATGGAGTCCGTCTGCGAAGGCGTCCGGCCACAGGTGTCGACGACTCTGTCGAGCTGGTTCTCGTCCAGCGCGACGACCGAGGACCGCAGGTCGTCGTCGAGCTCCGCGTACAGCTTCCCCTGCACGATGAACCAGCACGTCACCGACACCGCCGCCACCGCGAACGCCACCGCCGCCGCCACCAGCAGCGACAGCCGTGCCCGGATCGGGAGCGAGCGGTACCTGCGGACCAGCCTGTTCACTCAGCGCCGCCCTGCCGCAGGGCATAGCCGACGCCCCTCACCGTGTGCACCAGACGCGGTTCGCCCCCGGCCTCGGTCTTGCGGCGCAGGTACATGACGTACACGTCGAGGGAGTTCGACGACGGCTCGAAGTCGAAGCCCCAGACCGCCTTCAGGATCTGCTCCCGGGTGAGGACCTGGCGCGGGTGCGCCATGAACATCTCCAGCAGCGTGAACTCCGTACGGGTCAGCTCCACCTGGCGGGCGCCCCGCGTCACCTCGCGGGTCGACAGGTCCATGCGCAGGTCGGCGAAGGTGAGGACGTCGCTGTGGTCGGTGGCACCGGCCACGGCGGCCGCGTACGAGCTGCGGCGCAGCAGCGCGCGGATACGGGCGAACAGCTCGTCCAGCTCGAACGGCTTGACCAGGTAGTCGTCCGCCCCGGCGTCCAGTCCCGTCACCCGGTCGCCGACCGTGTCCCGGGCGGTCAGCATCAGGATGGGCGTGGTGTCGCCGGTGGCCCGGATGCGGCGGGCGGCGGTCAGGCCGTCCATCCGGGGCATCTGGATGTCGAGGACGATCAGGTCGGGCCGGTACGCCGCAGCCTTCTCCAGGGCGTCCGCGCCGTCGACGGCGACCTCGGTGCCGTATCCCTCGAAGGCGAGGCTGCGCCGGAGCGCTTCGCGCACCGCCGGCTCGTCGTCGACGATCAGGATGCGCTGGGGGTCACGGTCGCCTTCTGCGGGGCTCATGGGCTCGGGTTCCTCTGTCTGCACGGGGCGGGGGCGCGGGGGCAGGGCTTGGAGCTTGCGGGCTTCAGCCTCTCAAGCTCTCAGGCTCGCACGATCCCCCGGGGCGCGGACGGCCCCGGTCGGCTGCCGGTCGGCCGCGGGTCAGCCGCGCACGGTACGGCGGTGGCCGCCGCGACCGGGGCCGGGCCTCCGGTGGGGCGGGGGCGGGGCGACTTCCGGGGCCCGCCGGGCCGGCGCGTGCAGCTCGACCGCGACCTCCAGCGCGAGGGCGAGCCCGGCGGGATCGGTACCGGCGTCGGGCACGTGGTGGGTGACCTGCGGCATCTGCTGGGTCATGGCGGACTCCTCGGGTGGGCGCCGCGTCGTCGCGTCAGTTCATGGAGCCGGCCCGCAGCGTCGAGAGGTCCGACTTGACCGTGTTGACCGGGATGGCGAAGCCCAGGCCCACGCTGCCGGCGTCGGCCGAGGAGGAGCCACTGCCGCTCGACGAGTACATCGCGGAGTTGATGCCGATGATGTCGCCGTTCATGTCGATCAGCGCGCCGCCGGAGTTGCCGGGGTTCAGGGACGCGTCGGTCTGGATCGCCTTGTACGTCGTCGTCGACCCGCCGGTGTCGCCGTTGAACTCCTGGCCGTCGAACTCGAACGGCCAGCCGCCGGGCTGCCCCTGCTGCTGTTGCTGCCCCTGGCTCTCGTCCGTGGAGACGGTCACGTCACGGTCGAGCGCCGAGACGATGCCGCTGGTGACGGTGCCGGTCAGGCCCTCGGGGGAGCCGATCGCCACGACCTCGTCGCCGACCTGCACCTTGTCCGAGTCGCCGAGGGTGGCCGTCGGCAGGCCCGAGGCGTCCCGCAGCTTGATCAGTGCGAGGTCCTTCGAGCTCTCCGTGCCGACGACGTCCGCGGTGTACGTCTTCCCGTCGCTGGTCCGCACCTCGACGGAGGAGGCACCGGCGACGACGTGGTTGTTGGTGATGATCTCGCCGTCGTCCGTGATGATCACGCCGGATCCGGTGGACGATCCCGCGCTGGACTCGGCGTTGATCTCGACGATGCTCGGGCTGACCGTCTTGGCGACGCCGGCCACCGTGCCCTTCTGGCCGGCCGGCACCACGCTGGTGCCGGCCGAGCCGGCGGACGCGACGGTGTTGCCGCCGGTCAGCTCCTGGACGCCGTACGCGGTGCCGCCGCCCACGGCCGCCGCCACGATCGCCACGGCGGCGAGCAGCGAGACCGGGCCCCGGTTCCGCTTCCGGCGGGGGCGGGGAGCGGCCGGCTCGGACGCGTGGACCGAACCGGCGTGGACCGAACCGGCGTGGGCCGGGCCCGCGGGGTCCGTCGGGTGCCCGTCGGCGATCGGGTGCGTTGCCGTCATCGGGTCCGCCACCGGTCTCGGGCGCGTTGCCGTCATCGGGTCCGTCGGGTCCGTCGAGTGCGCGGCGGTGGCCTGCTGCCCCGGTGCGTACGCCGGCGGGGCCGGCCACTCCGGGTTCACCGGGGAGGAGCAGGGCTGGTGGCCGCCCGTCCGGGGGCTCTCGTACTCGCTGCTGCGGCGGTGGCTCTCGGTCATGTCGACGAGCCTGACGCCCGACGATGAGAGCACCCTGAGTGCTCGCTGAGAAGTCCGACAGAACCTCGTATGCCCGGTATAAAGACGGCGGGCCGCCCCATGGCATGGAGAGAGCGGGGCCGCCGGAGGTCCGGTGTTACCCGCAGCCGCAGGAGCGGCGGATCACCAGTTCGGACGGGAAGATCTTCAGCCGCTCGCGCTGCGAGCCGGCCACCCGCAGCCCGTCGTCGAGGACGAGGTCGACCGCCGCGCGCGCCATCGCCGGGCGGTCGGAGGCGACCGTCGTCATCGGCGGGTCGGCGAGCGCCGCCTCCTTGATGTCGTCGAACCCGACGACCGCCAGCTCACCGGGCACGTCGATGCGCAGCTCGCGCGCCGCGCGCAGCACGCCGATGGCCTGGTCGTCGGTGGAGCAGAAGATCGCGGGCGGGCGGTCCGGCCCGGAGAGGATGTCGAGCCCGACGCGATAGGCGTCGTAGCGGTTGTACGGGGCCTCGAAAAGGCGGCCCTCGGTCGGGACGCCCGCGTCCTCCATGGCCCGCCGCCAGCCCTCGACGTGGTCGGAGACGGGGTCGCCCACCGCGGGGGTCTCCGCGGTGCCGCCGACGCAGGCGACGTACGCGTTGCCGTGTTCCAGCAGGTGGCGGACGGCGAGCTGGGCGCCGCCGAGGTCGTCGGTGACGACGGCGACGTCGTCGATGGCCTCGGGGCGCTCGTGCAGCAGGACTATCCGGGCGTCCCAGGCGTCTATCTCCGCGGCGGCGAGGTCGTTCAGCGCGTGGCTGACCAGGATCAGCCCGGAGACGCGCATGCCGAGGAATGCCCGCAGATAGTGGACCTCGCGCTCGGCCACGTAGTCGGAGTTCCCGACCAGCACCATTTTTCCGCGCTCGGACGCGGCCTGTTCGACCGCGTGCGCCATCTCCCCGAAGAAGGGCTGGCGCGCGTCCGGCACGATCAGGCCTATGAGATCCGTCCGCCGCGACGCCATGGCCTGGGCGACCCGGTCCGGCCGGTATCCCAGCTGTTTGATCGCGGCGAGTACGCGTTCGCGCGTGGCCGGGGCGACCGGCCTCGGTCCGTTGTTGATGACATAGCTGACGACGGCGGTGGAAGTACCCGCCAGCCGAGCCACGTCATCCCTAGTCACCTTGGCCACGCGCGGAGTCTACGCGGATATAACCGGTCGGGGCAGGGCGTGAACGACCTTGTGAACAGCACGGGAACGGCTCGCGTGTGCGGGCGCGGCGCTCGTGCGGATGCCGTTCACGCCTGGCTCGGGGCCTCGGCGGTGTCCAGGGCGGCCGTCTCGTCCGCATCCGCCGCCTTTTGGCGGTCGGACCCGGCCTGCTGGCGGTCGGCCTTCGCCTTGGCCTCCTCGGTGGCCCGCTCGCCCTTCTCCGGCGTAACGAATCGGTAACCCACGTTCCGCACGGTGCCGATCAGCGACTCGTGCTCGGGGCCGAGCTTGGCGCGCAGGCGCCGCACGTGGACGTCGACCGTTCGGGTGCCGCCGAAGTAGTCGTAGCCCCAGACCTCCTGCAGCAGCTGGGCGCGGGTGAAGACGCGGCCGGGGTGCTGGGCGAGGTACTTCAGGAGCTCGAACTCCTTGAACGTGAGATCGAGGACGCGGCCCTTGAGCTTGGCGCTGTAGGTCGCCTCGTCGACGGACAGGTCGCCGTTGCGGATCTCCATGGGGGAGTCGTCGCTGACGATCTGCTGCCGGCCCATGGCGAGCCGCAGCCGGGCCTCCACCTCCGCCGGTCCCGCGGTGTCGAGGAGGACGTCGTCGATGCCCCAGTCCGCGGTGACGGCGGCGAGGCCGCCCTCGGTCACCACGAGGACGAGGGGGCAGCCGGGGCCGGTGGACCGCAGCAGCTGGCACAGGTTGCGGACCTGCGGGAGGTCGCGCCGGCCGTCGACGAGGATGACGTCGGCGCCGGGGGTGTCGACCAGGGCGGGGCCTTCGGCGGGGGCCACGCGCACATGGTGGAGCAGCAGGCCGAGGGCGGGAAGTACCTCCGCCGACGGCTGGAGGGCGTTGGTCAGCAGGAGCAGTGAACTCATCGCACCCCTCCTTCGAGACCGTCGAGGACGCGGTCCTGGCCCCGGGGCTCGGGTCGCGGTGCTGCCCACGACCGGGTCGTCATTCGTACGTGCACGGTTCGCTCGCCCATAACGTCTGGTTCCTCCTCGGTCCCTGCGAGGACGTTTACGGCACTGCTTCGTGCGTTTCGACGGCCCGTACACCGGCGGTTTCCCGCGTCGTATACAACGCTTCCGAAAGCACAAAAGGACCCGGGGGCTTCGCTGCCCGAGTCCTCTTCCCAGGAGAATAGCCGACATGAGCACCGGTCCGTCAGGTCATGTGGCACGTTCCACCAATGGTCCGCATTTCAAGACACGTGGTGTGACGCGTGAAGTTACACAGGACGGTACGTCTTTTCGGGCGTTTTTGCGCACGGTGGACGGCGTGCGGATCGATTCCGTATACAACCCGGCTGCGGCCGAAAAGGTGATCGGGAAGGACATCCCACGGCCCCCTTCCCGTGACCTCGTGTTCGTGATCGCGCACGGGTTCACGGGGGGCGTGGACCGGCCGCATGTACGGCGGGTTGCGCGGGCGTTCGCACGGCACGGAGCCGTGGTGGCCTTCTCCTTCCGCGGGCACGGTGCCTCGGGCGGACGGTCCACGCTCGGGGACCGCGAGGTGCTGGATCTGGCGGCTGCGGTGGCGTGGGCACGGGAACTGGGGCACACGCGCGTGGCGACCGTCGGGTTCTCGATGGGCGGCTCGGTGGTGCTGCGGCACGCTGCGCTGGGCGGGGAGGGGGACAGCCCGCCTTCCGCCGGTGCCGGTGCCGGTGCCGGTGTCGATGTCGGCGCCGGTGTCGGCGCCGGTGGTCCCGATGCCGTGGTGTCGGTGAGCGGTCCGGCCCGGTGGTTCTACCGGGGGACGGCTCCGATGCGGCGGGTGCACTGGCTGGCGACCCGGCCGTCGGGCCGGCTCGTGGGGCGCTACGGGCTGCGGACCCGGATCCATCACCGGGACTGGGACCCCGTACCGCTGTCCCCGGTCGAGGCGGTGCCGAGGATCGCGCCGACGCCGTTGCTGGTCGTGCACGGCGACCGCGACCACTACTTCCCGCTCGACCACCCGCGCATGCTGGCGGCCGCCGCGGGCGAGCACGGGGAGCTGTGGGTGGAGCCGGGCATGGGACACGCGGAGAACGCGGCCCCCGACGGACTGCTGCACCGGATAGGGGACTGGGCCGTGGCCCGGGCGGGCTAGCCTGACCGTGTCCACTGTCAAACATTGAGGAACCAGCAGATGGCAAAGGTCACGGTGCGGTACTGGGCCGCAGCCAAGGCCGCGGCCGGGACGGCCGAGGAGTCGTACGAGGCGGTCACGCTCGCCGACGCGCTCGACGCGGTGCGCGAGAGGCACCCCGGCGAACTCACGCGTGTCCTGCGGCGATGCTCGTTCCTCGTCGACAGTGATCCCGTGGGCACCCGCGCACATGAGACGGTACGGCTGGCCGACGGCGGCACGGTCGAGGTGCTCCCGCCGTTCGCAGGAGGGTGAGCGATGACCAACCAGCCGTATCAGGGCTACGACGGGTACGACGGACGCCGCGAGGGCCACGACCCCTATGGCACGCCCCCGCCCCAGCACCAGAACCAGCGGCCTGAAGAGCAGGCGCAGGGGCCGTCGCAGGCGTGGCCCGGAGGACAGCAGGCGTACGACGATCCGCACGCCGCCCAGCAGTACACGCAGCAGTGGCAGGGACAGACCTGGGAGACGCAGATGCAGCCCCCGGTCCCGCCGGCGGCCGCGGAGGAGACGTCGTACCTGCCCCAGCACACCGGACACACCGGACAGGCTCCGCAGCCCCCGGCGGCCCCGCAGACCCCTCCGGGACATGCCGGGTACGCGGGTCGGGGTGACGGCGGCGCGCTCGGCGGGCCCGCGGTGTACGCGGGGTACGGGGTGGCCTCCACCTACGGGGCACCGATCCCCGATACCCATGCCCATGCCGGCGCAGGCGCCCCTGCCGGGGCCGTGCACCCGCCGGCCTCCGCAGCCTCCGCCCCGCCCGCCGCGGCCTCGGCCCCCGTGACCCCCGCCCCCGAGGCTCCGGACGGTCCCGGGTACGGGCCCGCCACCCTCGCCGGGAACACCCGGGTCACGGACGCGCAGCGTGCCCGCGCGGAGGGGCGTTCGCCGATCATCGAGCCCGGCATGCAGCCGGCGGCGCTCACCGCGCTGCTGGGGCTGCTGCTCGCCGGCGGGGCGGCGCTGGGCACGTACGCCCTGCTCGTGCCGCTGGTGGCCCTCCAGGGGCTCACCGCGGCCGGCTGGTTCCGGCTGAACGGCATGTGGCCCGCACGGCAGGGCATCGCGCTGGGCTTCCTCGGAGCGCTGGTCGCGGACGTGGCACTGCTCGCGTCCGACCGGTCGCCGTCGGCCATTCTCGGCACGCTCGGTGTGTGGGTACTGCTGTCGCTGGTGCTCCAGCTCCGGTCGCACGCCGATCCCGACGAGCGGATGTACGGCCTGACGGCGACGGTCGCCGCGGCCGCGCTGGCGATCGTGGCGAGCGGCTACCTGGCGGCCGGCGCCGACGCGGTGACGGTCGGCGGGATCGCGGTGGCGGCGGCAGTCGTGGCGCGGGCGCTGCCGTTGCCCACGCCGGCGTCCGTGGTGGCCGCGCTGCTCGTGGCGGCCGGTGCGGGTGCGCTGGCCGGCGGGATGACGGAGTTCGGTGCCTCGGGCGCGCTGATCGGCGCGGGCGCGGCGGTCTGCGCCCTGATCGGCCACCGCGCCGCGAGCTACGACTACCCGTCCCGGTTCGTCCACTTCACGGCCGGAGTGGCCCTGCCCCTGGCCGCGGCGGCACCGGCGGTGTACGTCCTGGGCCGCGTCGCCGGCTGACGTCCCGGCCGCCTCCCGCGGTCCCGTGTCCCGCGGCCCCGTGTTCCGTGCTCCCGCGTTCCGCCTCTCCCCGCCGACAGTTGTCGGCGGGGAGAGGCGCGTTCCGGGTGCCTGTCACAGCTGATCAACAATCCCGGGGTTCTCCTTGCCGTGCGGGTTACTCTCGCGCAGGACGGCTGCCCGGTCGTCGGGGACTGTCGTCGAAACGCACCTAGGTGGGGGAACCAACCGCATGCGCGCATTGCGAATACTGCTGATCATCGCCGTGGTCCTGGGCGGCATCTTCGTGATCGTGGACCGCCTCGCGGTCAATTTCGCGGAGGGCGAGGTGGCCGACCGGCTCAAGACGGCCGAGAACCTCGGCACCACCCCCGACGTGTCCATCAACGGTTTCCCCTTCCTCACCCAGCTCGCCGGCGGCTCCCTCGACGAGGTGCGGATCGGGATCCCGGAGTACGAGGCCGGCACCGGCGACGGCAAGCAGAACATCCGGATCGAGGACCTGCGCGCCGACATGAAGGGCGTCGAGTTCTCCGGCGACTTCAGCTCCGCCACCGCCGCCGGCGCGACCGGCACCGCGAGCGTGACCTACGACGAGCTGCTCAAGACCGCCAAGTCCGAGCCCACCCGGGTCGGCCCCGGTGTCACCGCCAGCGTCGTCGGCCTCTCCGACGGCGGCAACGGGAAGATCGAGGTCGCGGTGGAGGCCACCGTGCTCGGCACCAAGCTGCCCGAGCCGGTCTCCGTCCTCAGCTCCGTGACCGTCGTGGACGGCGACACCGTGCGGGTCCACGCGGATGCGCTGCCCTCGTTCGGCGGCATCGAGATGGCCGAGACGCGGGTGCGGGAGATCACCGACTTCGAGCAGAGGATCGACGGCCTGCCCGGCGGGATCAAGCTCGACAAGGTCGAGGCGGGGAAGTCCGGCGTCGACATCACCGTGCAGGGTTCCGACGTCCGGCTCGCCGGGTAGGTAGGTGGTCGGCAGGACCACTCCGCCCCTGAGGGGGCCCGGGGCCCGGTGGACCCAGGATGTCCGACAGGCGAGACGGAGACGTCCGTAGAGCAGATGCGAGGGCGGGCGCCGTCGGGTGCGGGGCGGGCGGAAGTGGGTCCGCCCCTCCCGTGATCCCATAGTGCGGACAATCTTGTCTCAGCATGCGACACGGCGGTGACATGCCCACCCTGTCCTCCCTACGATCGACGACATGCAGTGTCAGACGAGCGTCCTCCGAGCGCGGGGACAGGCGGATCTCACGAAGCGGCGGGCAGTGGACCTCTGCCGCGTCGCCGCCATGCTCTGTCGACCTTTCTGAGCGGGCGTCCCGCCGCCTGCATCCCCACCTCGCCCCGCCGAGGGGCATCCGTGCGCCCGCTCCCGCAGGAGTGCCGCGCACCCGCATACCCGCACGCCTCGCCGTAACTGCCCCGGAGGAGACAAGAGCATGAGCCGCAACGACGTACTGGTCGACGCCGACTGGGTCCAGGAACACCTGGACGACCCGACCATCGCCATCGTCGAGGTGGACGAGGACACCACCGCGTACGAGAAGAACCACATCAAGAACGCCATCCGGATCGACTGGACCAAGGACCTCCAGGACCCGGTCCGCCGTGACTTCGTCGACCAGGAGGGCTTCGAGAAGCTCCTGTCGGAGAAGGGCATCTCCAACGACCACACGGTTGTCCTCTACGGCGGCAACAACAACTGGTTCGCCGCGTACGCCTACTGGTACTTCAAGCTGTACGGCCACGAGAACGTCAAGCTCCTCGACGGCGGCCGCAAGAAGTGGGAGCTGGACGCCCGCGAGCTGGTCCCCGGCGACGAGGTGCCGCAGCGGGCGAAGACCGAGTACAAGGCCAAGCCGCAGGACCTGTCCATCCGTGCCTTCCGCGACGAGGTCGTGGACGCCATCGGCACGCAGAACATCGTCGACGTGCGCTCGCCCGACGAGTTCTCCGGCAAGCTGCTCGCGCCGGCGCACCTGCCGCAGGAGCAGTCGCAGCGCCCCGGCCACGTGCCGACCTCCCGCAACATCCCGTGGTCCAAGAACGCCAACGACGACGGCACCTTCAAGTCCGACGAAGAGCTCAAGGCGCTCTACGAGGACGAGCAGATCGACCTGGCCAAGGACACCATCGCCCTGTGCCGCATCGGTGAGCGCTCCGCGCTGTCCTGGTTCGTGCTGCACGAGCTGCTGGGCGTGGAGAACGTCAAGAACTACGACGGCTCCTGGACCGAGTACGGCTCCCTCGTCGGCGTGCCGATCGAGCTCGGCCCCGCCAAGTAGGCCCCCGCCCGGACCACGACCCGACCAGACCACTAGACCAGTTCAGGAGTACGCCATGTGCGGTGCGAAGGCCGGTGGCCCGGACGCCTCGACGATCAAGCCCGGCGAGACCACCATCCAGGGTCATCTGACCCGTGACGGCGAGCCGGTGACGGGCTACGTCCGTCTGCTGGACTCGACCGGCGAGTTCACCGCGGAGGTCCCGACCTCCGCGACCGGGCAGTTCCGCTTCTACGCGGCGGAGGGCACCTGGACGGTCCGCGCCCTGGTGCCCGGCGGTACCGCCGACCGCACGGTCGTCGCCCAGCAGGGCGGTCTGGCCGAGGTCGCCATCGCGGTGTGAGGGCTCTTCGGAGGGCCGCATCCCACGGACCGGACACCGGCACCGGAATGCGGCCCTTCGGCATGTCTGCGTACCCGCGTCATGCCCGCGTATCCGCGTATCCGTGCACCTGCATGCCTGCGGGTCCGGTTCTACGCTGGAGGTATGTACGCGCGCAGGCGCCATACCTACTTCGTCATGATGGGCACGTGCATCGCGCTGTTCGTCCTGGCCTGCGCCGTCGTGCGGCTCTGGTCGGTCCCGGTGGCCGTGGGGATGTGCGTGGTGGCCATGGTCATCCCGCCGTTCGCCGCCGTGGTCGCCAACCGGCGCGGCCCCGACGACCACTGGTGGGACGACCCCTCCGGCGACCCCGAGTCCGACGCGTGGTGGGACGAACTGGACGGGAAGAAGAGGCCCGGGCCCCGGTGAGCCCTCCGTGTCATCCGTCTCAGTAGACGAGCGCCTGCGTGTCGTCCGCGAGCGCCTCCTGGACGAACACCTGCGCCCCCGCGATGCGTACGCCCTCGATGACGTCCTTCTCCGTGATGTCCCGGCGCGCCGCGCACTGGGTGCACAGGGTGAGACGGCCCCCCGCGACGATCGAGTCCAGCAGGTCCGGCAGCGGCGCCGCGTGCGGCAGTTCGAACTCCGCTGCCCTGCCCGGCAGCGCGAACCACGCCGACTCCCCGGTCAGCCACAGCGAGACGTCCACACCACTGGCCACGGCCACCGCCGCCACCGTGAAGGCCTGCGAGCAGCGTTCCGGGGCATCGGCCCCGGCGGTCACCTTGATCACGAGCTTCTTCGCCATGTCCGGATCGTAGTCATCCCCCCGTCCTGCCCGTACCCGGGAGCCCGTGGCGGGACCGGCCACCGGCCCCGGTCTCCCCCGGCCACCGGGCCCGGTCTCCCCCGGCCACCGGCCCCGGCCTCCCCCGGCCACCGGGCCCGTCGTCACTCCCGCCACCGGGTGGGTGCACGTCGGGGGCGAGGGCCGGCCGCGTAAGCTGGGTGCGGTTCCGTGCACACGAACCGCACCGCACCCCGCTCAAGGAGCATCCCGTGGTTCTCTTCTACGAAATCCTGCTGGTCCTGGTCGCCGTCGGCGTTCTCGCCTTCGCCGGGCTGGCCGTGAAGAAGCTGTACCAGGGTCAGCGCTGACCGCCCACTCCAGGAACTGCCACTGATGATCGAGATCCCGTCCGACCTCCACAAGGACCTCGTACCGCTCGCCTTCCTGCTCGGCGACTGGGCGGGCGCAGGCGTGCACGACTTCCCCGGCTCCGAGAAGTGCAACTTCGGGCAGGAGGTCTCCTTCACCCACGACGGCCGTGACTTCCTGGAGTACTCCTCCCGCACCTGGGTGCTCGACGAGAACGGCGGCAAGGTACGGCCGCTCGAGTCCGAGCACGGCTTCTGGCGGATCGACGCCGACCGCAAGGTCGAGGTCACGATGACCCGCGACGACGGCGTCATCGAGATCTGGTACGGCGAGCTGGCCGACCAGAAGCCGCAGATCGACCTGGTGACGGACGCGGTCGCGCGCACCGCCGCCGCCCGGCCCTACACCGGCGGCAAGCGGCTGTACGGCTACGTCAAGAGCGACCTGATGTGGGTCGGTGAGAAGCAGACCCCCGAGGTCGAGCTGCGCCCCTACATGTCGGCGCACCTGAAGAAGGTCGTCACCCCCGAGGACGTCGAGCGCTGGGCCAAGGCCCTGCCCGACGACATGCCGGACGACGGGATCGCCTTCTTCAAGTGAGCCACCGGGCCGCCGGGCCCTTGGGCGTACGGCCCGCGGGCCCGGCGTGATCCACACCCGAGGCCCTAGACTCGTGGTGTGGTGAGCACCGACTGGAAGAGCGATCTCAGGCAGCGCGGCTACCGGCTGACGCCGCAGCGCCAACTCGTGCTCGAAGCCGTCGACACGCTGGAGCACGCGACCCCCGACGACATCCTCGTGGAAGTGCGGAAAACGGCGTCGGGGGTCAACATCTCGACCGTCTACCGCACCCTGGAGCTCCTGGAGGAGCTGGGCCTGGTCAGCCATGCCCACCTCGGGCACGGCGCCCCGACCTACCACCTCGCCGACCGGCACCACCACCTCCACCTCGTCTGCCGTGACTGCACCGAGGTCATCGAGGCGGACGTGGAGGTGGCCGCCGACTTCACGGCGAAGCTGCGCGACACCTTCGGCTTCGACACCGACATGAAGCACTTCGCGATCTTCGGCCGCTGCAAGGACTGCTCCCTGAAGGGTTCAACTACCGAGACGTAGGCTGGGGAGTATGAAGAGCCCCCTGCTGACCCTGCCCGGCGCCGTTCCCGCCGAGGGCGTGGACGAAGGCGTCGCCGCCCACTACGGCGACCTGTTCCGCGAGCAGCGTGCCCTCGCCGAAGGCACCGGCTTCGTCGACCTGTCCCACCGCGGGGTCGTCACCGTCTCCGGGCCGGAGCGGCTGAGCTGGCTGCATCTGCTGCTCACCCAGCATGTCAGCGACCTCCCGCCGCACCAGGCCACCGAGGCGCTGATCCTCTCCGCGAACGGCCACATCGAGCACGCGCTCTACCTCGTCGACGACGGCGAGACGGTCTGGGCCCACGTCGAACCCGGCACCCAGGAGGCGCTGCTCGCCTACCTGGAGTCGATGAAGTTCTTCTACCGGGTCGAAACCGCCGACCGCACCGCCGACTTCGCGGTGGTGCACCTGCCCGCCGGTTCCATCGCGGAGGTGCCCGAGGGCGTCGCCGTCCGCGAGACGGCGTACGGCCGTGATCTGTTCCTGCCCCGCGCCGAACTGGAGTCGTTCGCCGAAAAGGCCGGGCCGCCCGCCGGCATCCTCGCCCACGAGGCGCTGCGGGTCGAGCAGCACCGCCCCCGGCTCGGCTTCGAGACCGACCACCGCACCATCCCGCACGAGCTGGGCTGGATCGGCGGTGCGGTGCATCTGCAGAAGGGCTGCTACCGGGGCCAGGAGACGGTCGCCCGGGTCCAGAACCTGGGCAAGCCGCCGCGCAGGATGGTCTTCCTGCACCTGGACGGCAGCGAGGTCCATCTGCCGCCGGCCGGCACCGACCTCCGGATCGCCGACGACGGCCCGGACGGCCGCCGGATCGGCTTCGTCACCACGTCCGTACGCCACCACGAGCTGGGCCCGGTCGCCCTCGCGCTGGTCAAGCGGAACGTCCCGGTCGACGCCCGCCTGATGGCCGGGGACACGGCGGCGGCCCAGGAGACCGTGGTCGAGCCCTGATCCGCGTCGAACCCTGATCCACGTCGAGCCCCCATCGGTGTCCGGCGCGGGCCATGTCCGGTGCGGGCCGGGTCCGACGTGACGTGGATCAGATCTCGAGGAGAACGGTGAACGGGCCGTCGTTGGTCAGCGACACCCGCATCTGCGCGCCGAAGCGGCCCGTCGCCACCGTCGCGCCCAGCGCACGCAGCTGGGCGACCACCTCGTCCACCAGCGGTTCGGCGACGTCCCCGGGGGCGGCGGCGTTCCAGGTGGGGCGCCGGCCCTTTCGGGCGTCGCCGTAAAGGGTGAACTGGCTGATCACCAGAAGCGGGGCGTCGATGTCGCTGCACGACTTCTCGTCCTGGAGCATCCGCACCGACCAGAGTTTGCGGGCGAGCTGCGCCGCCTTCTCCTTGGTGTCCTCATGGGTGACGCCGACAAGGGCGCACAGCCCCTCGCCCTCGATCGCCCCCACCGTCTCGCCGTCCACGACGACGCTCGCGCCGTCCACCCTCTGCACCACTGCACGCATACGCCCATCATGCCGGTCGGCGAACAGATGACTGACGGCGGTCCGCGGAGGCCCCCAGGCGGGCTATTTTTACTCCTTACCCCCCATCTGGGGCGGATCAGGAGCACTCGGTCACACAGTGGCCGCCGGAGGTGGCACGATGCTGGCACACACCGGTCGAGGGGACGGTCGAAGCACATGAGCACACCAGGAACCGGGCAGCAGTCCGGGCCTGTCCTGCCGGCCCGGGCGGGGGTGGGAGAACGCGAGTTCCACCGCCCGCCCGCACAGCGCACGGACAGCCCGGACCTGCCCGAGGAGCACCCGGGGCCCGAGCCCGCCCTGTCCGTGCGCAGCCTGCCCGAGCTGCGCACGCTGCGCCGCGACGCCCAGCGCGACGAGGCCGACCTCAGTTATGTGCGGCGGCTGCTCCAGGGACGGATCGACATCCTGAGGGCGGAACTGGCCCGGCGTACGCCGGTGGACACGGCCTCGGTCGCCACGCCGGTGGAGGCGTCCGTCGTGGAGCGGCTCGCGGAGATCCTGCGGGACACCCCGGTGCGCCGGCGTTCGTCCGCCCGCCACGTGACCCTGGGGACGCCGCAGAGCGAGGAGTACGGGCGGCTGGCGGCGGAGATGCTCGCCGAGGTGGAGCTCTCGGACCTGGGTGCGCGTACGGACGGGGAGCTGACGGCCGCGATGGGGCGGCTGGTGCGCTACGAGCAGGAGGTCTCCCGGAGCCGGCAGCGCCTGCAGCGCACCGCCGACGACTGCAGTGCGGAGATCACGCGCCGGTACCGTGAGGGGGAGGCCCAGGTCGACGACCTGCTGGTGTGAGGCGGGCTGAGCGGGGCCGGGCCGGATGCCGGGCGGGCGGCCTGCGTCCGGTGGCCGGGCGGGCCGGGGCCGCGGGGCGGTCGGAAAAGCGCGCGACACCTCCTCAGGAGGCGACCTACGGTGAAACCATGACCCCCAGCGCCGGAACGCCCCGCACCGACATCGACGTACGCCCGATCGCCGAGACCGAGTTCGCCGACTGGAACCGGGCCCTGAACATCGGGTTCCTGCGGGAGCCCACCCCTTCCCCGGAGGCCCTCGACATACGCCGCCTGCAGTTCCTGCCGGGCCGGTCGCTGGGGGCCTTCGACGGCGGCCGCTGCGTCGCGACGTTCCGATCCTTCTCGCAGGAGCTCACCGCGGTCGGCGGGGCCGCGGTGCCGGCCGACGCCATCACGAACGTCAGCGTGACCTCCACGCACCGTCGGCGCGGTCTGCTCACCCGCATGATGGCGCAGGACCTCGCCGCCGCGAAGGAGCGCGGGGACGTCGTCGCGACCCTCATCGCCGCCGAGTACCCGATCTACGGCCGCTACGGTTTCGGCCCCGCCACCTGGGCCACCGAGTGGACCGTCGACGTTCCGCGCACCGGTCTCGACCCGCGCCGGTCCCGCCCGGAGGACGGCGGACGGGTGGACCTCGTGGACGCGGAGGACGTGAGCAAGCTCGGCCCGGAGCTGCACGAACGGGTGCGCGGGGTCCAGCCGGGCGCGGTCGACCGGAACGACCTGTGGTGGAAGACCACCACCGGAGCCATTCGCTTCCCCCTGCCGTGGAACGAGCCCTTCTTCGCGGTGTACCGCTCGGCGGGCGGCGAGGTCGAGGGCATGGTCTCCTACGCGGCGGACGACAAGTGGGGCGACTCCAAGCAGCCGTTGAACACGGCGCGGGTGCACTGGCTGCTCGCGGTGAGCCCGGCCGCGGAACGGGCGCTGTGGCGCTACCTGTGCTCGATCGACTGGGTCGTGAAGGTGAAGAGCGGCTGGCGGGCCCCCGACGACCTGCTCCCGTTCCTCCTGCCGGACCCGCGGGCCGCCGCCGTGACGACGCACGCGGACTGGCTGTGGGTGCGCGTCCTGGACGTCGTACGGGCGCTGGAGGCCCGGACGTACGAGGCGGCCGGGTCGCTGGTGCTGGAGGTGGCCGACGGTGCGGGGCTGGCCGGCGGGCGCTACCGGCTGGAGGCGTCGGCGGACGGTACCGGGACGTGCGCGGCGACCACCGAGGACGCCGATCTGACCTTGGACGTCGCCGAGTTGGCGCCGCTGTGGCTGGGTGACGAGTCGGCGGTGCGGCTGGCTGCGCTGGGCCGGGTCCGGGAAGAACGAGCGGGCGCCGCCCGTGAGGCCGACGCCCTGCTGCGTACGTCCAGGCGTCCATGGTGCCCGGACATTTTCTGAGCGCTGCCGCGCTCCCTCGGTGTCGTTCGCTCCTCCTCCCCCTCGTCCGGCGGGTGTCCGTACATCCGTAGCTGTTCTTGCCGTTCTTGTTGTTCAGTTGTGGTTGTTGCGCTGGTGCTGACCGACCGGGTTCCCGGCTCCCCTCCGGAAGGGAAGCCCGGTCGGCGGCTCGAGGAGTGGTCCCCACTGTCACCGTGATGGCCAACCTCCCGGGAGGCCCGACCATGTTGCTCAAGTTGGCGACCAACTTCTCTTAAGTTATCTCCGCTTGGATGCGGCTCATAACCACCTTTCCGTGAACTGCCAAAAGATGGCGAGAAGTTGTAGGGTTTCGGCGTGGACCCGGAATACGCCCCCGTCAATGGACGGAAGAGGCCACAGCGGCCACAGAGGACACACCGCGAGGTGGCCGACGAGTTGCGCGCCCGGATCAGGTCCGGGGAGCTGCGACCTGGCCAGCGCATGCCCACTCAGGCGAAGCTCGCGGACGAGTTCGGCGTCGAGCGCGGTGCCGTACGCCAGGCACTGCGCATCCTGCAGTCCGAGCAGTTGCTCACCAACGTCGCCAAGGGCGCCCCGGCGACCGTCGCCGGCCGCCCCGGCGGGGCGCTGACCGGGCCGGAAGCGCCGCCCCAGCCCACCACGGCGGCCCTCGCACCCCGTATCGCCGCCGCCTTCGAGGCCGAGCACGTCGAGATCGACGCCGTCTGCCTGACCGCGATATCCCTCACCCTCGCCATCGGCGAACCGCTGCGTCAGATCCATGCCGGACGGATGAAACCGGCCAAGGTCGACGTCCGCGTCCTGCTGCCCGGAAGGAACATCGACCTCGCCTTCCCGGTGGCGGTCGAGGACTCCGCCAACGGCCGGGGCGGTGACCGTCACGGTGGCCGGGGCGAGGACCCCGTGCACGAGCGGTGGCTGGCGATGCGCAACGCCCAGGGGCAGGTGCTCCGGCACAGTCTGCTCGCCCTGCGTGCCACCCACGGCATCGACGTGCGGGTCTCCTTCCGGGCGCTGCCTTTCACCCCGCCGGTGAAGCTGTACCTGCTCAATGACGTGGAGGCGCTGTTCGCCTACTACACGCTGTCCCGCAGCGAGGCGCAGATCGACCAGGAGAACGTTCAGATGTACGACGCGCAGGGCACCCGCTCCGCGCTGTTCGCGTTCGAGCAGGGCGCCGGGATGCGGGACAGCGCCTTCGTGACGCAGTCCCGGCTGTGGTTCAACGCGTTGTGGGAGACCATCAGTTCGGAGTTGCAGCTCACGAGCTGACGTCTCCCTGCCCCCATGGGCAGGGGCCCGGCGGGTACGGGTGGTTCAGAGTGCGGGCCGCGCCATCAGCAGCGCGAGCAGGACGGCTCCGGCGGAGCTGACGCCCGGGCTGTGGGCCTTGATGCCGACGGTGAGCAGCAGCAGGCCGATGATGCCGGCGATGCCGTACTTCCATTCGACGTACTGCTCGAGGGTGACGACGAGGACCGCGGAGATGAGAGCGAGGACTGGCACGATGTTCCCCCTTCGTGCTGCTTCGTGCTTTCCTGTGGGCGGAAGCGGAACCTCCGCCAACTCGGTCAAGTTGGTTGCCAACTCTAGCTAGGTTGTCCCCACTTGGCAGGTACTTATAAACAACTTTCAAGCAACTCCCCATAGATGGATCAAAGTTGTAGCGTTTGGTCGTGACCCAGGAGAACGTCGCAGTGAACGGCAACAGCAGGAACTCGCCCCAGGAGATCGCCGACATCCTGCGCGAACGTATCCGCGCCGGGGAGCTCAGGGCCGGCGAACGCCTGCCCACCCAGGCCGAGCTCGCCGAGGAGTTCGGCGTGGAACGCGGCGTCGTCCGCCAGGCACTGCGCGTTCTCGCGGACGACGGTCTGCTCAGCAACGTCAGCAAGGGCAGCCCGCCCCGGATCGCCGAACCGGCCCCGGCGTCGGACGAGCCCCAGCCGACCATGGTCGGTCTCGCCCCCCGTCTCACCGAGGCCTTCTCCGCACCCCACGTCCGTATCGACGTCGTGTCCCACACCTCCGAGACGCTGATGGTCGCCATCGGTGAACCCGTCCGGCTGATCCACGAGGGAAGACTCCGCCCCGAGTCGATCGAGTTCCGCGTCCTCCTGCCGTCCCGGACCATCAACCTGGCCTTCCCCGTCCTGGTCGACGAGGACGCCGACGGCGACGACCCGGTCCACGAGCGCTGGCTGCAGATGCGCAACGCCCAGGCCCAGGTGCTCCAGCACAACCTGCAGGCCGTCCGCCACACCCACGGCATCGACGTCCACGTCAGGTTCCGCGCCCTGCCCTTCACCCCGCCGATGAAGCTCTACCTGCTCAACGGCCAGGAGGCACTGATCGGTTACTACCTGCTCGCCAGGCGCGAGGAGGAGTGGGGCTCCCAGACCCTGGACATGTACGACGCCCTCGGCTCCCAGTCCCTGCTCTTCTCCTTCACCAAGCAGACCGGACAGCGGGACCAGGCGTTCGTGGAGGAATCCCAGAAGTGGTTCGACGCCCTCTGGGAAACCATCACCACGGACCTGACACTCTCCTAGTGACTTCTGATGCGACGCAGACCGAACCGGTGACACACGAGACCGATAACGACCGGAACGACCGGAACGACCTCAGCGGCCTCAGCGATTTCGGCGACCCGGACGCACCGAACGAACTGCGTGAGCTGATCAGCGGCGCCCGTGTCGTGCTGTGGGACTTCGACGGGCCCATCTGCCGCCTCTTCGCAGGGCACTCGGCCGACAGGGTGGCGCGGGACCTCGTCGAGTGGCTGGAGGGCCGGGGCCTGCACGGCCTGCTCACCGAGCCCGAACGCGAATCGCTGGACCCGCACGCGGTACTCCGCGCCGTCGACCGCAGACACCCGGGCAGCGACCTGGTGGCCGAGCTGGAGGCACGGCTCACCCGGGAGGAAATGCTGGCCGCGTCCTCGGCATGGCCCACCGCCTACGCCGACCCGCTGATCCGCACCTGGACCGCGGTGGGCTCCAGGCCGGCCATCGCGACGAACAACTCCCCCCGCGTGGTCCGCAAGTACCTCGCCGACCGCGGTCTCCTCGGCTGCTTCGCCCCCCACATCTACGGCCGGACCCAGCAGCTCAGCCGGCTCAAGCCGGACCCCCACTGCATCAACCGCGCCCTGAACGCCATGGGCGCCGCCCCGGACTCCGCCCTGATGATCGGCGACACCCCCTCCGACTTCCACGCCGCCACAGCGGCCGGCGTGCCCTTCCTCGGCTACGCCCGCAACGAGAAGAAGGAAAAGATCCTGCAAGCCGCGGGCGCCACCGTGATCCTGTCCTCCCTGGAACCCGTCCTCACCCTGCTCCGCACGGCACCTCAGGCCTGAACCACCAGCAGGGCCGGTGGCAGGGCCGGTGGCAGGACGGCGCCGACGGCACACCCGTCCTGCCGAATCCGCGCCCACCCGCCGATGAGAAGCAGGAGCACCGGACCGGCCGCACCGAGTTCCTTCTCCGCGACCAGTCGCAGGAGCGGCAGGGGTTCGAAGCGGTAGGGAATCCGCTCTCCGCCGAGGTGTGAGCCGCTTTCGGTCCGCCTTCCGCTAGCATGCCCGCACCGACCGAGCAGACGCTCTCCGGAGCTCGTATCAAGAGGCTGACAAGCCCATCTCCGACGAGCCCGCGGGGGCCTCACGCGGAGCGGTGGTACACCCCCCAGTGCGCCCGGCGCGCCGCTCCGCCGCCCATCGTTCCTCATGCGTGATAACCGGCCTCGTGCCTACCGTTTGCCATGTCGTGACTCTCCTCGCACTTCCGGAGTGGCCAGTGGGCGTGTCCCCCCTTCCCCGTCCCGCCCTCGGGGAACGTCCCGCGTCCTCACCGGGGCACCGCGCCTTCGTCGACCTGGCCGCACGGGCGGGTCAGGCGATCAGCGGTCACCACCATCAGAACTACGTCGTGCCGGTCACACCCGCCATGGCGAAACCGCTGGGCCGCGAGGCCGGTACGTCCGTGACCGTGCGGATCCGCCGTACCACGGCGTTGTCGGTGGTGATCAGGACATGGCAGAACGAGCAGGAGATCCTCGACGCCGTCAGAGGGGCCCTGCCGTACGTGCCGGAGGTCCTGGCCAGGGGAGACGACTTCGCGATCCACAGCTATGTGGAAGGAGTCCCGCTCTCCGGCGTCTGCGGGAACGGTGAACCCGTCGACTCCCTGCTCGTCCGGGAACTGGCCCGGCTTCTGGCCGGTATGGCGCTGGTGCGCCGTAACGGGCTTCCTCCCCTACCGTCGGCCTGGCCCCGCAACGACACGGACAGCCAAGGCTTTCTGCGCACGCTGACGCATCTCGCGGATCAACAGATCAGAGAGCCCAACTGGGCATCGTTCGGTGGACTGTTCGTGGCCCTGGGCATTCCCGAGGACGCTCTGCTCAGGCTGGCCGAGCGGGTTCCCGCCATGGCGCGGCGACCGTACAGCCTGCTCCACGCCGACCTGCACCGCGACAACCTGATCCTGTCCTGCACCGGCGACCGGCCGCCCGTCTGCGTCGACTGGGAGCTGGCGACCTACGGTGACCCGCTGCACGACCTGGCGACCCACCTGGTGCGGATGCGGTATCCGGCACACCAGCTTTCCGAGGTGGTGGACGCCTGGGCGGACGCCATGCGCGAGGTCCGCCCGAACGCCGTCAACGGCCTGGGCAAGGACCTGTGCCACTACCTGGCCTTCGAGCGCGCCCAGTCCGTGTACCCCGACGTCATACGGGCGGCGCGGTCCCTCGAGGAGTCGTTCACCCAGAACAGGCTGGACGAGGCGACGGCGGAGGTGCGCAGGGCCCTGGAGGCGGCTGCCGAGCCGCTGCGGCTCAGGAACGTGCCGGGGGAGAGGGAGATCGAGCGGGCGCTGTTCCGCCGGCTCGCGGCCCGCCCTGATGAGAGCGGTGCCGGCCGCAGCCTGAGGGGCAGAGCCTTCACCTGGGAACCGGACCGGCGCCTCGAGCAGCCCGCGGACTTCCCCGAGGCCGCGGTGCGGGAGGCCCTGGAGCTCGAGGGAGCGGCTCCGGCCGGCCGTGTCTTCAAGGGCACCGCTCACCTCAACACGGTGGTGCGGGTGCCGAGCATCGACCGCCCCGTGGTCGTCCGCCGGAAGCTGCCCGACGTATGCAGCCGGGAACGCGGCATCCTCAGCGAGCACGCCGTCCTGCGGCTCATCGAACAAGCGCCCGTCCCGGTGGCCGTGCCGAGGGCCCTGGCGCTCGGAGTCAGCCACTCGGACGATCCCTTCACCATTCACACCTACGAGGGCCCCGCCGATGCCGGCAGCCCTCCGAACCATCCGGTCGACGGTCTGCTGCCGCACGAGGCGGACGGTCTCGTGGACCAGCTCTGCGCCCTGACACGGGTGGACTGCACACCACTCGATCCGCTGGCCGGGACCGAAGGGTCCTACCCCTCGCTCAAAGACCAACTGGTCCTGCTGGTGGCCGGACTTCCGGAGCGTTCACAACGGCTGGCGCGGCATCTCGGACTCCCGGACGCCGACCGCCTCCGGCAGCTCCTGTCCCGCCACGAGGTGAGCCACCGCAAGCCCTCCCTGCTGCACGGCGATCTCAACCCGTGGAACCTGGTGCGCAGGGACGACGCCTTCGCGCTGACCATCATCGACTGGGAGATGGCCCTGGTCGGCGACCCCCTCTACGACCTGGTGCGCCACATGCACCTGACGCCCACCCGCCCGGAGATCCGCGAACGGATGTTCCGCCGCTGGGAACGCCGGCTGCCGCCCGAACGCACTCGGGACTGGCAGAAGGACTGGCAGGTGTACCGCTGGCTGGAGATCGTGCGCTCCGCCTACATCGACCTCGACCGCATCGTGACCGGAGCGAGCCTGGACGCCCCCAACGTCCGGCGTGCGGTGGACTCCTACGCCATAACGCTGGCGGTGGCGACCGGGACGCTGGGCCTGCCGACCCGTACCACCACCCCTTCCCGTCTTGCCCGGGGCCTGGTGTAGGTGGCCCATGAACCTTCCGAAAGCTGTGGTGGCCGACGGAACGCGACGCTCCGTCGGCCACTGCGCGCGGAGGGGGTTCGGCATGCCGGAGCGCGTGAACGGGGCGGCGGACGGAGGGGCGGGGCAGCGACTGCGGCGCTTCCAGGAACGCTTCGGGCCCGCGGCGACCCGGGTCGTCGTCCGGTGCGAGTACCGGTACCACCCCGGCATCCCCCGCGACAAGATCTGCATCTTCAACCGGGCCCAGGTCCTGCACGGCCTCTACGACGTCTCCGCGCGTATGCGTATCGAATCCCCGGGCTTCGAGTACTTCGACCCCAACGGCTGCATGACCGAACTCAACGTCTGGTCGCGCGAGGGGACCCCCGCGGCCGACGCCGCGGTGGCCACCTGGATCAAGCACTTCGACGACCTGGGGGCACTGGCGGCGGTCCCGCGGTGGCGCCGGTCCACGGCCGTGCAGACCGGGCGCCGGAGGAGTCGCCGGACGGCCGGGGCGTATCTGTCACACGTCGTCCGGCCTCCCCTGCCGCCGAGGAATTGTCATGGCCCGAAATCTCGTGCGACCATCCCGGGTCGTCCTGTGTCCTGGGCCCTCCCGTTCCGGGGACCTGATGACTGCCGGTGCGAGAAGGCCGTACCCGGGGCTCCTCCCGGGGCCCGGAGGAGAGTCGTGTGAGCGAGACCGAGGTCACCACCGCACCGCGTCCCCTGCTGCTGGCCGACGGCCGGCCGGCCCTCCACGCGTGGTCGCTGGACCCGGCCCTGCGGCACCTCAACCACGGTTCGTTCGGGGCGGTCCCGCTGGTGGCGCAGGAGCACCAGCAGCGGGTGCGGAAGGAGATGGAGAGCGCGCCGGTGGTCTGGTTCCCCGCGCTGCCGCAGCGGCTCGCGGAGGCCAGGGCCGACCTCGCCGCGTTCCTCGGGGCGGACCCCGGCGACCTCGCCCTGGTGCCGAACGCGAGCGCCGGCGCCAGCGTCGTCTACGCCAACCTCGCACGCCGCCACGGCGGGGAGATCGTCGTCACCGACCACGGCTACGGCGCCGTCACCATGGGCGCCGAACGCCTGGCACGCCGCTGGGGCGGCCGGGTCCGCACGGCCGCGGTGCCGCTGGACGCGGACGAGGAGCAGGCGTACGAGGCCGTGGCCGCCGAGCTGAGCGACGCCACCGACCTCGTGGTCGTCGACCAGATCACCTCGCCGACCGCCCGCCGCATGCCGGTGGAGCGGATCGGCGCCGAGACGCGGCGACGCGGTGTCCCGCTGCTCGTCGACGGCGCGCACGCGCCGGGGCTGATCGCCGCCCCGTTCGCCGGGCCGGCCTGCGACTTCTGGGTCGGCAACCTGCACAAGTGGGCCTGCGCACCGCGCGGCACCGCCGCCCTGGTCGCCCGCGGCCCGCAGCGGGACGACCTGTATCCGCTGATCGACTCATGGGGGGCCGAGGACCCGTACCCCGACCGCTTCGACCAGCAGGGCACGGTCGACGCCACCGGCCCTCTCGCCGCCGCCACCGCGATCGACTTCGTCGAGAGCACCTGGGGCTGGCCCGCCGCCCGCCGCTACATGGACGACCTGGCCGATTACGCCGAGCGGACCATCGGTGCCGCGCTCGCCGGCCTGACGGGCTTCGACGGCCCGGTGGACGTCGGCATGCCCGTGCCCGGGATGCGGTTGGTGCGGCTGCCCGAGGGACTGGCCGACAGCCGCGTCGCGGCCGACGCGCTGCGCGACCGGGCGGCCGGGGAGCTGGGGGCGGAGGCCGCCTTCACCAGTTTCGACGGCGTCGGCTATCTGCGGCTCTCCGCCCACGTCTACAACACCGCCGAGGACTACGACTACTTCGCCGAGCACTGCGTTCCGATCCTCGGGGAGTGGGCCCGCGCGGCCCGTGCACAGCGGCGGCACCGCGCTTCCTAGACCCTGTCGTCGAACCCGGGCCCCGGCCCCGTCCGGATGTTCCGCGGCGGGTCCGCCCTCGCCGGCCGCCACATCGTCCAGGGCCTGATCTCGGGCGCGGTGAAGGGCTGAACCGCCGGTCCGGGCGGGTCCGGGCCGGCCTGGGCGGAAAAACCAGTGGGCGGTTCGAGCCCGGCCCTCCTACGTTCGGGCGCATGGCTGATGAGTGCTTCGGGCATCCGCGCCTCGCCGCGGTGTATGACGTCCTCGACCCCGACCGCGGCGATCTCGACGCCTACGTCGAGCTGGCGGAAGAGGGCGGGGTGCGGCGGGTGCTGGACATCGGCTGCGGGACGGGGGTGTTCGCGCTCCTGTTGGCCGGCCGCGGACTCGAGGTCGTCGGAGTCGATCCCGCCCGGGCGTCCCTCGACGTGGCCCGGGGCAAGCCGGGCAGCGGGCGAGTGCGCTGGATCTGCGGTGACGCGACGGCGCTTCCGCCGCTGCGGGTCGACCTGGCGACCATGACGGCGAACGTCGCCCAGGCCGTCGTCGATCCGCGGAGGTGGCGGGAGACCCTGCGGGGCGCCCACGAAGCACTGCGGCCCGGCGGACGTCTGGTCTTCGAGACCCGGGACCCGGCCGCCCGTGCCTGGGAGGAATGGAACCGTGCGGCTTCGTACGGCGTGACGGACGTTCCGGGGGCCGGCGCGGTCGAGAGCTGGGTCGAGCTGGTCGAGGTGGCGTGGCCGCTGGTGACGTTCCGCTGGACCTATGTGTTCGCCGCGGACGGGCAGGTGCTGACCTCGGATTCCACGCTGCGTTTCCGTGAGCGGGAGGAGATCGCGACGGAACTGGCCGCGCAGGGTTACGTGGTGGAGGACGTACGCGACGCTCCCGACCGGCCGGGCAGGGAGTTCGTCTTCGTCGCGCGGCAGGCGTAGGGGCACGTGGCGGGCACGGTGACCGGGTTCAGCGGCAGAGGGCCGTGACGGTGTCGTCGAAATCCGGGAACTCGCGCGCCGCCTGCTGCATCACGGAACCCGCCGACGCGCGGAAGGGCGCCGCGTACTGTTCCGCGACGGCCGTCAGCTCACGATCGGGACGCGGTCCCCGGTCGGGCTCGTAGGGGGTGGCCGCCTCCCAGGGGCCGTAGCCGTCGGCCAGCAGCCACAGGAAGGCGTTCAGGTCGCTCGCGACGACGCCCGTCTCCCCCTCGGAGCCGAGGAAGACGACCGGCTGACCGGCCGTCGTCCGGCCCGGGCGCACCAGCCAGAACGCCGCGTACCCGCCGGAGCCGTCCTGGCCGAACACCCGGAACGCGTCACCGTTCAGCTCGCCGTTGCCCGTCCAGGCCCGGAACCACTCCGTCGTCCCGTCGGCGGAGAGGAATTCCGTGAAGGGCTCGAAGTCGATGCCGCCCTCGCCGATACGGCCGGACCGGACCGACATCGCTGCGGAGAGCGGGGGAGGAAACCGGCGGTCTTCGTTCGACGTCATGCGGCCAGACCAGCCGGCCTTGGGCGAGGTCCGGCTCGTGGACCTGGAGAGGCTGTACCGGGGCTCGTAGCGTCCGTCCCGGTTCGGGCAGGCAGGTCGGCGAGGGGACCTGGGAGGCCTGAGCGGCTTGGGAGGACGAGACGGCAAGGGCAAGGAGAGAAACCGTCTCCTTGCCCTTCTCAACGTATAGCGCACCGGGGGGCTTGCGGCAAGGCCCCGGTCGTGCCGCAGAATCATCGCCCTGGGCCGGAACCTGCGTAAATCGGCGATTCGCGAAGAGTGTGAGCCGTTGTCGAGGTATGCGCCTCGCGTGGGGCGTCGAACCGTCGGCGTCGCGCGCGGCGCGGTGCGTGCGGTATCCGGCATCGTTCATCCGGGGGTTGGGGTTTTCATGATTGACGTGATCGTGGTCGGCGGCGGGCCGACCGGGCTGATGCTGGCCGCCGAGCTGCGGCTGCAGGGTGTGCGGGTGCTCGTGCTGGAGAAGGAGGCCGGGCCGACCGGGTACGTCCGTGCGCTGGGGCTGCACGTGCGCAGCGTCGAGGTGCTGGATCAGCGCGGTCTGCTGGAGCGGTTCCTCGCGCTGGGCAAGCAGTACGCGGTCGGTGGTTTCTTCGCCGGCATCGACAAGGGGTGGCCCGAACGGCTGGACACCGCGCATGCGTACGTCCTCGGCATTCCGCAGCCGGTCACCGAGCGCCTGCTGACCGAGCACGCCGTCGCACTCGGCGCCGAGATCCGGTACGGCTGCGAACTGGTCGGGCTGAGCCAGGACGAGGACGGGGTGACCGCCGAGTTCGCCAGTGGGGGCGCCCCCGCCGAAGAGGGCGTAGCCGGCGGGGGAGGCACGCGGGTGCGCGCGCGCTGTCTCGTCGGCTGCGACGGCGGGCGCAGCACCGTGCGCAAGCTGCTCGGTGTCGGCTTCCCCGGCGAGCCCTCCCGGGTCGAGACGCTGCTGGGCGAGGTGGAGCTGGGCGTACCGCCGGAGACGGTGGCCGCCGTGGTGGCCGAGGTCCGCAAGACCCAGCTCCGGTTCGGCGTCATCCCCGAGGGGGAGGGGGTGCACCGCGTCATCGTGCCCGCCGAGGGCGTGGCCGAGGACCGTACGGTCCCGCCGACTCTCGACGAGCTCAAGCAGCAGCTGCGGGCGTTCGCCGGCACCGACTTCGGCGTGCACTCACCGCGCCGGATCTCCCGCTTCGGCGACGCCACCCGCCTCGCCGAGAGCTACCGGAGCGGCCGGGTGCTGCTGGCCGGCGACGCGGCGCACATCCACCCGCCGACCGGCGGGCAGGGCCTCAACCTCGGCATCCAGGACGCCTTCAACCTCGGCTGGAAACTCGCCGCCGAGCTGGCCGGCTGGGCACCGGAAGGGCTGCTGGACAGCTACCAGGCCGAACGGCGCCCGGTGGCCGCCGACGTGCTGGACAACACCCGCGCGCAGATGGTCCTGCTGTCGGCGGAGCCGGGGCCCCGGTCGGTGCGCCGGCTGCTGTCGGAGCTGATGGACTTCGAGGACGTCAACCGCTACCTGATCGAGAAGATCACCGCGATCGGGGTTCGCTACGACTTCGGCGAGGGCCACGAACTCCTCGGCCGGCGGCTGCGGGACGTGGGGCTGAAGCGAGGACGCCTGTACGAGCTGATGCGCGGCGGACGCGGACTGCTGCTCGACCAGACCGGCGGCCGGCTCTCGGTGGAGGGCTGGGCGGACCGGGTCGACCACGTCGTCGACGTCAGCGAGGAACTGGACGTCCCCGCGGTGCTGCTGAGGCCGGACGGACATGTGGCATGGGTCGGCGAGGACCCACGGGATCTCCTCGACCGACTCCCCAGGTGGTTCGGCGCAGCCACCGGCTGAGACCTGCCCCGTCCCGACCGGCCGGCTGACCGACTGACCGACTGGCCGGCTGACCGACTGGCCGGCTGACCGACCGGCCGGTCACGGGACTGGGTGGGTCGAACGGGATCAGGACCCTCGCCCGGGTGGTCGCTCGGTGCGCCGCAAGTTCGGTTGTGCTCAAACGACTTCCGGTGCGGCGCACGAGAAGTCGTACGCGGCCCAGTCGGTGAGCGTGCGATAGCCGAGACGCTGGTAGAGGGCGTTGCTGGTGGGGTTGGACAGGTCCGCGAACAGCACGACCTCCCTCGCGCCCGCGGCCAGCGCGGCCCGGCTCACCTCCGCCGTCACGGCGCCCGCGTAGCCGCACCCGCGCAGGCGGGCCGGGGTGTAGACGATGTCCACCTGGATCTGGCCGCCGATCATCGGGTTCATGCCCGCGAGGGAGACGGGGGTGCCGTCCGGGGTCTCCCAGAGCGTGTAGCGCTTGTCGGCGAAGCGGGTGTCGGCCCACGTGCCGGCGTCGATGGAGACGTCTTCCCCGACGGCCTTGGCGAACTCGCCGCACCAGAAGATGACTTGCTCGAGGTCCTGCTCGCCCAGGACGCGGCCTCGGCCCGCCGGCAGCGGCTCCGGTGGAGTGAGCGTGCCGAGGCGGTACAGACGGAGTCGCGTGTCGCGGAGTTTCGGCGTTGCGCCATTGTGCCGCTGCCAGGCCTCGGCGAAAGCGGTGGCCGTGCTGTGGTCCGCGCTGACGGAGGGAAGGGAGTGCCCGAGGCGGCCAGGTGGGCGGCGAGGGAGTCGGCCTGCCCGGGCGTGAGCGGGGAGAGGCCGAGACCAAGGGGCGGGAGGCGGTGGAAGGTGGCGTGGACCTCGCCTGCTCGCTCCAGCATGCCGAAGACGGGGGCTCCGGTTCCGAACGCCTCCGCCCCACGCGCTCGCACTCTCTCGGCCCAGGTCAGCTGCATGACGTGCGGGCCGGGCCGAGAGCGCAGAAAGTCTCCGGCTCGGGCGAGAAAGTCGTCGGCGTCTTCGGTGAGGCACCAGCCATCCGGTCGCATGCTTCATGGTTCCCCATACCGGAGGTGTGCCCCGTGGTTTTCCGCCAGGGCGGGACCGCAGGGCTTCCTCGCCGTGGTCCGGACTTCCGCGCCAGGAAGGCGGCGGTCGCCCTGGCCGCTCCTTCGGCCGGCTCCTCCCGCGGACGCGCCCGAACGCTCCGGTCGCGCGCGATGTGGCGCACTATTGCAAGCAGGTGCTTGCAATAGTTAGCGGTGTGCGGCAGGGTGGAGGCATGGCATCACTCAACGTCGGCAATCTCGGTGACTATCTGCGGGAGCAGCGGCGCAACGCGCAGTTGTCGCTGCGGCAGCTCGCCGATGCCGCCGGAGTGTCCAATCCGTATCTGAGCCAGATCGAGCGCGGGCTGCGCAAGCCGAGCGCGGAGGTGTTGCAGCAGGTCGCCAAGGCGCTGCGGATCTCCGCCGAGACGCTGTACGTGCGCGCCGGCATCCTCGACGCCGAGCGGGACCGCGACGACATCGAGACACGGGCGGTCATCCTCGCCGATCTCACCCTGACCGAGCGTCAGAAGCAGGTGCTGCTCCAGATCTACGAGTCCTTCCGCAAGGAGAACGGGTTTGTGGGTCCCGAGGACGGTGAGACGACGGGGAGTGCCGGTGGCGTGGACGCCGTCGGTGCTGTCGGTGCCGTGGGTGTCGTCGATGGTGCCGGTGCTGCTCAGGGAGCCGGGGTTCCGGAAGCCGTGGAGGCTTCGGACGCCACGGACGACGGTTCCGGGAGTGGTGCCGGGATACGGCGGGGGCGTCAGGGCGGTGGCGGTGCGTCCGCCAAGCGCCGGGCTCCCTCCCTCAGCAAGGGCGGTTCGTCCGCCAAGCGCCGCCCCCGTACGGCCGGCGGCACTGACACCGATCCGCAGCAGACGGCCGGCTGAGCCGGACCAGGGCACCGGCCGCCGCCGCGGACCACACAGACCCTCAGCCGAAAACGAATCCGGGAGGACCCTCACCATGGCCATCACCGACGACCTGCGCAAGACCTTCAGCAACCCGACCCCCCTCTACTTCGCCGCCGGCACCGCCGACCTCGCTCTGCAGCAGGCCAAGAAGGTGCCGGGGCTGGTGGAGCAGATCCGCGCCGAGGCTCCTTCGCGCATCGAGGCCGTGCGCCGCACCGACCCGAAGACCGTCCAGGAGAAGGCGACCATCAGGGTCAAGGAGACGCAGGAGACCGTGCAGGCCAAGGTCGGCGAGCTCTTCGGCTCGCTCGACACCGACCTCAAGAAGTTCGGTGAGACCGCTCAGGACTTCGCCCTGCGCGGCGTCGGCGTCGCCGCCGAGTACGCCGTCAAGGCCCGCGAGACGTACGAGAAGGTCGCCGAGCACGGCGAGCAGGCCGTGAAGACCTGGCGTGGTGAGGCCGCCGAGGGCATCGAGGACATCGCCGTCGCCGTCGAGCCGAAGGCCGAGCCCAAGCCGAAGCTCGAGGCCGTCGAGATCAAGGAGGACGAGGCCGTCAAGGGCGGCAAGGCCGCTCCGGCCGCCTTCGCCTCGGACGAGGCGAAGAAGTCCGCCGCCAACGCCAAGAAGGCCCCGGTGCGCAAGGCCGCGGTCAAGAAGACGACGCCGCCCGCCAAGTAGCCGCGAGCGGAGCGGCAGCGGTGAGCAGGGGATAGAACCGAACGGGCTGGGCACTCTCGCGGTGTCCGGCCCGTTCTACGGATAGCCGGCCGGCGGTTGCGGGTACGGTGACCGCGTAAGGACGAGCCGAGTCGGGTGGTGGACGTTGTGCTGATGCAGGGCTTCGCTGGGTTCATGTGGCTGCTGAGCATGGCCCTGATCGTTTTCAGCGGCTTCGCGTTGATCGACGCGGCCATCCGCCGCGAGGACGCCTATCGCGCGGCGGACAAGAAGACCAAGCCGTTCTGGCTGATCGTCCTCGGGCTCGCCTTCGTGGTGAACCTGATCTTCAACATCCTGTCGTTCCTGCCGATCATCGGGTTGATCGCGACCATCGTCTACATGGTCGACGTCCGTCCCGCCCTGCGCGGCCTCTCCGGCGGCGGGCGCAGCCACCGGGGCTCCAGCAGCGACGGCCCCTACGGCCCGTACAACGGCGGACGGTAAACGGTAAAAGGCACCGGACCGGACCGGAACGAACTGGAACGAACTGGACCGGGCCGGACCGGTCACGGTCACGGCTGGGGCACCCGGTCCAGGAGGAGCAGTGCCACGTCGTCGGTCAGCTCGCCGCCGTTGAGGTCGCGGACCTCGTTGACCGCGGCCCGGAGCAGTTCCTCGCCGCGCAGGCCGTCGGTGAGCTGGCGGCGGACCATGCCGACCATGCCGTCCTGGCCGAGCCGTTCCCCGCTGTCGCCGACGCGGCCCTCTATCAGGCCGTCGGTGTAGAGCATCAGGCTCCACTCGGAGCCCAGGTCCACCTGTGTACGCGGCCAGCGGGCGCCGGGCAGCAGTCCGAGCGCGGGGCCGTTGTCGTCGTACGGCAGCAGCCGCGCGGGGTGTCCCGGGCGGGCGAGCAGCGGTGACGGATGGCCGGCCAGGCACAGGCCCGCCTTCCGGCCGTCGGGGGAGATGTCCACCGCGCAGAGGGTCGCGAAGATCTCGTCGTCCGCGCGCTCGTGCTCCAGTACCTGCTGCAGCGTGCCCAGCAGCTCGTCCCCCGACAGGCCCGCCAGCGTCAGCGCCCGCCAGGCGATCCGCAGCTCCACGCCGAGGGCGGCCTCGTCCGGGCCGTGACCGCAGACGTCGCCGATCATGGCGTGCACGGTGCCGTCCGGGGTGCGGACGACGTCGTAGAAGTCACCGCCGAGCAGGGCGCGCGAGCGGCCCGGACGGTAGCGGGCGGCGAAGTGGAGCGGGGAGCCGTCCAGGAGCGGCGTCGGCAGCAGTCCGCGTTCCAGCCGGCGGTTCTCCCGGGCGTGCAGCCTGCCCTCGGCGAGCCTGCGCTCGGCCGAGTCGGACCGCTTCCGCTCCACCGCGTACCGGATCGCCCTGCTCAGCAGCCTGCTGTCCAGCTCGTCACGGAAGAGGTAGTCCTGGGCGCCCACGCGCACCGCCTCGGCGCCCCGCTCGGCGTCGCCGGACGCGGTCAGCGCGAGGACGGCGTGCCGGGGCGCGAGTTCCAGCACGTGCTTGAGCACGGCGAGCTCGTCGTCGCCCTCACCGCCGTCGCCACCGCTACTGCTCGCCCCGTTCGCGCCGCTCGTCCCGTTTCCGCCGTTCGCCGGCCGGCTGCCGGGTGCGGGCAGGGCGAGGTCCAGGAGGATGCAGTGGACGTCGTCGGTCAGCAGCCGCTCGGCCTCGGTGAGGTTGCGGGCGGTGCGGACACGGATCGGCTTGCCGCCCCGGTCGAACAGGTCGGGCACGATCGGCGAGCCTGCCGGGTCGTCCTCGATCAGCAGCAGGGTGAGGTTGGTGGGGGCGGTCGAGGCCGCCTCGTCGCTGTCCGGCGTGATCCTGGTCCTGGCCTTCCCCGTGCGGTTCGCGGTGTCGGTATCGGTTTCGGCGCAGGTGTCGCCTTCGGCGTTGCCGTTCGCGGCGCTGCCGGTGGTGCCGGTCGCGGGGTGCTCCGCCGTGTGCGGGGCCGTTGTCCCCGTCTCCGGGGCGCCCTCGGCGGGGCCGCTGTTCATGGATGCGGCGTGCGCCTGACCGCTTTCCGCGGCCGGGAGCGTTCTCTGCCGCGGTACGGGTGCGGGCATTGTTCCGGGTTCCTTCCCTCCCCCCGAGGGCGTGGTGGGGTGCGGGCTCTCGACCCGTCCCGTGCTCGCCGACTCCGTGCGAGCAGGGGTGCCACTTTCCAGCGGGGACGATAGCGGGTGTCGGCGCCGCAGCGGAATGGCGTGGAGCACGCCGTTCGGCCATCAGCCAGTGTCATATGCCGCGTAATGGGCAGCAGTTGGACAGGCTCGGAGATGCAGCCGGAATGACGAACGTCACGTCCCCGGGGGTTTGGCGGCGCCCATCACGTGGATTGGGTCACGTGGTGCAGGTCACGGGCGGATCGAGCAGGGCGGGTCGAGCGGGTTGAGCGGGTTGAGCCTGCCGGGTCGAGCGGAGTGGAAGGGTGCGAGACCCGGGTCACTCAGTTCGTGTCCGTGTTCCTGGCCGTGTCCGCATCCGGGTCAGGGTTCGCGTCCGGGCGCGCCTTCGCGTTCTCGGTCGTGTGCGATGCCGAGTTCGCGTTCCCGCTTCCGCCTCCACTCCTGTTCCCGCTCCCGCTCCCGTTTCCGCGCCGGCTCTCCTTCTTGCTTCCGCCCTCGTTGCCGCTTCCGCTTCCGTCGGCGGTCCCGCCCGGGCGTACCACCCCGAGGATCGGCATCGAACCGGCACCGGCGGTCGTCACCGTCCGCCCCGGGCGTGGGGCGTGCACCATGGAGCCGTCACCGATGTACATGCCGACGTGGCTGGCGTCGTCCCAGTAGATGATGAGGTCGCCCGGCCGCATGTCCTTGACGGCGACGCGCGGCAGCTGCCTCCACTGCTCCTGCGAGGTGCGCGGGATGGCCCGCCCGGCCGATATCCACGCCTGTGAGGTCAACCCCGAGCAGTCGTACGCCTCCGGACCCTCGGCGCCCCACACGTACGGCTTGCCGATCTGGGCGGCGGCGTACGCGACGGCCTTCTTGCCCTGCGCGGTCGCCGCGGCCGCGGTGCCTTCGAGGGCGCCGGAGTTCAGCCAGGCGGCCTGGGCCTTCTGGGCGGCCTGCCGCTCCAGTTCGGCCAGACGCTCCTTCTCCTCCTGCTCCAGCTCGGACTCGACCTTCTCGGCCGCCGCGATCCTCTTCTCGATCTTCCTCTGCGCCTTGGCCCTGGCCTTGCGGTTCGTCTCCAGCTTCCGCCACTGGGCTTCGGCGTCCTCCGCGTACTGCTCCAAGTCGTCCTGGGCGCGCTGCATCTCGCCGAGCAGGCCCTTGGCCGCGTGCTGGCCCTGACGTATCCGGCCCGCGCCGACGAGGAAGTCCTGGGGGTCGTCGCTCAGCATCAGATGGGCCTCGGGCGGCAGTCCGCCGCCGCGGTACTGGGAGGCGGCCGCGGCGCCCGCGCGGTCCTTCAGGTCGTCCAGCTTCTCCTGGCCCTTGACGATCTTCCCGGTCAGTTCGACGATCTCGGCGGACTGCTGCTTCGTCTTCTCCTCGGCGGCGTTGTACTCCTCGGTGGCGACGGCCGCCGCGCGGTAGAACTTCTCGAGCTTCTTGCGTACGGCTTCGAGATCCCTGGACGGTGCGGCCTCGGGGTCCGCGGCGGGATCCGTGCCGGCGCTCGCGGTCGCGCTCGGGGAAGGCCGGGGGGTGGGGGCCGCGAAGGCCGTGCCCGGTGCCGCCAGTACGGTGATCGCGCAGACCACGGTCACCGCTGTCGCCGTCAGAGTGCGCCTGCCCGCTTTCATGACTCCGCCCCCAAACTGATTAACCGTCAGTAACATTTCGTCACTCGGGGGATGCTGCCATGTCGACCTGTGAGGTGACCAGAGGTAACCCTTCCCGTCTCCCCCTCCTCGCCATGACGATCGCCCCCTCGATGTGACGAACGACTCACAGGGATCGTCCCCGGCGCCGCCCCGGGTGTCGGAACGCCAGAGATCCGGAGCGCAGGCTCGCCCTCCCGGAGCGCAGACTCACCTTTCCCGGAGCACCGCCTCGCCCCCCTGGGAAGCGTCGGCTCACCCCCGGGGCGCCAGGGCCTCCCACCGCACCGTGACCTCGCCCTGCCGCCACCGCGCCGGGCCGTCCGTCACCGGCCAGTCGGCCGCGAGATCCCGCACCGTACGGATCCAGCGCTGGCGGGCGCCGTACGAGGCGTAGGGCGCCGCCGCCGCCCAGGCGCGGTCGAAGTCGCGCAGGAAGGCGTGCACCGGCTCGCCGGGGACGTTGCGATGGATGAGTGCCTTCGGCAGGCGTTCCGCCAGGTCGGAGGGGCGCTCCAGGGAGCCGAGGCGGGTGGCGAACGTGACCGTGCGCGGCCCTTCGGGGCCGAGGGCGACCCATACGTGCCGTCGTCCGATCTCGTCGCAGGTGCCCTCGACCAGCAGCCCTCCGCGCGAGCCCCGTCCCGGGACGGCCGGTGCGAGCCGCGCGCACAGCCGCTGCCACACGGCGGCGACCTCGGCCTCGTCGTACTGGCGCAGGACGTTCGCCGCGCGGACCAGCGTCGGCCGGCCGGGGAGCGGGATCTCGAAGCCGCCGTGCCGGAAGGACAGCCCCTCGCGCTCGTACGGGCGGGCCGCCGTGACCCGGGCCGGTTCGATCTCGACGCCCACCACCCGCGCGCGCGGAGCCACGGTGCGGAGGCGGTGCAGCAGCTCGACCGCCGTCCAGGGGGCGGCGCCGTAGCCGAGGTCGACGACGACGGGGTGGTCGGCGCGGCGCAGTTCGGCGCCGTGCGTGGCCGCGATCCAGCGGTCCATGCGGCGCAGGCGGTTCGGGTTGGTCGTTCCGCGCGTCACCGCACCCACGATGGGGGTCCTCCCGCTCATGAGGGTCCCCCCGCTCGAGCGCAGTCGAGAGTGGGGGAGGGAGGCGGCGCGGGCGGTCATGCGTACGAGGGTATGCGGGCGCCCGGAACAGGCCCGAATCAGCCGGTACCGCGCACCCTGCATCCCACGTGCCCCACGTACCCCGCATGCCCCATGCGCCCTGCGCGCGCTACCCACCCCGCGTGCCCCACCCGCCCGGAGTGTCCCGCGCACCCGCACCCCCTGCCCTCGAACGGTTGAGCGACATCCGGTAATGATTCGGCAAAGACCCGATCCGGGAAGGTCGCCCGGAAATGGGAACGCATCCCTCCGGCGTTGGGGAACTGGAGGGCGCACCGCATGCCCCGAAAGCCATGCCCGCAGCGAGGAGGACCGGCACGTGAGCCAGTACATCGCCAGGCTCGGGCGGCGCTCCCCCGCCGCGTCCCCGCGGCTGCGACTGCACCGCAGGCCCCGCCGTGTGGCGATGCTCTCCGTGCACACCTCCCCGCTCCACCAGCCGGGCACCGGCGACGCCGGCGGCATGAACGTCTACATAGTGGAGCTCGCCCAGTGCCTCGCCGCGATCAACATCGAGGTCGAGATCTTCACGCGCGCGACCGCCGCCGCCCTCCCGCCCACCGTCGACCTGGCGCCCGGTGTCCTCGTCCGGCACGTCGACGCGGGCCCCTACGAGGGCCTCGCCAAGGAGGAGCTGCCGGCCCAGCTGTGCGCCTTCACGCACGGTGTGATGCAGGCGTGGGCCGGGCACCGGCCCGGGTACTACGACCTGGTCCACTCCCACTACTGGCTCTCCGGCCACGTCGGCTGGCTCGCCGCCCAGCGCTGGGGCGTCCCCCTGGTGCACGCCATGCACACCATGGCCAAGGTCAAGAACGCCAGCCTCGCCAACGGTGACACTCCCGAACCGGCCGCCCGCGTCATCGGCGAGACCCAGATCGTCGCCGCCGCGGACCGGCTGATCGCCAACACCGCCGAGGAGGCGGACGAGCTCGTCCGGCACTACGAGGCCGAGCGGGACAAGGTCGCCGTCGTCCACCCCGGCGTCAACCTGTCCCGCTTCCGCCCCGCCGACGGGAGGGCCGCCGCGCGCGCCCGCCTCGGCCTGCCCCAGGATGCTCTGATCCCGCTCTTCGCGGGCCGCATCCAGCCCCTCAAGGCTCCGGACGTGCTGCTCCGCGCGGTCGCCGTCCTGCTCGGCGAGCGTCCCGAGCTGCGCTCGAGGATCTGCGTCCCCGTGGTCGGCGGCCCCAGCGGCAGCGGCCTCGCCAAACCCGAGGGGCTGCAGAAGCTCGCCGCCCGCCTGGGCATCGCCGACGTCGTACGGTTCTGTCCGCCGGTCGGGCAGGAGCAGCTCGCGGACTGGTTCCGGGCCGCGTCCGTCCTCGTCATGCCGTCCTACAGCGAGTCCTTCGGGCTGGTCGCCATAGAGGCGCAGGCGGCCGGCACCCCGGTGCTCGCGGCCTCGGTCGGCGGACTGCCGGTGGCGGTACGGGACGGGGACACCGGTTTCCTCGTCCAGGGCCACGACCCGCGCGCGTACGCGCGCGTACTGCGCGATTTCGCCGACGCGCCGCACCTCGTCGACCGGATGGGCGAGGCCGCCGCCCTGCACGCCCGGTTCTTCGGCTGGGACCGGGCGGCCGCCGCCACGGCCGACGTCTACACGGCCGCGACGCAGACGCACCGCCGTCACGTACGCTCCCACCATGGCTGACAGGGCAGCGGCGGAAGCGGAGCAGCGGGCGGCACGGGTCGTCGAGGACGTACTGAAGGACGCCGAGCTCGACTGGGAGAGTCCGGCCCCCGGCACGTACGTCGTGAAGCTGCCCGGCACCCGGAAACTGTCCACGACGGTCTCCCTCATCGTCGGCCGCCATTCGCTCTCCCTCAACGCCTTCGTCGTCCGTCACCCCGACGAGAACGAGGCGGCCGTCCACCGCTGGCTCCTCGAGCGCAACCTCAAGCTGTACGGCGTGAGTTACGCCGTGGATCCGCTCGGCGACATCTATGTCACCGGCCGTTTCCCGTTGGCCGCCGTCACCCCCGACGAGGTCGACCGGCTGCTCGGCCAGGTCCTGGAGGCGGCCGACGGAAGCTTCAACACCCTTCTGGAGCTCGGGTTCGCCACCGCGATCCGCAAGGAGCACGCCTGGCGGGTGTCGCGCGGCGAGTCGACCCGGAACCTGGACGCGTTCGCCCGGCTGATCGAGCGGCCCTCGGGCGAGTAGGAACCGCGCGGTCCGGAGCAGGCGGAGGTCCCGAACACACGCGCGAGAGCGTGCTGTTATTCTGCCGCGATTCGGACCCCGGTCTCAGGGGTCCCGTGCATGAAGAGGACGTGCATGCGCACAGGCAGATCCGCCCTGACGGCCGCGCTCACAGGAGCACTCGCCCTCGTGGCGTTCACCGCACCGCCCGCCCAGGCGGCGGACACCGGCGTCACGGTGACGAACATGGTCGTGAACAAGGGCAAGCCCATCATCGTGGGCGTCTCCGAGGAGAAGAACCCCAGCGTCGGCTTCCGCATGACCTGGCCCTCGGGCCACTCGTCCAGCGACATCACCGCGTTCCCGTACCTGTACCACGACACCACGGCCGCCAAGGCCCGGGACGGGGGCGGCATCTACACGGGCTTCGTCACCTACTACGACGACACCCCCCGCGCGGCGGACGTCGAGGGTGAGCTCCACATCGATCCTCCCTGGACGCTGGACTCCAACAACGACGCCACCACGTGGAAGATCGCCGTCAACGTCCGTCTCTGGACCCCCGACGACAAGCTCAAGGCCGAGGAGAACCTGACCGGTCTCGGCACGGTCCAGGTCAAGCGTGCCGCGCGGGCCACGGTCAACGCCTCCCCGGAGCCGGTCGCCAAGAACAAGACGCTCACCGTGACGGGCAGGCTGACGCGCGCCGACTGGGTGAAGCACGCGTACGCCGGCTACGGCGACAAGCTGGCCAAGCTGCAGTTCCGCAAGGCGGGCACCAGCACCTACACGACGGTCAAGACCGTGCGGGCGAACTCCACGGGCTCTCTGAAGACCACCGTGAAGGCCGCCACCGACGGCTACTGGCGCTGGACGTTCGGCGAGACGTCCACGACGGGCGGGGCGACGGCGGCGGGCGACTACGTCGACGTGAAGTGACGCGGCGGCGGCACACCACAGCCGCCGTCCGGCCGTTCAGTCCTCCGGCCGTTCAGTCCTCCGGCCGTTCAGTCCTCCGGCCGTTCAGTCATTCAGCCGTTCAGCCGTTCAGCCGTCCGGGGCCGGTGACCCGCTTGCACAGGGGCTACCGGCCCTCCGCGCGGTAACGGCCCGGTGTGACGCCGACCAGCTTCCGGAAGTGCCGCGTGAGATGGGCCTGGTCGTAGAAACCGGCGGCCACCGCGACCTCGCTCGGCGCCCGCCCGTCGAGCAGCAGCCGACGGGCCCGCCCCACCCGGCGGGACATCAGGTACTGGTGCGGGGCGATGCCGTAGGCGCCGCTGAACGCCCGTACGAGATGGGCGGGATGGGCGGCCAGCAGCCCCGCGGCCTCCGCCAGGCCGAGACCCTCCACGACCCGCTCGTCGAGCAGCTCCCGCAGCCGCCGTGCGAGGACGGGATCCCGCCGGGACCCCGGTGCGCCGGCCCGGGACCGCAGATGGGTCCGCAGCCGCTCCCCGACGAGCGTCAGCCTACTCTCCGCCTCGAACTCGTCACCGGGTCCCACGAGCGCCGCGTGCACCTGCCCGACACGCCGCCGCAGCAGCGGATCACGCAGGTCCGGGCGGTCGACGGCGGCCCCGATCAACTCGTCCCCGAGGTGCGTCCCGTCGAGGTACAGCACCCGCTTGCGGAAGCCGTCCGAGGTGGCGGGGGCGCCGTTGTGCGGAACGTGCGGCGGCAGCAGGGAGACGGTGTCGTGCGGGGTGCCGTGCTCGTGCCGGTCCAGGTCGTACCGTACGGCGCCGTCGTCGACGATGAGCAGCGTCCAGGCGTCGTGGACGTGCATCGGATAGGCGTACTCGGTGAAGCGGGCGTGGAACACCTCCACGACACCCGGAACCCGGGGCCGCCAGGCGGAAACGATCCGCTCGGGGCGATCCGCGCGCGCTGCGGCCATGCAAACAACGTACAAGACGGGGACGTGCGCCGATCGGCAGTCTCAGGGCATGAGCACTCGCTTCGACACGAAGATCGCCGTCCTGCTGCGCGAGGACCTGGAAACCTGGCAGCGCCTCAACGTCACCGCGTTCCTGGTCAGCGGCCTGGGCAGCCAGGTCCCCGAACTGATCGGCGAGCCCTACGAGGACGCGGACGGCGTGGCCTACCTGCCGATGTTCCGCCAGCCGGTGCTGGTCTTCGAGGGCACCAAGGAAACCCTGACGGCGGCCCACACGCGCGCGCTGTCCCGCGCCCTGCCGCGCGCGCTGTTCACCGGCGACCTGTTCGCCACCGGCCACGACGAAGCCAACCGCGCGGCGGTACGGGCGGTGCCGACGGCGGACCTGGACCTGGTCGGCCTGGCCGTCCACGGCCCGAGGAACGCGGTCGACAAGGTCCTCAAGGGAGCCCGCATGCATCCGTGAGCGTGGCGTGGTGAGGGCTCGGAGCGGTCGTCACCTCTGACGCGGCGGGACGTCTTTCCGGGCCGGACCGGACCGGGCCGGACCGTCCGCCGGACGCGGCCCGCGTCCGCATCCGGTGCTCAGGGGGCCGGCATCCAGGTGTGGGCCGCGGTCACGAGGGTGCGGACGCCCGTGCTCAGCGTGGGCTCGACGACGGGAGCGTACCGGGGGGAGTGGTTCGAGGGCAGGCCGCGGACGACGCGTTCGAGGGACTCGAAGTCCTGGGCGTCACTGAAGGCCCGCGGGTCGGCTCCGCCGAGGAGCCAGTAGGCGCAGGGTGCGTTCGCGCTGTGGGCCAGGATGCCCACGTCCTCGCTGCCGGTGCCGGGCCCGGGGTCCACGACCCGGTCGGCACCGACGACGCCGGCGAGGGCCCGCCGGGTGCGGGCACACGCCTCCGTGTCGTTGAGCACCGCGGGGAACGACTCGGTGAGTGAGATGTCGGGTTCGCGGGGTGCGCCGGAGGCGCTCGCCTCCGCCCGGGCGATCCGTTCGATCGCGGCCAGGACGCTGTCGCGGACCTCCGGTTCGTAGGTGCGGACGTTGAGGAGCAGTTCGGCCTGCTCCGCGATCACGTTGCCCCTGGTGCCCGCGTTCAGGGCCCCGACCGTCAGGACCGCCGTGGAGGTGCCCGCCACTTCCCGGGACACCACGCCCTGGAGCCTCATCACGGTCGCCGAGGCCATGAGGACGGGGTCGACCGTCGTCTCCGGCCTCGACCCGTGCCCGCCGCGGCCGTGCAGCACGATCCGCAGGGAGTCCGAGGCGGCGAAGGCCGGACCGGCGCTCAGGCCGACGAACCCGGCCGGCAGCGGGGCCACGTGCTGTCCCAGGACGACGGCGGGCCGCCCGAAGCGCTCGTACAACCCGTCGTCGACCATCGCCCGTGCGCCCCGGCCGACCTCCTCGGCGGGCTGGAAGACCAGCAGGGCGGTGCCGCGCCAGGCGGACCGGTTCCCGGCCAGCTCGGCGGCGGCGCCCAGCAGGCAGGTCACGTGCATGTCGTGACCGCAGGCGTGCATGAGCGGCACGGTACGGCCCTCGTCGTCGGTTCCGGAGGCGGTACTGGCGTAGGGCAGCCCGGTTTCCTCGCGGACGGGCAGGGCGTCCATGTCGGCGCGCAGCAGTGCCGTGGGGCCGTCACCGTTGCGCAGCAGACCGACCACCCCGGTGCCGCCGATCCCGGTCGTGGTGTCGTATCCCAGTGAGCGGAGCCGGTCGGCCACGATGCCGGCGGTGCGGGTCTCGCGGAAGGCGAGTTCCGGGTGCGTGTGGAGATCGCGGTAGAGCGCGGCCAGTTCGGCCGCCGCCCCCGGTGCCGTCATGGTGAGTCTCCCTGCGGGACGTGGGGTTCGAGCGCTCGCGCCGGGACTCGTGAATCACCGGACAGCCACTTTTGCCCAACGTATAGGAATCACATGGACATTTCGGGCAAGCCGCTGCCGGTGCGGGTGTCGGCAGCCCGGCGGTGACGGCCCAGCCGCTTGGACGAGCCACCCGAACGGCCCGGTACGGCCTTGGGGGGGGGGGGGGGGGCCCCCCCCCCGCGGGGGGGGGGCCCCCCCGGGCCCGGGGGGGGGGGGGCGGGCGGCGGGGGGGGGGGGCGCGGGGGGCCCCGGGGGGGGGGGGGGGGGCGCCCCCCGGGGGGGCCCCCCCCCCCGGGGGCCCCCCCCCCCCCCCCCGGCGGGGCGCCCCCGGGGGGGGGGGGGCCCCCCCCCGGGCCGGGGGGGGCCCCCCCCCCCCGCCAAGGCCGGCCGTCAGGAATCGAGGCGGCGGCGGTCCTCCTCGTCCCACTTCTGGGTGTCACGCGGCTCCACGTAGGGCTCCTCGTGGGGCGGATGGCCCCCGGCGACGGCGCGCTGACGGGCCAGCTCCGCGTCGAACTCCAGGCCGAGCAGGATGGCCAGGTTGGTGATCCACAGCCACACCAGGAAAATGATCACACCGGCGAAGGTTCCGTAGGTCTTGTTGTACGAGCCGAAGTTCGCCACGTACAGCGCGAACCCCGCCGAGGCGATCATCCAGATCACCAGGGCGAGGAAGCTGCCCAGCGTGATCCAGCGGAAGCCGCGGACCTTCGCGTTCGGGGTGGCCCAGTACAGGACCGCGATCATTATCGTGACCAGGAGGACCAGCACCGGCCATTTCGCGATCGACCACACGGTCAGCGCCTCGTCACCGACCCCGAGCGCGTCGCCGGCCTGCCGGGCCAGGCCGCCGGTGAAGACCACGATCAGCGAACTGATCACCGCCATCACCATCAGCAGCACGGTCACGCCGACCCGCACCGGCAGGACCTTCCACACCGGACGGCCCTCGGGGACGTCGTAGACCGCGTTGGCGCTGCGGATGAACGCGGCGACATAACCCGAGGCCGACCACACCGCCAGCACCAGACCCACGATCGCCACGATCGAGCCGATCCCGCTCTGGCCCTGCATCTGCTGCACCGCGGAGCTCAGCACTTCCCGGGCCTGGCCGGGGGCGAGCTTCTCGATGTTGTCCAGGACCGACTGGGTGGCCGACTGCCCGACGACCCCCAGCAGCGACACCAGCGCCAGCAGGGCGGGGAACAGCGCCAGGATCGAGTAGTAGGTCAGCGCCGCGGCCCGGTCGGTCAGCTCGTCCCTCTGGAATTCCTTCACGGTGCCTTTCAGCACCGCTCCCCAGGAGCGTTTGGGCAGCTCGGTGGGGCTGTCCGGTGCCCGCTCCTCCACCCGCTCGTCAGGCCCGGCGTCGAAGTCCCGACCGGTCTCGTCGGCCCGCTTCACCTCGGCTCGCCCCGTCCCGGCTCGTCCCGTCCCGGCCTGGAGGTCCTCAGTCCGGCGGTCTTCAGCCTGACGGTCCTCGGCCTGACGGTCCTCGGCCTGGCGGCCTTCGTCCTCGCGGCTCTCGGTAGAGGTCTGCCCGCCGTGCTTTTTGTGCCATCCCACTGTCCGCGCCATTCCCTGCGGGTATCCGGCCCGCCGCCACTCATGCATGGAGGCGGGACAGGTCGATCCTTCGGACTCCGCTCCGGTGTCTCGTCCGGTGTCCCCTCCGGCGTCCCCTCCTGTGTCCTCGGCCTTCCGCGCCGGTGGCGTCGTGGGCCGGGCCGACCGGACGGCTTCGATTCCGGGAACCGTAGGTGCGTCTCCTCCTTAATGTGGCACTTGCTGTCCCATGGAGTGGATGCATAGGGCGGACCGGGCTGCCCGGCGCTGGGCAGGGACGGCCGTCACGGCGGTGCGGCGGGCCTGGGAGGGCCCGGGCCGTGAGCGGGATCTGGCGGTGCAGGCGGGCAAGGGGGCGCTGGCCGCCTGGGTGGCATGGGCGGTGATGGGCTGGTGGCTCGAGGCGCCGATGGCGTTCGTGGCGCCGTGGGTCGCGGTGGTGCTGGTGGAGTCGACGGTGTACCGGTCGGTCGCGCACGGGCTGCAGCAGCTCGCGGCGATCGGGGTGGGTACGGCCCTGGCGACAGCGGTGGCGCTGTTGCTGAACAGCACGATGGCCGCGATGGCCCTGGTGCTTCCGGTGGCGCTGCTCCTCGGACAGTGGCAGCGCCTGGGAAGCCAGGGCGTCTACGCCGCCACCGGTGCGCTTTTCGTGCTGACCGGCGGCGAGGTCACCGTCGCAGGGTCGGCCGCCCGCGTCCTGGAGGCGGTCTTCGGCGCGGCGGTCGGAGTGACGGTCAACGTGCTGATCCGACCTCCGGTGTACCTGCGGGACGCCCGGGCCGCGCTGGAGGACACGACCCGGGAGGCGTACGAGCTCCTGAGCGCGGTGGCCGACGGACTGGCCACCGGTGAGTGGGACGCCCACGCGGCCGGGGACTGGCATGTACGGGCGCTGCGTCTGGGCCGCCTGGTCGACCAGGCACGGTCGGCGATCGGCTGGAGCCGGGAAAGCATGCGCGTCAACCCGCTCGTGCGTCGCAAGCGGGCTCTCCCCCCGCCCGGCGAGGCGTACGCCGACGCGGTGGACGTGCTCGACTACGTGGCCGTCCACACCGCGGGCGTGACCAGGACCGTATGGGAGACGACGGACAGCGAGAAGGAGGACTGGCCGGCCCCGGAACTCACCCGTGCCTACGCGGATTTCCTGCGCCATACAGCGCGCGCCATCCGGCTGTACGGGCAGACCCGGTTCGGTCCGGGCGGCAGTGACGACTCCGCTGCGGAGCAGCTGCGCGAGGCGGTCGAGGAGCTCCACCGCACCCTGGACGCGTTCCGCCGACAGCTGCCGGGAGCCGTGCCCGACGACCCGGCCGCACTGGCGACCTACGGAACGCTGCTGGCCCAGGCGCATCGCCTGGCCGATCAACTCGTGCAGGACTGACACCGCCGGGTGGCGGGGGCGGGGGCGGGGGCGGGAGGGCACGACGACCGGGTGTCCGGGCGGGTTCCCGGGGAACCCGTCGATCCCGACGGCCCCGCCACTGGACTGGCTCTGGAGGGGCCCACCACCCGACCGCAGTCCGGACGGGAGTCCGCGCGAGACCGTGAGAGAGGGAGAACCACCATGCCGGCCGGATCCAGCTCCAAGCGTGAACGTCAGTACGAGCACATCAAGGAGAGCGCCGAGGACCGTGGCGAGTCGTCGAAGCGGGCCGAGGAGATCGCGGCCCGGACGGTCAACAAGGAGCGGGCCAGGTCGGGCGAGTCCAAGACCGCCGGCAAGGCCTCCATGCGTGACCCGAAGTCGGCCTCCCAGCGCGGCGGGGAGCGCTCGCACAGCGGCGCGGAAGGGCCGACCAAGGACCAGCTGTACGAGGAGGCCAAGAAGCGCAACATCCACGGCCGCTCCTCGATGACCAAGAAGCAGCTGAAGAACGCACTCGACCACTGACGTGTGACGTGATGAGAGGCCCGCCGGGAGGAGCCGGGAGGAGACGGCACACGATCGGCGGGCCAAGCCCTTCAGGTGCTCATGCCGCAGCGGTGAGGAGAGAACCGGGAAGAGGACCGAGGAGAGAACCTCAGCCGGGGGCCGGCAAGGGGTGCGCGGTCAGTGCCCGTGCGACGCCGAAGAGGTTGTCGGCCATGGCGCGCCCGGTGGTGTGCGCCCACTCGCGGCCCCGCTCCTCGTCCAGGTAGTCGGGTCCCGGACCGGGGCCCAGGTGCCAGTACGTCCACGCCTGGCCGGGAATCGTGTAGCCGATGTCCACGAGGGCCCCGGAGATCTCGCTGATCACGTGGTGGGCGCCGTCCTCGTTCCCGGTGACCACCACCCCGGCGACGCGGTTGTAGGCGACGGGGCGGTCCTCGTCGTCCGTCTCGGAGATCATCGCGTCCATGCGCTCCAGCACGCGCTGTGCCACCGAGGACGGCCGGCCCAGCCAGGTCGGCGAGGCGATGATCAGGATCTCCGACTCCAGGAGCTTCGCGTGGACGGGGGGCCACTCGTCGCCGTCGCCCCCGTCGGTGACCACGCCGGGGACGAGGTGGAGGTCGACGGCCCGTACGAAGTCCACTTCGACCTCGTGCTTGGACAGCCGCTCGGCGACCACGGTGGCCAGCGCCTCGGTGTTGGAGGGTTCGGGGGACGCCTTGAGGGTGCAGTTGACGACCAGTGCTTTCACGTTCGCTCCGAGGTCGGGGGAGGGGCGGCCCGCCGCACGAGCACGAGCCCACAGCGCTGCCCCGAGTACCCCTGGGCAGCAGGCGTAACAAAACCCCGGCCCCCGCGGCCGACCGACGAGCCGTGAGCCGAAGGCGCCCGCACCCGCGCCTGCACCCGTGTCCGCGCCTGCACCCGTATCCGCGTCCGCGTCCGCGTCCGCGTCCGCGTCCGCGTCCGCGTCCGCGTCCGCGTCCGCGTCCGCGTCCGTGCTGCGTACAACCATTGGACGTCCGTGCGAGTCCAAGATCGCAGTTCAAGCGCCCTACGGGCACGTCGGGCACGTCGGGCCCTTCGGGCACTTCACGGACAACGGAGAACCATGAGCGCCTCACGCACCGTCCTCGCCACCGCCACGGCCCTCGCGGCGGCGCTCTGCACCTCCCTCCTCGTCGCCCCGACGGTGGCTGCGGCCCCCGCCAAGCTCTCCGACGACTTCAACGGCGACGGGTACCGCGACTTCGTCATGCTCGGCGGGACGCACGGCAAGGACGGCCGGGTCACCGTCGTCTACGGCACGTCGGCCGGCCCCGGCACGCGCGTGCAGACCCTCCACCAGAACTCGCCCGGCATACCGGGTGCGGTGGAGGAGGGGGACGAGTGGGGGTGGGCCGCGACCAGCGCCGACCTCGACCGCGACGGCTACGCGGACCTGGTCGTCGCCTCACCGGGCGAGAAGATCGGTGAGATCCAGACGCGCGGGGGCCTGACCGTCGTCTGGGGCGGATCGAAGGGGCTCGGCTCCGGCACCGTCTTCCACTCGCCCATCGCGCCGGAGAACGCGTACTCGGGTGACCAGTTCGGCCTGGACGTCGTCGCGGGCGACTTCGACGGCGACGGCGACCAGGACCTCGTCGCGGTCAGCAGCAGCCGGGCCGGTGCGGTCCTGCTCAAGGGCCCCTTCACCCGTAAGGGCGGGAAGAGCGGCTGGCAGTCCCTCGGCAAGAGCTACGGCTACCTGAGCGCCTCCCAGCTCACGGCGGGCCGGGTCACCGCCGACGGCGCCACCGACCTGTACATCATCGGCAGCGATCTCCAGGGCGGTGACGACGACGTGGACCTGCGGGCCTACTTCCACCGCGGCGGCGCCGACTTCACCCGGAGGGCGAGCGAGACCCGCGTACCGGACGACGGCGGCCACCAGGTGGGCGGCGGCTCCATCACCGCCATCGGCGACTTCGACAAGGACGGCTACGGCGACCTCGCCATCGGGCGCGGCTACGAGCAGCCGGACGGCGGGAAGGGCTACGTCACGGTCCACTACGGCGGCTCCTCCGGTCCGAACACCGCCCGCAAGCCGGTGAAGTTCACGCAGAACACGGCGGGCGTGCCGGGCTCCTCGGAGAAGGAGGACCGCTTCGGTACCGCCGTCGCCGCCGGCGACGTCAACGGCGACGGCTACGCGGACCTCGCCGTCGGCGCCCCCGGGGAGGACCTGGGGGGCAAGCGGGACGGCGGCACGGTCACGGTCCTGCTCGGCCGCAAGGGAGGCCTGTCCGGCGCCGGGGCCAAGGCGTACCACCAGAACACGTCCGGTGTCGGGGGAGCCGTGGAGAAGGACGACTACTTCGGCCAGAGCCTCAAGCTCACCGACTACACCCGCGACGGCCGCGCCGACCTGGTCGTCGACACGAACGACCAGCTCGACAACACCCGCTGGGGCCTGGTCCACCTGCTGAAGGGCTCCAAGTCCGGCATCACCGGCACCGGTTCGAAGTCGTTCACGGTGAAGTCCCTCAAGCTGACGTACAAGACGCTCGGCGGCCCCTTCCCCCACTGACACCGGGCGACCGCACAGCAGCCCTGCGCCGACGGAGGAAACCGCGGGCAGAGGGCTGCATCCCCCCCCACACAAAACCCGCACACAACCATTGATCCGACGGAGAAGGCAGAGAGCCGACCGGTGGATCAACCAGAACAGACCTGGTGGGGAACCATTGAGAAAGATCACGGCAGCGGTGGGCACGACGGCCCTCGCGGTCTTCGCCTCCACGCTGATCGCCGCGCCGGCCGCGCAGGCGGCCGACGTCAGACTCAAGTCGCGCACCTCGACGCAGGAGAAGGACGGCAAGATCCACGCCGTCTACGAGTCCTACGACGACCATGTGCGTCCCGAGGACGTCAGCATTCGCATCCGGAAGAAGGACAGCGCCCAGATCCTCGACACCGTCCGGATCGCCGACCGGTGCGCCCCCGAGAGCGACTGCTGGGACATGAAGTTCCTGAGCGAGCCGGTCACGCTCCCCGAGATGGGCGTCTACACCATGGACGTCGTGGTCAGGGAAGGCCGGGCGGACGAACTCGTCCACCGTGGCAACGGTGAACTCACCTACGGACTCGCCCCCCGCTTGACGGTCACCAGCGACCGTCAGTGGATCTCGTACGACAACCACCTCATCACCGTGTCCGGCACGCTCGTGGCCGAGGACCCGAACACGCACGAGGTCAAGCCGTTCGCAGGAGCCGGGCTCTACCACCGCGCGACGCCCGGCGGGGGCGGCTGGCTGTGGACGAACGACGAGGGGCGCTTCACCGACACCCTCTACTTCTTCGAGGACAGCACCGACACCCAGCACGAGTACAGCTTCAGGTCGGAGCGCGAGACGCTCACCCTGCCGTTCCGCAAGCAGGAGCTGAAGGTGGAGACCTCCCTCGGCACCGTCAACGCCCCCTACGGGAGTGAGGTTCCCGTGCGGGGCAAGCTCACCCGTATCGCCGACGACGGTACGGAGAAGCCGATGCTCCGTTACGGCATCACGATCGGCGGCAAGAACATCCTGCCGACCCGCAAGGACGGGACCTTCTCGGGCCGGTACACCGTCAAGCAGGCCGGCACGGTGAAGATCGCGCCCAGCGAATGGGGCTGGTTCAACACCACGGCGCACTCCTTCGAGGTCGCCAAGGCTCCGCGGACGAGCAAGTTCACGTCGCTGAAGGCCAGTGCGGACAAGGACCGGAAGGTCACCTTCACCGGCAAGCTGGGCGTCACGGAGGGCTCGTACCCCGCGGGGACGACGGCCCACGTCGCCATCGAGCACTCCACGGACAACAAGACCTGGTCGACCGCCGGCACCTTCACCGCGAAGTACGGCGCCACCTTCACCCAGTCCCCGGTCAAGAAGGCCTCGACCAGCAGCTACTGGCGGCTGCGTCATACGGGCGCCGACCTGAGCAGCACGTCCTTCAAGCTCGGCCGCAAGTCCACCCAGCTCGTCGACGACGACCTCACGCCCGAGGGCGTACGCAAGGGCAAGACGCTCACGGCCAAGGGCAGCCTGATCCAGAAGTCCGGCTCCTCCTGGAAGTCGTTCTCCGGCCAGACGGTCCGCGTCTACTTCAAGGCCTCCACCAAGGGCGCCACCTGGAAGAAGCTGGGCACCGCCAAGACCCTGTCCAACGGCACCTTCAACAAGAAGTTCACCGCCCGGCAGGACGGCACCTGGCAGATCCGCTACGTCGACACCCCGACCACCCACTACGCGGACTCCGGGCGTGAGGACTACGTCGACGTCCGCTAGAGGCGTGTGAGGCCGCCGGCGCCGGCCATTGGCGGTTGCTGTACTTCGCGGCTCTACCGCAGGATCGGACAATGTCCCGGTCGACAGGCGCGCTCCCGTCCCGCCGGCGCCGGGCGTCCGCACCCGCTGACGCCAGCCCCGCTAGCGCTTGGCCAGCTCCGAGCGCTTGTACGAGTACGCGAAGTAGATCACGCATCCGATCAGGAACCAGATGGCGAACCGCACCCAGGTCTGCCACTGCAGGAACGTGATCAGCCAGATCGAGAAGACCACTCCCAGCGCCGGCACGAACGGCATCCACGGGGTACGGAAGCCGCGCGGCAGGTCCGGCTGCCGGTAGCGGAGCACGATCACCGCCGTGCACACCACCACGAACGCCAGCAGGATGCCGATGTTGGTCAGTTCGGCCGCCTCCGCGATCGGCAGGAAGCCGGCGAGGAGGGCGGACGCCGCCCCGACGATCCACGTCACGCGGGTCGGCACGTGCCGCGTGGGGTGCGTCTTCGCGAACCACTTCGGCAGCAGCCCGTCCCGGGACATGGAGAACCACACCCGGGTCACACCCAGCATGAACGTGAACATCACCGTGAGAATGCCGATGATCGCGCCCACCGCGATCACGTCCGCCAGCCGGCTCAGCCCCACCGACTGGAACGCGGTCGAGAAGCCGCTCTCCTTGTCGATGTCCTTGTAGTTCTGCATACCGGTCAGCACCAGACAGGCCGCCACGTACAGGACCATCGCGATCGCCAGCGAGTAGATGATCGCCTTCGGCATGTGCCGCCGCGCGTCCTTGGACTCCTCGGCCGCCGTCGACATCGCGTCGTAGCCGAAGACCGCGAAGAACACGGTCGCCGCACCCGTGAACGCGCCGCCGACCCCGTAGGGGAAGAACGGGTTGTAGTTGGCGGTGTCGATGTGGAAGACGCCGACCACGACCACCACCAGCACCACCAGCACCTTCAGCCCCACCACGATCGTCTCGAAGCGGGCCGCGCTGCGGATGCCGAGAGTCAGCAGCCAGGCGATGAGCAGGCACAGGAGTGCCGCGAACAGGTCCACCTTGTGCCCGGCACCGGTGCCGGGCGCACCCAGCATCCAGGCGGGCAGATCGGCGCCCAGGTCCTCGATCAGGAAGCTGAAGTAGCCGGAGATGCCGATCGCGACCACCGCCACGATCGCCGTGTACTCGAGCAGCAGGTCCCAGCCGATGAACCAGCCGGCGAACTCGCCGAGCACCGCGTAGCCGTAGGTGTAGGCCGAGCCCGCCTTCGGGATCATTCCCGCGAACTCGGCGTACGACAGGGCGGCCGCCGCGCTGGCCACGCCCGCGATGAGGAAGGACACCAGCACCGCGGGGCCCGCCGTGCCGTTGGCCACCGTGCCGGCCAGGGTGAAGATGCCCGCGCCGATGATGCCGCCCACGCCGATCGCGGTCAGCTGCCACAGCCCGAGCGTCCGCTCGAGGCGCGGCCCCTCGGCGGCTTCCGTCTCTTCGATGTGTTCGATGGGTTTGCGGCGAAGGATGCCCTCGCCCGCCCGGAGTCCGGCCATGTGCCTCACCTCTTCGCCTACGGCAACGGCTGACGGCGGATGATGCGGGCTCAGCGCCACCGGGTCGGGGGACCGCCCCGCACGCGGCCGGACCGCGGCGGGGCGGCCGCCGGTCCGGCCCACCGGTCCGGGCCCTGCCTACGGCACCACCGTCACTGGCCATCGTCCCGCTTCGACCAGGCGGACCGCGACCGAGCCGATGATCCGACGACCGGCCTGCTCGGAGGCGCCCACCACCACCGCGTCCGCCCTCAGCCCGTCAGAGTCCCTGGCCAGACCGTTGCACGGGTCGCCGCGGAACGTGGGGAACTCCCGGCGGACCCCGACACCCCCTTCAGCCGTTCGGCCGCCTCCCGGATCCGCTGCACGAGGTTCCTCGACGATCCCGTGGATCATCGCGGCCGGCGACACGCCCAGCGCTGCCCCCGCCATCGACGGGGCCCGCTGACGCCCGTGGTGACCGTCACCGGCCGGGGCGGCTGCCGTGGACGCGGTCACACGACCGGCTCACCGATGCCCAGCAGATTCCCCTCACTGTCACGGAACCAGGCGGCGCGTTCACCGCGGGCGCCCTTGCTCGGATAGTTGCCCTCGATCTCGGCGATCCCGTCCTCCATCCGGAACCCCGGCAGGTCGACCACCTCGAACACCACGCCGCGCCGCCTCAGCTCCGACACGACCGCTCCGATGTCGTCGACCTGCCAGCCCATCTGGGTGAAGGTGCCGGACGAGGCCCCCGCCGACCGGAACACGGCGAACTCCGTGCCGCCGCACCGGTACAGCAGCCCGCCCGGCCGTTCGTCGACGGGCTCCAGACCGAGCTTCTCGGAGTAGAAGCGCCGCGCCCGCTCCAGATCCTGAGCCGGCAGCCTGGTCGCCACGCGCCCCCGGGCCAAAAGATTCCTGCCGTCTGCCTCCATGCCCCCACTGTGCCGTGACCGGCGGTCGATCGAGCGGAGGCAGGCGGGCGGGCGGACGGGGCCGTTCCTCCCGACGGTGGTACCGCCTGGCCGAGCTGGGTGCTCTCGCCACCGCCTCCTCCACCGTGGTGGCGGCGGGGCTCAGCGCCCCGGCATGGCTGACGGCTCTCATCGCCGGTGGGGCCCTCTTCTTCACCGGCTTCCGGCAGGTGTTCGGACACGGCCCCCGCTACGTCCTGGCGGCGCAGTCGCACGAGGCGCTCCGACGAGCCGTCAACCGCTACCGGTTGCTTCCCGCGACCGACCGCGACGAAAGAGCCCGGCAGGAACTCCTCGCGGCAGTCGAGCGGGTGGGCGACGAGGAACTCCGCCAGTAGGTCGAACAACGCACCCAGACCTCCCCGCCTCTCGGCTCGCCCCCGGGCGGCCCGCCACTCTCCTGATCCACCGTCCCCAAGGGGCTTTCACGTCACCTGAGTAGGCGTACTCATGTGCGGTGCGGGCCGAGTCCGCATGCTGTCCCCCATGCGGTGGGCAGACGAGGGGCGACAGCTGGAACGGCGGTGACGGTGAAGCGTGTGAGCAGGCCGTCGGTCGTTCAACAGGCGGGAGTCGGTGCGGTGCTGCTCCTGGTCGACCTGATGGTGATCGCTTGGCTGCTGTACGGCTACGGGATGACGGGGTGGGCCGACAGCTACGACGCCTCCCCTTCGCCGGATGCCGCCTCTCGGGCTGCCCGGCAGGCGATGTGGTTCCTGGCCGGGGGCGCGGTGGTCACGGGCGGCGGTCTGCTTGCTCTGGGATGGCGCATCTCCGGCATGATGCAGTTCCTGCTCCTGGGCGGTGCAGCGGGGGTGTTCGCCCTCTTCGCCTCACCATGACGGGCGCCCGCAGTGCACTTGGCTACTGCATCCGTCGCTTTCCTCACCACCCCATCCGGAGGGCCCGGAGAGGGCCAACGGCATAAAATCCCCTTACCCGCGACGGAAGCACAGGCAAGGGGCACGACCACGAAACCTGCTTCTTCTTGCCCTGGGTCTTGCCGGGGATCTTGGTGGCCTGCGTTTTCGCTGCTCAGAGACGGTAGGCCCGTGCGCCTGGTGGTCATCATTGGCTGTCATTGGCCACTGTCGAGCGGCCTCGGACGGCCCAGAGACGGCCCAGTTCTGCCGCACTCGACTGACGGCCAGCACCTGCGATGCGCCCCGTCTGAGCCTCAGCCGACGACAGTCAGCCACGACGGCGGGAATCGCCGACCGGCCACGCACGCGTATGCCTCGTTGCACTTCCGCCGGCCTCCGCCGCGCTGCCGGTGCTATCGACCAGAGCGAGCCACGACGGCCGGCCCGTGACGACGATGCCGGAGCCCTCAGCTTGGGAAGCTGCGATCATTTGCGGCTGGTTCGGGCGCTGACCTGCGCGAAAGGTCGAGATGGGGCCTCGTTGGGTCCGGCTGCTTTCACTGTGATTCCCCGCTGTTCCCCGCTCGATCTGGTGCGCTTGTGGTGCGGTCCGATCTGGACACTCTGCAGGCCAACGCCTCTATAAGCCCTCAGAGGTGTTGCTTGCCCGTGCTGACAAGTCGACCGATGTCATCACGGGTTTGCACCCTGAGGGCGTCAAGCTCGACTCTGCTGCCGACCTTGGGTAGCGCCGTGATGTCGGCGAGCACCTCCTCCGCGGTCCGGCTCAGTGTCTCGTCATCTGTAAGCATCTGCACCCTGAACAGGGCTTCCTGGGCGTTGGAGCGCAAGTCATAAGCTCGAACGCGCACCGTGTCGGCGTCTTCCGGTGGTGGCTGCTCATGCTCGCAGAACCAAAGGTGGACCAGACAACGGCGATAGTTGATCAACGCACCGGCGTAGGCGGAGTAGGCATCGAGTCGTTCCTGCCGGAGCTTCTCGCGGCGGGTGAACTGGTGGCTCCTGTCGGTGGTTCGATGCTGGAACGCCAGAGTGATCCCTGAACCGAGCAGAGTTCCCAGGACGGCTATGGCGCTGGCGATGATGGTCTCCACGCTCCAAGCTGATCACGCGACGCTGGTCTTGGTGCGTCGTACGTTCAATCCCGATGCCTCCAACACGCTTTCCAACTGTGTTGGTGCCGTTCCGGGCCGAGCACAAGGCCGTTCACCTGCGTTCATGAGCGGCCAGTCGCCTGGGCAGCTACCGCCTCCGGTCCTGTTTGAACGGCCGTGAACGGCGCTGAATGAGACGGAAACTGAGACGGACGACTGCGCCGGGCTCGCTAGCATCTTCGCTGTTGAAGGGGGAGTCATGGCGCTGGTCCGCAAGGGATCACGACGGATCGTCGTCGACGGCACGGCCTACCGCTGGCGGCTTCGAGGCAGGCCGACCTACTTTCAGGGCTTGGCCTGGTCGCCGTGCACGTTCGCGGTCGACCGTGCGGACACCCCGGGAGCGACGCTCGTGGTGACCACCGACCAGCCGCACCCGAGCAACTGGATGGGGCGCGAGGCTGAGCCTGTACGGCCGTCCAGTGTTGCCGCGGCTGTTCAGCTGGCCCTGCGTGAGGGGTGGACTCCGACGATTCCGGGTTCCGCATTCCACCTCGACCAGTCCGCCGGCTTCACGCCTTCGCACTGAACAGCTCGGGGAACCGTCGGGGCTTTGATGAGCGTACCGTCGGCCTGAAACCACGGGGAGGCGAACGACGTTGTACGCACATGAGGTGGTCCTGAACGAACTCGCGCAAGGGCTCAGACCGACGGCCGAGGGTGTCGAGTGGTTCGAGGGCCTAGCGGAGGATGACCAACGCAAGGTCCTGCACGCACTGGCGCTGTTCTGCGGGCAGGCCCGCGCCTGCGAAGACGATGTGCCAGAGAGCATTGCGCGTTCTGGCATTCGTCCCACGCACACGTCGGCGGTGATGCTCACGAAGTGGCGCTTCGGGATGGAATCACTCCCGGCCTATGAACTTACCAAGTCATTCCGCCTGCTCATCGCCCTCTTCAGCATCGCGGATACCCGCAGGCGGATGCTGCATTGCGCCGATGGGTGCGGCCACGAGTGGCACAACCTGTCGGATCCGCGGCGGGATGCAATCTAGGTGTCTTCTTGCCCTGGGTCTTGCCGGGGATCTTGGTGAGCTGGGTTTTTGCCGGTCAGGGGCGATGGTTCTGCGCGCCTGGTGGTCGTCTTCGGTCGTCCTTGGCCACTGTTGAGCGGCCTCGGACGGCCCAGAGGCGGCCCAGCCGTGGACGACATGAGCGGCTTCAGCCGGCGGAGGCGGCCCGCCACTTTGCGGTGATGTATCCCTCTTCCATGGCCCACCACTCCTTGGCGACACCGTGCTTGAGCAACCGTTGCACCTTGGTGAGGTCGGCTGTGAGCGGGACGGCCAGGGCGACCATGCCGAACCGCTCTATGCCCTCGCCGTCGACGTCGAGTTCTCGAAACGCGTTGATCACGCTCTGCCGCGCGGCTCCCGAACCGCCGCCACGGAACACGATGAGGCGGATGGTGCAGTTCTCCGAACGCCGTACTACCTCGCCGGCCCATCGCACGCCTTCCTCGTCGGGCTCGGTTGCCACGATGTCCCCGCAGGCGATGCCGCGAACGAACCAGGGGATGTTGTCGATCCGCGCGGTGCCGTCGCCCTGGTCGATGCCCCAAAGACTCTCCACTGACGCCGGGGGCCAGTCGTCTTCGATCTCCAGCCGGAAGTGCACCTTGACGTACGGGCCTTCGGGGTTCGTCATGGTGCCCAGGATGCACAGCCCTGCCGCACCGGCCGCGGGTGGGTGACGATGACGTCTGCTCCAACTGAATACGGGTTGGTCTGTGCCTCAGCCAACGACAGTCGGCCACGACGGAGAGGGTGCCCACCGATCACGCGCGCGTATGCCTCGCTACACCCCCACCAGCCTCTGCCACGCTGCCGGTGCCGTCGACCAGAGCAAGCCGCGACGGCCGGCCCGTGACGATGACACCGGAGCCCTGCGGTCTGTGCTGTAACCGGCCGTACGCCGACTCAGCGATCACGGAACCAGTGTTAATCAGCGGTCTTTTCTGGCGACTGCCTACGGTTCTGGAATTCCTCGTACTTGACTGTGAAGACATAGAGGTAGTTCAGCAGAGCCTCGGCAAGAGACAAGGCGTCTGCTGCGTCTTCTCGGCTCACCGGTTCCTCGCTGAAGTGCGCGCCCTGGTTGCCAAGCACTCGTAGCGCATGTGCCCAATCGAACAGGCGGCCCTCAATCTTCCCGTCATCGCGGAGTTCCTGGAGGGCCTGGAAGAGGGCTTTCTTCTTGGTGCCTTGCTCGATACACATGCCTTCCAGGCTGCGACGGACCATGACTGCAGAGGCCGTGTACAGCTTGGCATCGAAGCATGCACGTGCTTCGATCACCTCACGCGCTATCGGCGTTGGGATTCCCTGAGCTAGCGCGGCAACCTGCGGCCATAACCGCTCGGACTTATCCAAGTCGCCAGAGCCTACGGGATCTTTCCAAAGCTGGGGTTGTCCGCACGCCCCACAGCCGAGGAGGGTGTAGCAAGCTAGCGAGATATCTTGATCTGGATGGGGGACGTAGTCATACGTGACCCATTCATTCAAAAGGGATGGGCCCTCGCAGTTTGGACACTCAAGCAACCGACTAACTTGGCTCACGTACACCCCCGGAGCTGGCCCATTGACCTGCTGAGCCTAGCGTGATCGCCCCAGCCGCGACGGACCCCTTCTCTCAGCGCAAGCGGCTGATTGCTGTGCGCGCGGCACGGGTGCCGGCCGGGCTGGAGCGGGGCGGAGACAGGAGCGCAGGCCCGGTCGGGGGCCGGGCCGCGCGCGGGGAGCGGAGCGAGCCGCCTTGAACCAGTGGAGAAAGTTGTAACTCAGTCTGTGGCGTGTGGTTTGAAGTCGTGTGCACAGGAGAGGAGTTCGATGTTTTGTTGATGTGCGAGGGGCAGGAAGAGCACTGGGCGGATGGTCCAGGTGATGCGGGTTCCGGCGTGTGTGATTGTCACCGTGCAGGGTTCGCTTCGTAGCAGGGATCGACGCGTTTCGAGGCGGTCCTCGTACAGCCATGCCCACGCCGCGTCCGAGGCGTCCGCATCGAGTGCTGGTGAGATCGTCCGGAGGGCGACCGCGACCCATCGGTCGGCCTGAGCCGCCGAGTAGGCGTCGAAGGATGCCAGGAACACCGGCCGCTCTGTTCCGTTTCCGGTGGCTGTGGTCCGGCACTCGCACCAGTAGCCTCGTCGGATCCTGCTGGTACTGGTTGCAGCAATGCTCGGCGTCACGGGAAGCCCCGAAACTCCCGCTGCGTTGGCGTCGATGGACGGTCGTTCGGTACGTGCAATGTGTGCCTCAAGCGTCCGCGACATGTGAGGCGATGCGGGATTCAAGTCAACTCCCCCTCAGAAAGGCGTGGTTGTCTGTCCTCGTTGGGGCGAGGAGCGGGAGTTCGGCCCAACACCGTTTACCAGTCGGTGTCGGCTCGGCACCGTGCCGGTCGGTGAGAGCGGAGACGAGGAGCAGACCACGCCCGGTCTCGCTGTCGTCGTCCGGTGGGCCGGGCTGGGGGAGCAGCGAGCTGGAGTCGCAGACCTCGATGCGCAGGGCGGTGCCAGTGAGGCGGAGGGCCAGCAGGATTCGGCCGGTGCCGGCATGCTGAACCGCGTTCGTCAGCAGTTCGCTGATCACCAAGGCCGCGGTGTGCTCCACGTCGTCGTCCCATTCCGCGTTCCAGCGCCGTATCCCGTTCACGGCCTGGTGTCGCGCGGTGGAGACCGCGTTGGCCGTGGCCGGTACCGATAGAGCGAGCTGGTGCGCTGCCATGTGTGGCCTTCCCTGTGTGAGCGGCGTCGGTGGTGCCATTCCAAGGAACCAGTCGACCGGTGTTCCCGTTCGGGCCGAGTGCTGTCGGTGCATGGGGTATGCAGAAGCTGCATCGAGGCGGAACCGGGCTGATTCGAGTTCCGTTGTGCAGACAGGACCGGCAGCGGCGGAAGGAACCGTGGCAGATGGCCGAAGCATGCAACGAGGTGCGGCGGATCGGTGAAGTGATTCGCCGGGCGCGGGTGTTGCAGGGGCGCTCACAGAGAGAAATCGCTACCGCGCTCGGTTATCACCAGTCCAAGGTGAGCCGTCTGGAGAGCGGCCGTGGCACGGAGGACATCCGTGTCCTACGGGCGGTTGCACAGGAGCTCGGCATCCCCTCCGAGCAGTTGGGCCTCGCAGCCGCGCCTGACCGTGCTGCCCCCGGCCCCGGGCCCGGAGTCAAGGAGATGCACCGCCGTACGTTCCTTGCCGCCGGCGTCGCGGCTTTCGTTCCTTTGCCCGAATCGGTCACCGCCCACGACGAACTCGTCCGAGCTCTCCTTCCCGGGCTGCTTCCAGCAGCCGCCGCCGCGCCACTTGATACGGCCGTTCTGCGTGATCGGCTCGGCGCGGCCCGCAGGCTCTTCTACACCTGCGACTACACGGCACTGGAACGCATGCTCCCCGGCCTGATCGCCGACCTCCGGCAGGCCGCAGGCGATGTGGGAGCCAGGGATGCCCTCTCGCCACTGCTTGCCACGGCCTACCAGACCGCTACCAGTCTGCTGCTCAAGCAACATGATCAAGGGACCGCATGGTTCGCCGTCGGCCGTGCCATGGCCGAGGCCGAGCGGTCCGGTGACCCGCTGATCCTCGCCTCGAGTGTCCGCGTACAGGCTCACGTCCTGGCCCGTGAGAAGCACACCGCTCAAGCCGTCGCACTCGTGCGTCACGCCGCCGACCAGCTCACCGGCTCCTACGACCGTCGCTCCCCGGAGTACCTCGCCGCTGTCGGACTGCTGCTTCTACGGGGTGTGACCGCGGCCAGCAGTGGGGGCGACCGCGCCGCCACGGCGGTGTTTCTCTCCGAGGCGAAGGAAGTGGCACGCTACGTCTGCGTCGACCGGCCCGATGCATGGGCCAACTTCGACTCCACCAACGTGGCTCTTCACGAAGTCAGCGCACTGGTGACCTTCGGCGATGTGGACCGCGCGCTCCAGGCGGCCCACCCGCTCATGCGCCGCCACATTCCCGTTCCGGAGCGCCGGGCCGCGCTGTGGCTGGATGTGGCCCGGGCACACAGCCGTCAGGGACGCCTTGCCGATGGCTACCGGGCCCTGCGCATCGCCGAGGCATGCGCCGCACAGGACGTCCGCCGTCCTGCCGTCCGGGATCTGGTCGCGGACATGGCGGCTCGCGACCGCCGCCGTACCCTGCCCGAACTGCATCAGTTCAGCCGCCGACTGGGGGTGCCCGCGTGAGCGATCCGACGGCCATGGGGAAGAAACCCTTCTTGTACGTCGTCGTCTGCGCGTCCGGTATCGCCGCCGATGCCGGCAGGCTGATCACAGCCGCGCAGGAACGGGGCTGGAACGTCGGCGTCATCGTCACTCCACAGGGATTGGCCTTCCTTGACGTCAGGGCCGTCGAGGAGCAGACCGGCCGCCCGATCCGCTCCGCCTGGCGCGCACCCGGTGAAGCACGCCCCCTGCCACCGGCCGACGCCATCGCCGTCGCGCCCGCCACCTTCAACACGATCAACAAATGGGCCGCCGGTATCTCCGACACCCTCGCTCTGGGCATCCTGTGCGAGGCGCACGGCACGGGCGTTCCCACCGCCGTTCTGCCCTACCTGAACGCCGCCCAGGCAGCCCACCCCGCCTATGCGCGGAGTCTGGAGGTGCTGCGTGAGATGAACGTCATGATCGGCACCTACGAGCCCCACAGGCCCAAGGCCGGCGGTGGAGCGGACCGCTTCCGCTGGGAGGAGGCTCTGGACCTTTTGGAACCCCGGCTCGGTCGGCGGTCGTGATGCGGTTCCGGCGAGCGAGGTGGTGCGCATCTGGCGTACTTCCGGCACGCGGCGAGTGATCACGGCGGACAGCAAAAGGCCCGGGTCTCTGACCTGGGCCTTCTTCATGGAGCGGGTGACGAGAATCGAACTCGCGCTCTCAGCTTGGGAAGCTGCGATCATTTGCGGCCTGTCGCGGCGCTGACCTGCGGTGACGGTGTGGCTTCGGCCCATCCGAGCGGGCTCCCATTCACCGTGATTCCCCGCTGCTCCCCGCCCCACCTGGTGCGGCAGTGGTGCGGAGGAGCTGACCGTCCACCGCACTGCTCCACCCTGCCGCACTAGATGCACATGGCCTCCCACTGAGAAGCGTTAGGGAATCTCTAGACTTCTTAGTTAAACTTTCCTGGCATCTCTGCCATGGAAGAGCTGCAGAGGGACCTGACGGAAGTCGAAGCTGCCTTGCAGGAGGCGCAGTTGCAGTACGCGCGCCTGGGAGTCGAGATCGAAGGGCTGAAGGCGAAGCGCGAAGCTCTGGCCAAACAGGTCCCCCTGCAGTCCGGACTCGCCGAGCGGATCGCAGGCATGACTAAGGCGCAGGCCATTGTTGAGGTGCTCCGCTACTCACCTGAACCGATGACCCTGAAGCAGATCGCCGGCTCTGTGACGGAAGCTGGCAAGATCCTCAACCCCAACGGAGCCTCGGTGTATATCGACGGCCTGCTCAAGGAAGGCCGAGTGGTCCGCGTAGCGCGCGGCCTTTACCGTGACGCCTGAAGCATCTCAGGCGGCCTCGTAAAGGCGCCGGAGCGCCGCCCGTAGACGACTGCATGCCGACTTGCGACGGTAGTCCGCCGACACCCGCTTTAGAAGTCATCTCATTTGGTGAGTCTGCGGTAGCAGATCAGGGTGCAGGCGATGCTGGTGAAGGCCAGGAAGTGGTCGGCCTTGCGCTCGTAGCGGCGGTGCAGACGGCGGCAGCCGGCGAGCCAGGCCATGGTGCGTTCGATGGTCCACCGGTGTCGGCCAAGTCGCTGCGAGGTCTCGACGCCCTTGCGGGCTATGCGGTGCCGGATGCCCCGGCGGGAGAGCCATTGCCGCAGGTGGCGGTAGTCGTAGCCCTTGTCGGCGTGGAGCTTGCCGGGTCTGCGGCGGCGTCGGCCGCGGCGGGAGCGGATCGGGGGTATGCCCTTCACCAGCGGGATCAGGGCCTGGCTGTCGTGGAGGTTGGCGCCGGAGATTCCGACGGAGATGGGCAGACCGGTCCGCTCGGTGATCAGGTGGATCTTCGACCCGTACTTGCCCCGGTCGACAGGATTCGGACCCGTCAGGTCCCCCTTTTCAGGGCCCGCATGTTCACCGAGTCGATCGCACAACGGGACCAGTCCAGCTCGCCCCGGGAGCCGAGTTCGTCCAGGATCAGGCGGTGCAGCTTGGTCCACACCCGGGCCTTGGTCCACTCGGTGAACCGGCGGTGGGCCGTGGCCCCGGAGGGCCCGAACGACGCGGCGGGCAGCTGCTGCCACGTGCACCCGGAGGTCGTCACGAACACGATCGCGGCCAGCACCTCACGGTCGCCGTGCCGGCGCCGGCCGCCGCCCTGGGGCCGCGAAGGCGCCTCCGGCACCACGCGCTGGAACAGTTCCCACAACTCATCCGGCACCAGCCGCTCAACGATCCCTGCCACGGCCGACAGCCTATCGAGCCAAATGAGATGCCCTCTTAGGAGTTCGATCGCTGCTCGGCATTGTCGGGGAGCCACCCGGCCACGCCTGCCGTGCAGGACCGCTTAGGAGTGCCGGCGTCCGGGTCGTTGATGTCAGCCGTGAATGTCAGAAGCCTCGGTCGTTGATACGGAGCGCGCAACTTAGATGACTGCAGGCTTCGGTTGGCGCTAGCGTGCGGTAGTGATCAGCTGTGTGGGAGTACGTCTGGGTGCGGAGGCCGCGCGTCGTCTGGCAGAGACAGGCCTCTATGAGTTTGAGCCGGGACTGACGGACGCCGAGTTCGAGCGCATCGAGCGCGAGTACGGCTTCGAGTTCGCGGACGATCACCGGGCGTTCCTTGCGGCCGGCCTCCCGGTCAACGTCCCTCCCGAGGAGGGGCAGACCTGGTCCAGGCCCTGGCCGGAGTGGCGTGGCGGTGATCTGGACAGCTTGCGTCGACAGCTCGACTGGCCGGTCGAGGGCGTTCTGCTCGCCGTGGAGCACAACGGGTTCTGGTACGAGGGCTGGGGGGAGCGTCCAGTCGACGGGACCGCGGCACTGGATACGGCGCGGCGCCATCTGGCGGAGGCGCCGGTACTGGTGCCCGTGTACGCCCACCGCTACCTGCCCGCCGGCCGGGGAAGCTTCGGGCATCCGGTGCTCTCCATGTGGCAGACCGACATCATCTATTACGGGCTGGACCTGGTCGACTATGTGCATCAGGAGTTTGATGAGGCGCGGGGTGAGGTCGACGAGAGCTGGAACCCGCGAGCGACGGTCCCCTTCTGGCGGGACCTTCTCTGAGGTTGCTCAACTCTGCTTCACTGATCGGCACCTGCGCCGGCACCCGAAGCACCGTCTCTGAGCAGGGGAAGAGCCGTCGTCCACCGTCGCCATCTGTCATCGTTGAGCACCCCCGCACGGCCCAGAGACGGCCCGGGCGGGGGTGTCGCGGTGTGCCCCTCGATTGGCAGCTGGGGGCCGTGGTCCAGGACGGGGCCGGGCCGGCGGCCGCAGCGCCTTCACTGCTGGCTGTGAGAGAACTTCATGACGGACCGGGTGTAGAGCGATGAAGGGCACGTAGGCCCGATCCGGTGCACTGGTCGTGCGCCGAGGGCGGGGTCAGTGCCGCCGGTCGTAGTCCTCGCGTGCGGTCATGATCGCGGGGATCTCGGCTTCGAGTACGTCGAGGAGGGCGCGCAGCGTGTCGGCGATGCGGGCACCCGGGGCGGTGAGCGTGTATTCCACCCGGGGAGGAATGGTGGCTTGCACGTCGCGGGTCACCAGGCCGTCGCGTTCCAGGGCGTGGAGGGTCTGCGCGAGCATCTTCTCGCTCACCCCGTCGACCCGGCGGCGCAGGGCGTTGAACCGGTAGGGGCTCTCGGTGAGGGCGACCAGGGCCAGTGCTCCCCACTTGTTGGCAACGGTTTCCATCGTCTGGCGAGACGGGCAGGCACGGTTGAACACGTCGGCGATCAGATCGTCGAGCGGGTCGGCGGTGTCTCGCGGTGCAGTGCTGGTCATGCCTACGACAACCGACAGGCTTCTGCTGGTCTCCGGCAACGAGGTCGGCCAGCGGCTGGCGCAGCACAAGAACGTTGTGCAGGCCGCGGTGGACGCCGGTGTCGAGCTGATCGCGTACACCAGCACCCTGCGCGCCGACACCAACAGCACGAAGCTCGCCGAGGAGCACAGGACCACCGAGGCGCTGATTCGCGAGTCCGGCCTGCCGTACGTCTTCCTGCGCAACGGCTGGTACATCGAGAACAACACCGACAACCTCGCCACCGCGTTCCAGTTTGGTACGATCGACGGCTCCGCGGGCGACGGCCGGATCTCCGGCGCCACCCGTGCCGACTTCGCCGCCGCCGCGGCCGTCGTCCTCACCAGCGACGGTCATGACGGCAACGTGTACGAACTGGGCGGCACCGCCTACACCATGACCGAACTCGCCGCCGAGGTCGCCGCCCAGAGCGGCAAGCCGGTCACCTATCAGAACCTGCCCGCCGACGAGTACACCCAGGTGCTGCTCGGCGCCGGACTGCCCGCGCCGTTCGCCGCCCTCCTGGTCGACTCCGACCTCGGCATCAGCCGCGGCGAACTCTTCACCACCAGCACCGACCTGGAACGACTCATCGGACGCCCGAGCACGCCGCTCACCGACGCCGTCGCCGCCGCGGTCAAGACAGCCTGAACCGGCCGCAGCACCAACCGGACAGCCGATCCGCCCTACTCGGCCAGGGCTTGGCCGAGCGGGGTGGGATACCCGTCACGGGTCAGTATCCGCCAATTATTGCTGATCCGAACGGCTAGCCAAGGCGTCCTCGTGCAGCTGAATTGCTACCGACCCCACCGCTTTTCCTGCTCCCATCCCGTCCGCCGCCGACCCACACACCGTGGAGCGGGCGTGGTTCAGGGCGTCCAGGTGGAGCGTGCCACTGTACGAACGACCTGGACGCCCTGGGCCGCGTCTGCTCGGCTCTGCCTGGGTCGACGGTGGACGGGATGGGAGCTCCCCACGCACACCACAACGGGCCCGCGGTCGGGTACGGCGCCCCCTCCATCCCGGTGCCGGCCGATCCCCCGCCGGAGGCGGACTACCTCGCTCGCCTCCGCGAGCTTGGGCAAGGAACCCCCGGCTTCTTGCCTCAGTAACAGAGGTGCGGCCTACGGCCGCGCAAACCTTGGCAGCTCGCTGCGCTCGCGCGCGACGGCGTTCGGGAGCTCCCGCCCGCCGCGTGCTTCCGGGCCGACTCGGACCTGGCGTGCCCGACGGGTCGGCACAGTCCCTGCGACTCTCCCGGCTACGCTCGCGAGGGAGCGCCCCGCAGCGCGTGGCTGCGGGGCGCCGATCCGCTTTCGCAACAGGCCCTGGTGGGGTTTAGTCGACCGTCTGCCCGTCGTACATACCGCCCCTGCAGGTCGGGAGCACGGGCGTCGACCGATCGATCGTTCCGCCGCCGTCCGTGCACTCACCCGGGGTGACGCTGCCGGGCGAGGTGACGCTGCCGGCGGTGGCGGTGGCGGCGCCTGTGAGGCCGAGTCCGGCGAGGGCTGCCGTGGTGATGACTGCGGCGAGGATTCGTCGAATGCGCATTTGGTTCGCCTTTCACGGATTGCCTCGGTTGGGGCACTAATCAGCTTGATGTTCACCCATGTGGGTGGCACGTCATGTTGGGCCATTCGGGTGACAGTGCTGTCGGGTGCGGGGTCGGTGACGCGACCCGTCGGACAGGCCCTGGAACGAAGAGACCACCCCGGCCGGATGGATGGTCTCTTCGTTGTTCCGGAGGGGGCAGCGTCCGCAACCATCGTCTTGGCCGTGGGCCGCTCTATGCGGTGATCGACTCATGGCCACCGGCCCTATAACTGCGGCGCAAGCACCCGAAGTGGGGTCCGCGGCGGATCGCTCATGTGCTGGAGCGGTCCGGGACGGTCACGCCGGTGCCGTCGCGGATGACCGTGTATCGGATTCTGGTCCGCCAGGGGCTGGTGGAACCTGGAGCTCGGCGCCGGAGGCGGTCGGATTACAAGCGCTGGCAGCGGGACCGTGCGATGCAGTTGTGGCAGATGGACATCGTCGGCGGGGTGATGCTGGTCGACCCGGTGACCGGGGAGCTGACCGAGGCCAAGGTCGTGACCGGGGTGGATGACCATTCCCGGTACTGCGTGATCGCGTCGGTGGTCGAGCGGGCGACCGGGCGCGCGGTCTGCTCGGCCTTCGCCGGGACCTTGCAGGCGTTCGGGGTGCCGGAGGAGGTGCTGACCGACAACGGCAAGCAGTTCACCGACCGGTTCGGGCAGGGCGGTGAGGTGCTGTTCGACCGGATCTGTAGGGAGAACGGGATCGCGCACCGCCTCACCCAGCCGGCCTCCCCGACCACGACGGGCAAGGTCGAGCGGTTCCATCAGACGCTGCGGCGCGAACTCCTGGACGGATGCGGTGCGTTCGAGAGTATCGGAGAGGCGCAGGCGGCACTGGATGCGTGGGTGGAGGAGTACAACTCGATGCGTCCGCATCAGGCGCTGGACATGCAGTCTCCTGCCGACCGGTTCACCCCGGTGCCCGAGGAGGAACGGGACGTGCTGGGTCTGCGGGTGCCCGGGGTGCTGGCGCTGGTGCCGCGGCAGCGGACACCTCCTGCGGAGCCGGAGCCGGAGCCGGAGCCGGGTTCGGTCGAGGTGGTGTCCGTGCCGGCCGACCGGCCTGAGCTGGTCCCGGCGGCGGTGCCGGTGGAGCCCGGTGGGCCGGTGGAGTTCGAGCGGGTGGTGCCGGCGAGCGGGAATCTGCAGGTCGCGGGCAAGCAGTTCTGGCTGGGGCCGGCCCGTTCGGGGCTGACGGTGACCTTCTGGGCCGACACCTTGGTGATCCATCTGCTGATCGCGGGAGCGCGGATCAAGACGGTGCGGTCGCATCTGTCGGTGGCGGACCTGGCACGGCTGGCCGCTCGGGGCTGCCTTTGAGGTGGACCGGACGGTGAACAACAGCGGCCTGGTGGGCCTGGCCGGGCACCAGGTGCTGGCGGCGGAGATCCTCGGCGGGCGCCGGGTGGGTATCCGGATCGACGACGAGACGCTGTCATTCTTCGACCCGTCCTCGAGGGAGCTGCTGCGGGTGCGGCCCAACCCGCTGACCCGTGAGGAAGTCCGTGGGCTGTGGGGTCTGCGGCCGGCCGGACCGCCGCCACGGCCTCGTGTCGAGCCGGTGCGGGTGCAGCGGCGGGTCAGCGCGGTGGGCACGGTCATGGTCTGCCGCCAGACCGTCTCCCTCGGCCGCCCCTACGCAGGGCAGACCGTGACCGTGCACGTGTCGGACACGACGATCACCGTCGAGCTGGCCGGCCAGGTCCGGGCCATCCGGCGCACCACCGATGTCCCGGTCCGCAACGTGAAGGCGAACAGGCCCCACAAGGTTTCCGATGTTGTCTAGGCCCACCGTCAGGCAACAGCTGGGATCAGAACGTCAAACATCACCTGGGACTAGACACTCCGTATCCGGCACCGTCGTTCAGTCGGCGATGGCGACCCCGTACCCACGTGCGAGGGCGTCGAGGCCGTGGTCGTAGCCCTGGCCGACGGCGCGTAGGCGCCAGACCGGGCCCCTGCGGTAGATCTCCGCGAGCAGCATGGTGCGTTCGGTGGTGGCGGCATCCAGGGTGGCCCGGGCGAGAGGTGCCCCGCTGCTGCCGGGGGCCGCACCGATCTGGATCGCGCCGACGGTCCCGAAGGTGGCGGCGCCGTCGATGGCCGCAGCGACGACGATCTTCCGCGTCGCGGGCGGCAGGGACGCGAGGTCGAGGGCGATGGTCTGTTCGGCAGGGCCTCCGGTCAGCAGGCGCGCTGTTCCGACGGGGCTCTCCGGGGCTCCGTAGAAGATGAAGTCCTCGTCGAAGGTGACCTGTTCGTCCTCGTCGAGGAGGAAGGCGACGACGTCGATCTCGCAGTCGGACTGTGGGGCCCAACCGGCGGTGACGTACCACTCCGGTGCGGGTCTGCCGTGCGGCATGGGCAGGTCGATGACGCCGCCCCTTGGCATCACGTGCGGTTCCTGAGGCCGGAGAGCCGCCGCGTTCTGGTCCGTTGCGGCCGGAGAGGCGAGCCAGTGCAGGTCGTGCACCGGGAGCCCAAGGGCGGTGATGCGCTTCATACGCCGGTCGCCCTCCCCTCCCGGCAGGAGCACGATGTCGGTGACGCTGGCGGACAGGTTGACCGCCGCGGACCCGCCCAGTTCGACGACGCGGGTACGAGCTGCCGCGGCATCGGCATGGGCGCCACCGAGCACCAGCACCCGGCGTCCCGCCAGGGGCTTGTCCAAGGTGTTGCCGGAAGGCTGTGATTGGCGCGGAGCGGGGACTGAGACCCTGGAGGAGGCTGTGGGAAGGGCCGCTGCTTCCGGGGCGGGTACGGCAGAGGCGGTGGTGGACACCGGCCCCACGAGCCCGACCTGTTCTGCTTCCGGCTCAGCCACCGGGGCGCCCCTGACGGCCGTCGCCTCATGTGCTGTCCCCGGCTGTACGTCGGCCAGCAGTCGCAGGAAGGACTGCTCGTCGATGACCGGCACGCCTTCGACGAGTGCACGTCGGGCCTTTGCCGAATCGGACGCCGGTTCGTTGGTGACCAGCACGCTGGTGTGCCGGCTGACGGAGGTCATCAGGTTCAACCCGGCGGTGACCGCCCGCCCGACCAGCTCCGCCCGCGCGTGTGCGGTCTCCCCGGTGATCGCGACCTTCATCCCCTGCCGGAGCGGCCCGCCGGGAGCCATGCGTCCCGGATTGCGGTAGGCGCAGGGAGTCTTCGGCGGCTTCGGCGTGAACTGGGATTCTGCCCGTGGCGGGCAGGTCACCAGTGGCAAGGGCAGATCGATCCGAGCTGCCTCGCGCAGCGACGCCCGCAGGATCCCGGCAAGCACCCGGGTGTCGTCCAACGCATCGTGAGCGCGCTGCTGGGAGACGCCGTAGTGGGCGGCGAGGGTGCCGAGCTTCATATCGTCCGTAGGGGGATCCACCTGGCGGTTCAGAGCCAGGGTGCACAGCCGCTGCGACACCGGCAGCCACATCCGTGCACGGGTGAACTCGTAGGCCAGGAAGTCGTAGTCGAATTGAGCATTGTGGGCTACCAGGACCCGGTCCTGGAGCATCGCTCCGATTCGCCCTGCGACTTGGTCGAAGGTCGGCGCGCCCTGCAGTTGCTCGACGGTGAGCCCGTGTACCTCCACTGGACCCGGATCACATCCCGGATTGAGCAGCGTCGAGAACTCTCCGGTCTGTTCACCGTCCGGACCGATCGTGATGACCGCAACGGACAGGACCCGGTCCCGCCGGGCTATGAGTCCCGACGTCTCCACGTCGACCAGGGCCCAGTCGTAGGCGTAGTCGCCCATGGCGGGCATGTCGAGGGAGGGGGAGAGGAGGCTCATGGTGCCAAGGATGATCCGATATGTGGTCTTCCTTCAAGCCGCATGGCGTTCTGTCTTCGCCTGGAAGGCCGTGACGAGGTGGTCATGCCATGCCGACCGCAGAACCGGCGGGTGTCGCAAGCGCCGTCAGTGCTTCAGCGTCAGTTCGAGCTTCTCGCACCAGGCGCGCATGCTCTCGTCTCCTGCTACGTGGCCCGCCATGTTCTAGGCACGTCGGCGCTGGTGGACCGTGCGTGGTCACTCACCCATGAGGCAACCGAATGAGCCGGTGCGTCACAGGGAGACGATCCGGACGCGGTTACCGCAGAGCTTTGTCATGTCGTCGCTGTCGGACGTCAGCAGCGCGACCGGCTGTGGCTGGCGAAGGGCTACTTCGGCCACGGTGGCGTCGATGGCGTACTTGTGGCCATGCAGCCCTGCCGCTTTGAGGAGTTCCGCAGCGGCCTTCGCCGCCTGCTCGGTGACCGGTTCCACCTTGATGCGCGACAGGAGCCAGTTGAGGCGTGGCATGTTGGTACGCGAGTGGCTGACCTCCACGATGGTGTTCGCTCCGATGACGAGGTCGGCACCCATCTCGTGGAACACCTGGAGCAGCGCGAGGAACTTGCGGTCCTGCGCGATCCAGGCCGAAAGCCCTTCCGAATCCAGGACCACGGTCTCGATGCGTCCCGTCATGCGGCGTCCGCATCCTTGGAGGGGGCGAGGGCACCGAAGATCTTCGACCGGGCTTCCGCGAGTTCCTCGTCGCTGAACTTCCCGTGCTCTTCTTCATGGCGTCGCAGGTCGTCGCCGAGCAACTGGTGCCGGATCTGGCGGGCGACCGCTTCCGCCACGTAGCCGGACACGTTGTCCGTGAGCTTGCGGAGTTCTGCCACCTGGTCGCTGGGCAGGGTGACGGTGATGCGAGTCGTCGAGGACATACGGCAAGCATACTGGAGTATGCGCGGAAGGGGTCGTGAACGCTGAACCGGGTGGCGCCAAGGGCGGGGGTGGTCCCGGGCGATCCGGCGGGACCGGTGCAGAGAAACCGGACGACCGTAGTGGACGGGCCGGTGGTGCGAGCCGGCCGACGTGGAGGCGGGGTCTCGCCCGCTCCTCGCCGAGGCGCGCGGCCATCAGTTCGCCGGGGCGCGCAAGCGGTCCGGTCTCGCACCCCGCCGGCGTCTGACGGCTGGGTCGGGCAACTGACGGCCCAGAGGACGGCTCCGCCCCGCCAAGAAGCCCCCGACCTGACAGGAAATCGCAGGCCGGGGGCTTACTGGTGTCGGCTTACTTCTTCTTGCCCTGGTTCTTGACCGCCTCGATGGCCGCCGCCGCGGCGTCCGGGTCGAGGTAGGTGCCGCCCGGGTTGAGCGGCTTGAAGTCGGCGTCGAGTTCGTAGGACAGGGGGATGCCCGTCGGGATGTTCAGGCCCGCGATGTCGCCGTCCGAGATGCCGTCGAGGTGCTTGACCAGGGCGCGCAGGCTGTTGCCGTGGGCGGCGACCAGGACGGTGCGGCCGGTCAGGAGGTCGGGGACGATGCTGTCGAACCAGTACGGCAGCATGCGGACGACGACGTCCTTCAGACACTCCGTGCGCGGGCGCAGCTCCGGCGGGAGGGTGGCGTAGCGCGGGTCGTCGAACTGGGAGTACTCGGCGTCGGTGTCCAGCGGGGGCGGCGGGGTGTCGTAGGAGCGGCGCCACAGCATGAACTGCTCCTCGCCGAACTCCGCGAGGGTCTGCGCCTTGTCCTTGCCCTGGAGGGCGCCGTAGTGGCGCTCGTTCAGGCGCCAGCTGCGGTTCACCGGGATCCACAGGCGGTCGGCGGACTCCAGCGCGAGCTGGGCGGTGCGGATGGCGCGCTTCTGGAGCGACGTGTGCAGTACGTCGGGCAGCAGGCCGGCGTCCTTCAGCAGCTCACCGCCGCGGACTGCCTCCTTCTCGCCCTTCTCGGTGAGGTTGACGTCCACCCAGCCGGTGAACAGGTTCTTCGCGTTCCATTCGCTCTCGCCGTGGCGGAGGAGGATCAGCTTGTACGGTGCGTCGGCCATGGCTCCGAGCGTAATCGAAGCCCCGCGCGGGCCGCCCCCCTGTCCGGTGGGTGAAGGGCGGGCTCGACGGGTTGACGGGATCTGTTAATCGAGTGGTGGGCGCTCCGGCGGCCTTCGTAATGTGTGCCTGCCGGTTCAGGCGCTTACATTCGGGGGGTTTTCGTGGTGTCCATCGGGCGTACCGGGCGTGCGATGCGGGAGACCGTGTCCGGGCTGCCACCCGCCTTCTGGTGGCTGTGGACGAGCACCCTCGTCAACCGGCTCGGTGGCTTCGTCGCCACCTTCATGGCGCTCTACCTCACCCTCGACCGCGGCTACTCCGCCACCTACGCCGGTCTGGTCGCCGCCCTGCACGGCCTCGGCGGGGTGCTGTCCTCGCTGGGCGCCGGGGTGATGACCGACCGGCTGGGACGGCGGCCCACCCTGCTGGTCGCGCAGGCGTCCACCGCGGTGTCTGTCGCGCTGCTCGGCTTCGTGCGCGACCCCGTCGCCATCGCCGGCGTCGCCTTCCTCGTCGGGATGGCCTCCAACGCCTCCCGGCCCGCCGTCCAGGCGATGATGGCCGACATCGTCCGGCCCGAGGACCGCATCCGCGCCTTCTCCCTCAATTACTGGGCCATCAACCTCGGGTTCGCCGTCTCCACCATGGCCGCCGGGTTCATCGCCGAGCACAGCTACGCCGCCGGGTTCCTCCTCGAGGCCGTGATGACGATGATCTGCGCGATCGTCGTCTTCGTGAAGCTCCCCGAGTCGAAGCCCGTCCAGGCCGCGGGGGAGGCGCGCGAGGACTCCGTCGGGCTCGGGACCGTGCTCCGCGACGGGCGGTTCATGGGCGTGGTCGGGCTGTCCTTCCTCGTCGCGCTGATCTTCCAGCAGGGGGCCGTCGGACTGCCCGTCGCGATGGGCGCGGCCGGGTTCACCCCGGCCGACTACGGCATGGCCATCGCGGTCAACGGCGTCCTGATCGTCGTCCTGCAGATCCCGGTCACCCGGTTCATCGAGCACCGCGACCCCGGCCGCCTGCTGGTGGTCTCCGCGCTGCTCGCCGGGTACGGCTTCGGCCTCACCGCCTTCGCCGGGTCGGTCGGCGTCTTCGCCCTCACCGTCTGCGTGTGGACGCTCGCCGAGATCGTCAACGCGCCCACCCAGACCGGGCTCGTCGTCCAGCTCTCGCCGGCCCACGGGCGCGGGCGCTACCAGGGCATGTACACCATGTCCTGGGCCGTCGCCGCGCTCGTCGCCCCGCTGATGTCGGGACTCGTGATCGACCGGTACGGGGCGGAGTGGCTGTGGGGCATGTGCGCCGTCGTCGGCACGGTGGCGGGAATCGGGTACGCGCTGCTGATGCGGCGGCTGCCGTCCGCGTCCTCCACCCTTGCGGCCCCGGCACCGGCCCCGGCACCGGCCCCGGCACCGGCCCCGGCTTCGATTCCTGCCACCGACGCCGTCCCCGCCCCCGTCCCCGCCCTCGTCCCCGCCCCCGTGGAGGAGGCGTCGGTGGTCGCCGCCGGAGTGGACGCGAGCGTGGAGAAGGCCGTGGTGCCGGGGCGTGGGGGTGAGGGGCGGCCGGAGGCCGGCGCCTCCTGAGGCTCACCGCACCGACAACGGCACCGCGTGGATCTCGTCGGCCTGGTGGCCGGTGCGTTCGTGGATGCGCTGGACCGCCTCGGCGGAGGGCGCCTCCGAGAGGCAGTAGATCGTGCCGGACTCCGGGTCCGCCCACGCCTGCTGGAAGTGGACGTCCTCTTCCTGCTGAATCGCGAGGTCGGCCGCGTGGGCCTGTTCCAGCTGGTCCGCCGTGATGCCGCCCATGTTGTGGTGGACATCCATGTACTGCGCCATGGCCTCGCACCTCCTTCCGGCTTCAGCCGGCCGTACGCACCGTTGTCCGGTCGTGCGAACCGTACGAACCTTCCCTCGGGCGTACGTGTCTGCTTCGGGTCTGGGTACCTTCCATGCTGCGCCTGCGCCGACCGCACGGCACGCCGAGGGCCCCGGCGGCCGGACGACGGCGGCAGCGAGTGCCGCCGTCACGACGGCCGCGGGGGCCCTCGGCGTGTACCGAGCGGTGAGCGGACGGGCTCAGCCGCACTGGCAGGAGCCGCCCGACTGGCAGCCGCAGCCGCAGCCCGAACCGCAGCCGCACGCGGCGATCAGGGTCAGGCTTCTGATCTCGGCCGGCTGCTCGGTCTCGCGCTCCCGCGCGGGATCGGGCGTCGTGCCGGTGGAACTGGGGGAATCGGCCATGGGTCCCTCCTCGAGACTGGTGCCTGTGCCCATTGGATGCCCGCGCCACCGGGCGCATCAACGGCGCATCGACGGCGCATTGGGACTCGCACGTGCCCCTGGCCGATTCCCCGCCCGGTCCGGTCAGGCGTCCGTCCCCGGCGCCGCCTGGATGTCGGGCTGGATGTCGGGCTGGATCTCGTCCGCGTGCTCGCCCGTGACCAGGTAGACCACCCGCTTGGCGACCGAGACCGCGTGGTCGGCGTACCGCTCGTAGTAGCGGCCCAGCAGTGTCACGTCGACGGCCGTCTCGATGCCGTGCTTCCAGCGGTCGTCCATCAGGTGCTGGAAGAGGGTGCGGTGCAGCAGGTCCATCTCGTCGTCGTCCTGCTCCAGCTGGAGCGCCAGGTCGACGTCCTTGGTGATGATCACCTCGGCCGCCTTGGCCATCAGGCGCTGGGCGAGCTGGCCCATCTCCAGGATGGTCGCGTGCAGGTCGCTCGGCACGGCACGCTCCGGATACCGCAGCCGCGCGAGCTTCGCCACGTGCTGCGCCAGGTCGCCGGAGCGCTCCAGGTCGGCCGACATCCGCAGCGACGTGACGACGATCCGCAGATCGGTCGCCACCGGCTGCTGGCGCGCCAGCAGGGCTATCGCCAGGGCCTCCAGGTCGTGCTGGAGCTCGTCGACCTTCTGGTCGCCCTCGATCACGTGCTCGGCCAGCCTCAGATCGGCGTCGAGGATCGCGGTCGTGGCGCGCCCGATCGCCGACCCGACCAGTCGGGCCATCTCCACCAGACCGTCGCCGATCGAATCCAGTTCCTCGTGGTACGCGTCCCGCATCAGGGTTCCTCTCATGCGTTCGAAGGGGTTTCGGGAGCCGGGGCCCCCATGGGATCTCGGGGCATGTACCCCACCACGCAGCCGACGGCGCGAACCCCGCGCGACCGACGGTGCGAACCCCACGCTCCCACGTTCCGTTCTCCACGCGTCCGAATCCGGCCCCTCACATGAATCATCCCTGGCTCCAAGGTGAACTCTGGGCGACGAGTGTTCGAGCATGTCGTCCCATGGCTGTGGCCACCGGTCGGCGCATGCCTAACCTGGACACATGGACGTGAACGCGGCGGTCGCCGCAGTGGCAGCGATCGCCGGAGTGCTCACCGGCGTCATCGCCATGCTGGCGGTCCGCTTCAGCGAACGCGAACAGAGGCGCCCCATACGTTCCTCGCTGCACACCGACCCGGTGCTTCCGCCGGGCGTGGACACCGTGCTGTCCGTCCTGCGCTCCTCCGCCGTCGTCCTGGACGAGGCGGACGGCGTGGTCAAGGCCAGCTCCGCCGCGTACGCCCTCGGGCTGGTCCGCGGCGGCAAGCTCGCCGTGGAACCCATGCTGCAGATGGCCCGCGACACCCGGCGCGACGGCGAGATACGCCAGGTCGAACTGGACCTGCCCCGCCGCGGCACCGGACGCGGCGAGGCCCTCGCCGTCTCCGCCCGGGTGGCCCCCCTCGGCTCCCGGCTCGTCCTGCTGCTCGTGGAGGACCTCACCGAGGCCCGCCGCATAGAGGCGGTACGGCGTGACTTCGTCGCCAACGTCAGCCATGAACTGAAGACCCCGGTCGGCGCGCTCTCCCTGCTGTCCGAAGCCGTCATGGACGCCTCCGACGACCCCCAGGCCGTGGAGCGCTTCGCCGGCCGCATGCAGGGCGAGGCCGTCCGCCTCACCAACCTGGTGCAGGAACTCATCGACCTCTCCCGGGTCCAGAACGACGACCCGCTCGAGGACGCCGAACCCGTCCGCGTGGAAGAACTCGTCGCCGAGGCCGTCGGCCGCTGCCGGCACGCGGCGGGCACCAAACAGATCACCATGGCCTCGAACGTGTGGTCCCCCGAAGGAGCGGATCAGGGCGACACCGGACACAAGGCGGAATCGACCACCACCGGCGACCTCCGCGTCTGGGGCAACCGCGGCCAGCTCGCCGCCGCTCTCGGCAACCTCGTCGAGAACGCCGTCAACTACTCACCCGCCCGCACCCGCGTCGGCATAGCGGCCCGCAGGGTCGCCCGGCCGGGCGGGGACATGATCGAGATCGCCGTGACCGACCAGGGCATCGGCATCTCGGAGAAGGAGAGGGAGCGCGTCTTCGAGCGCTTCTACCGTGTCGACCCGGCCCGCTCCCGTGCCACGGGCGGTACGGGTCTCGGCCTGGCGATCGTGAAGCACGTGGCCGCCTCGCACGGCGGGGAAGTCACCGTGTGGAGCGCCGAAGGCCAGGGCTCCACCTTCACCCTGCGGCTTCCCGAGGCCGCCGCGGCCCCCACCCGCGACCGCGCACCCCGGCCGTCCCACCAGGACGACCCCGAAGGCCTCGACGCCGAGGCCGGACGGACCGCCGGCTCCCCCCACTCCCCCGATCCATCCGCGTACGAAACGCTTCCCTCCCCGGAGGTCCTTCCGTGACCCGAGTGCTCGTCGTCGAGGACGAGGAGTCCTTCTCCGACGCCCTGTCGTACATGCTCCGCAAGGAGGGTTTCGAGGTCGCCGTCGCGGCCACCGGGCCCGACGGCCTCGACGAGTTCGAGCGCAACGGCGCCGACCTCGTCCTCCTCGACCTGATGCTGCCCGGCCTGCCGGGCACCGAGGTGTGCCGCCAGCTGCGCGGCCGTTCCAACGTCCCCGTGATCATGGTGACCGCCAAGGACAGCGAGATCGACAAGGTGGTGGGCCTGGAGATAGGGGCCGACGACTACGTCACCAAGCCGTTCTCCTCGCGCGAACTGGTCGCCCGCATCCGCGCCGTGCTGCGCCGCAGGGGCGAGCCCGAGGAGGTCGCCCCCGCCGCCCTGGAGGCCGGTCCCGTCCGCATGGACGTCGACCGGCACGTGGTCACCGTGAGCGGCACCAAGGTCGACCTGCCCCTGAAGGAGTTCGACCTGCTGGAGATGCTGCTGCGCAACGCCGGGCGCGTGCTGACCCGCATGCAGCTCATCGACCGGGTCTGGGGCGCCGACTACGTGGGCGACACCAAGACCCTCGACGTCCACGTCAAGCGGCTGCGCGCCAAGATCGAGCCGGACCCGGGCGCGCCGCGCTACCTGGTGACGGTCCGCGGGCTCGGCTACAAGTTCGAGCCGTAGACGGACCCCCGGTGCCGGGCCACCATCGCCCGGCACCGGCACCGGCACCCGGTTTCCGGTACCCGGCACGCCCGGCACACCCGGTTTCCGGTACCCGGCACACCCGGCACACCCGGTTTCCGGTACCCGGCACACCCGGCACCCGGTACCCGATGACCGGTATCGGTCGGCAGTGACCGGCAGTGACCGGCACGGCCGCTGATACGACGGTGGGCGGGACCCCTCGCAGGGGTCCCGCCCACCGTCGTATCAGTGCGTGTACGCGGCTGTGCGGCTACGTGACGGCGCAGCCACCCGTACGGGTGCTGCCGCCACCGCGGCCGTCGCCGCTGCCGTTCAGTTGCCGGCCGGCTGGCTGGCCGAGGCGGCGTCGGTCGGGGTGCCCGTCCCGTCGGCGGCGCCCTCGGTCTCCCCGGCCTCCCCGGCCTCGCCGGCCTCGCCGGCCGCGGAGTCGTCCGACGAGCCCGTGGCGTCACCGGTGGCCTCGGCGGACGCTTCCGCCGACGGCTCGGCCGAGGTCTCCGGCGCGGTCGGGATGTCGCTCGGGCCCCAGTCGGTGAAGAAGTTCTCGGCCGGGTAGACGAACGCGCGCAGGCTCACGTCACCGGTCTCGCTGAAGGTGAAGGTGACCGGCTGGGCGTTGCCGTCCTGGACGGACTCGCGGCTGCTGGACAGTACGGCCGAGGCGTTGCCCTCGCCGCCGAGGATGAGCCGGCCGCCGGCCGGGACGGTCAGGCTGCCGCCCTTGGCGGGGGTCAGCTCGGCGGTCTTGCCGGTGCCGGGGAGGGTGACCGACTCCAGCGTCTGGTCGGTGCGGCCCTCGTTGAACAGGGTCGCGGAGACGACGGCCGGACCCGTGGACTCGAGGTCCGGCTGGGTGACGACGATGGCGTTCTGGACCTTGATGTCGCCGACGGTCGTCGCGGCGTTGTCCGGCTGGATCTGCAGGCTCTGGGCGTTGTTGCCGGCCGCGCACGCGGAGAGCGAGGCGATCGAGAACGCGATGACGGCGGCGGCGATGGCCCCGCGTCGAAGGCTGCTGCTCACGGCGGCGGCAACTCCTTGACTCGTGCGAGCGGTGGCGACCGGTCAGCCGCCCTGAGTGTCTGTAAGTCGCTGTCAGCGGGTGTCTGCCAGCGGCCTCAGGTTATCGAGCCGTTCCCGCGCGTCCGCACCCGACCCTCCCTGGGGCCTTCTCTGTTCACCCCGGATGGCACGTACGGGCGCCGTCAGGGGCGGACAGGGGAGGTCTCTCGGCTTGCGTGCGGTCCCGGAGTGTGATGCCCGATCGTGAGCCCGTGTGCGAGGGCGTGATGCCCGCCGCCGACTCGCGCGACGCACACGAGTGACTCGCGGGTTACTCCGTCCGGACACTCCTCCGGCATTCACATAAGTACGGCCGGGGGCGTCCTCGCCTCGGCGTGGCGCATATTCCGTGAAGGAATGCGGGACCGGGCCGGGAAATGCGGCGGGCGTCCGGAAATGGATCACCGTCGGCGTGTCCCGGGAGGGCTCGTGATCAATTCCGGATTCGGCCGGAACCCGGCCGGACGCACCGAACGGAGTAGCGGAAGTCGAGCACTTGGAGTCAGACATATGGGGATGTATGGGCGTCCTCGAAGGGCTCCGGATACGTGTAACGTACGCGTTTCACTTGCCCCGGAGAGCCCCTCCGACCTGCGAATACCTGCTTCCGTTCGGCGGTCGAAGCACGTTCCTGATGCTGTTGTCAAGCCCCGAGAATGGCCCTGACCTGCGAAAACGTCATTCAGAACACGCCGTATCCGTGTTACCCTGGATAGCCACGGAAGGGGTACCTGTCACATGACGTTCAAGGTTGGCGACACCGTGGTCTATCCCCATCACGGGGCCGCGCTGATCGAGGCTATCGAAACTCGCCAGATCAAAGGCGTGGACAAGACCTACTTGGTGCTGAAGGTCGCCCAGGGTGACCTGACGGTACGTGTGCCAGCGGACAATGCGGAGTTCGTCGGCGTACGTGATGTGGTCGGTCAGGACGGGCTGGACCGGGTCTTCGAGGTGCTGCGCGCACCGTATGCCGAGGAGCCCACCAACTGGTCCCGCCGGTACAAGGCAAACCTGGAGAAGCTCGCCTCGGGCGATGTCATCAAGGTCGCGGAAGTCGTGCGTGACCTGTGGCGTCGTGAGCGTGAGCGCGGTCTCTCCGCCGGTGAGAAGCGCATGCTCGCCAAGGCGCGCCAGATCCTGGTCAGCGAGCTCGCCCTCGCGGAGAAGACCAACGAGGACAAGGCCGAAGCTCTCCTCGACGAGGTCCTCGCCTCCTGAGGCGGGGAAGAGGCAGCAGGCGGGGCACGCACGGAGCTTCGTCGCCCGGTGCTCGGTAGCACACCGAATTCCAGTGCACCTCGAGGACCAGCACTATCGAAATGCCGCGGTGCCCGATGACGTGTGTGAAGTCGCCGGGCGCTGCGGCATGTTCGTCCCCGGACACCGTCCGTATGCCGCCCGGCCCGTACGCTTCGCACCCGCCGTGCTTCCCCGCACCCTGCCGGGTCCGGGCGGCCGGCTCGACCAGAGTCACGGAAGGGGCTGGTCAAGGCGGTACGCCCGGCACTTCCCCCGCTCCGGGAGCAAGGGTTACGCCCAGGCCATACCCACTCGGGTCCAGCACACAAACCTGACAGGAACCGATGTCTGACGATCCCTTCCCGCAGTCGCCGGCACAGCCCGTGCCCGGCCGTACGACCGCCCGCACGGCGGCCGTGATCCCGGCCGCCGGCCGGGGGGTGCGCCTCGGTCCGGGCGCGCCCAAGGCGCTCCGCGCCCTGGGCGGCACGCCCATGCTCATCCACGCCGTCCGCGCGATGGCCGATTCCCGCGCCGTCTCCCTGGTCGTCGTCGTGGCCCCGCCCGAGGGCGCCGCGGAGGTCAGGACGCTGCTCGACGCGCACGCGCTGCCCGACCGCACCGAATTCGTCGTCGTCCCCGGCGGGGAGACCCGCCAGGAGTCCGTCAAACTCGGCCTCGACGCGCTGCCGCCCGGCTACGACATCGTCCTGGTGCACGACGCGGCCCGCCCGCTGGTCCCCGTCGACACCGTGGACGCCGTCGTCGAGGCCGTCCGCGACGGCGCCCCCGCCGTGGTCCCGGCGCTGCCGCTCGCCGACACCGTCAAACAGGTCGAGCCCGCCGCCGTCCCCGGCGAGCCGGAGCCCGTGGTCGCCACCCCCGACCGCTCCCTGCTGCGCGCCGTGCAGACCCCGCAGGGCTTCGACCGGGACACCCTGGTGCGCGCGCACGAGACGGTGACCGACAACGTCACCGACGACGCGAGCATGATCGAGCAGCTGGGCCTGGCCGTCGTCACCGTGCCCGGCCACGAAGAGGCGTTCAAGGTCACCCGCCCCCTCGACCTCGTCCTCGCCGAGGCGGTCCTCGCCCGCAGGAGGCTCAACGATGGCTTCTGAGCCGCAGGCCGCACGCGCGGAGTCCGTCCACGCCGAGTCCGTACGGACGGAATCCGCACGCGCCGAGGCCGCACGCGCTGAATCCCTCCACCCCGAGCCCCTCCTCCCGCAGGTCGGCATCGGTACCGACATCCACGCCTTCGAGGACGGCCGGGAGCTGTGGTGCGCCGGTCTGAAGTGGGAGGGCCAGGGGCCCGGACTCGCCGGGCACTCCGACGCCGACGTCGTGGCGCACGCCGCGTGCAACGCCCTGTTCTCCGCCGCCGGCCTCGGCGACCTGGGCCGGCACTTCGGCACCGGGCGGCCCGAGTGGTCCGGCGCCTCCGGCGTGACCCTGCTGACCGAGGCCGCGCGGATCGTCCGGGCGGCCGGATTCCGGATCGGCAACGTGGCGGTGCAGGTCGTCGGGGACCGGCCCAAGATCGGCAAGCGCCGGGACGAGGCGCAGAAGATCCTTTCCGAGGCCGCCGGGGCACCCGTGTCGGTCTCCGGCGCCACCACCGACGGACTGGGCTTCCCGGGCCGCGGCGAAGGACTGATGGCCGTCGCCACCGCCCTCGTCGTCCGCACGGACCGGGGCTGACCGCCGTCCGCGTGAACCGGGGACCGGGGCCGACCGAAACACGGGGCGAGGACGGCGGAAAGGGGCGCGAGGCACCGCCCCGGGCCGACTACCCTGGAGGGGTGACTATTCGCCTGTACGACACCAGCGCCCGGCAGATTCGTGACTTCGTCCCGCTCCAGCCGGGTTGTGTCTCGATCTACCTGTGCGGTGCCACCGTGCAGGCAGCACCCCACATCGGGCACATCCGTTCGGGGCTGAACTTCGACATCATGCGCCGCTGGTTCGAGTACCGCGGTCTGCGCACGACGTTCATCCGCAATGTCACGGACATCGACGACAAGATCATCTCGAAGTCCGCGGAGCAGGGCCGCCCCTGGTGGTCCATCGGTTACGAGAACGAGCGCGCCTTCACCGACGGCTACCGGGCCCTCGGCTGCCTCCCCCCGACCTACGAGCCGCGCGCCACCGGCCACATCACCGAGATGGTCGAGATGATGCGCGGCCTCATCGAGCGCGGCCACGCCTACGAGGCCGACGGCAACGTCTACTTCGCCGTCACCTCGTTCCCCGAGTACCTGGAGCTGTCCAACCAGGAGCTGGACAATCTGCTCCAGCCGTCGGGCGAGGGCGAGACCGGCAAGCGCGACCCGCGCGACTTCGCCCTGTGGAAGACGGCCAAGCCCGGCGAGCCGAGCTGGGAGTCGCCCTGGGGCCGCGGGCGTCCAGGCTGGCACCTCGAGTGCTCGGCGATGGCGCACAAATACCTCGGCACCGTCTTCGACATCCACGGCGGCGGCCTCGACCTGATCTTCCCGCACCACGAGAACGAGATCGCCCAGGCCAAGGCCTACGGCGACGAGTTCGCCCGGTACTGGGTGCACAACGCCTGGGTCACCATGAGCGGCGAGAAGATGTCGAAGTCGCTCGGCAACTCGGTGCTCGTCAGCGAGATGGTCAAGCGCTGGCGGCCCATCGTGCTCCGCTACTACCTCGGCACCCCGCACTACCGCTCGATGATCGAGTACAGCGAGGAGGCCCTGCGCGAGGCGGAGTCCGCGTTCGCGCGGATCGAGAACTTCATCCAGCGGGTCGGCGAGCTGACCGGCACCGCGGACGCCGTCGAGCCGGCCGCCGAGGTGCCGCCCGCCTTCGCCGAGGCCATGGACGACGACCTCGGCGTACCGCAGGCCCTGGCGGTGGTGCACACCACCGTCCGGCAGGGCAACAGCGCGCTGGCCGCCGACGACAAGGAAGCGGCCGTCGCCCGCCTCGCCGAGGTGCGCGCCATGCTCGCCGTCCTCGGCCTGGACCCCCTCGACCCGCACTGGGCCGGTGGCACCGACCGCGGCGACGATCTGAACGGCGTCGTCGACACCCTCGTCCGCATGGTCCTCGACCAGCGCGAGGCCGCCCGCGCCCGCAAGGACTGGCCCACCGCGGACGCCATCCGCGACCAGCTCGGCCAGTCCGGACTGGTCATCGAGGACGGCCCGCAGGGTCCACGCTGGAGCCTCGGCCCGCGCTGACGCGGACGCACGGCCACAGCACGGCCGCGGCCCGGCCGCAAGATCGAGTGTGCCGTCCGGGCCTCCGGGCGGCACACTGCATAGACGTAACACCGACACAGACGCGACACCGGCACGCCGACGCGACAGACGCAGGACCGAGTCGCCGACGCCACGGACGCGACACCGACGTGCGTACGCAGAGCCGTACGCACACACGACTTCATGGAGACGGGTACATCATGGCCGCGAACAACCGCCGCATGTCCGGCAAGAAGGGCGCGCAGGTCGGCAGTGGCGGCCAGCGACGCCGGGGCCTGGAAGGCAAGGGACCCACGCCCCCCGCCGAGATGCGCAAGGGGCACGCCAAGCAGCGCATCGCCCAGGCGAAGACCCGCCGGGCCGTCGGACGCGCCCCGCAGCGGCGCGGCGGCGGACGCTCGACCTCCGAACTCGTCGTCGGGCGCAACCCCGTCGTCGAGGCGCTGCGCGAGGGCGTGCCCGCCTCCACGCTGTACGTCCAGCAGTTCATCGACAACGACGAGCGGGTGCGCGAGGCGCTCCAGCTCGCGGCCGAGCGCGGCGGCATCAACCTCATGGAGGCCCCCCGCCCCGAGCTCGACCGGATGACCAACGGCCTGAACCACCAGGGTCTGGTCCTCCAGGTTCCGCCCTACGAGTACGCGCACCCCGAGGACCTCGTCGCGGCCGCCCACGACGCGGGCCAGGACCCGCTGATCGTCGCCCTCGACGGCGTCACCGACCCGCGCAACCTCGGCGCCGTCGTCCGCTCCGTCTCCGCCTTCGGCGGCCACGGCGTCGTCGTCCCCGAGCGGCGCGCCGCCGGGATGACCGCCGGCGCCTGGAAGACGTCCGCCGGTGCCGCCGCCCGTACGCCCGTCGCGCGGGCCACCAACCTGACGCGCACCCTGGAGGCGTACAAGAAGGCGGGGATCGCGATCGTCGGGCTGGCCGCCGACGGAGAGGCCGAGATCGGCGAACTGAAGGCGCTGGCGGGCCCCGTGGTGATCGTCGTCGGCAGCGAGGGCAAGGGGCTCTCCCGACTCGTCGGCGAGACCTGCGACTTCCGGGTGCGGATCCCGATGCCGGGCGGCACCGAATCCCTCAACGCCGGTGTGGCGACGGGAATCGTGCTGTACGAGGCGGCACGCCGCCGCGCCTGAACGACCGTTCGGCACCTTCACCCGTACGGGGTATTCCAGGTCGTCCGGACGGGTGGGAGACATGCTTGACGCGGTCCGGACACATCCGGCGCGTCAAGACAGTGTCCTAACGTCGGGTCACTCGGTTAGACGAGTGTGGACACCAGAACACCCCGCACACCTACGGGGGACCGCTCGTCGGGACTCGACGACGCTCCCGCGCTGAGCATGGTGAAGGTGCCGAGCGATCCGGCGCAGGTCATCGTCAATCACGCCAGCTTCCGCGTGCAGCTGGGCGTCTCGAACCGACGCGTCCAATCCCAGCGGATCGCACGGCACCTGATCGCGGCCGAGGACACGGCCCGCATCCCCGTCGTCACCACCGTGGGCGCCCCGGGCCGGACCGCGGCCCGTCGGCGCCCCGTCGTCTGGAGCGGCCGTTCGGCCCCCGACGACACCGGCGCGCACCGGCTCCTCCAGACCATGCGGAGCGAAGGCGTCCGCCACGCCGACGAACCGCTCACCGACGCCGGCGCCACCCGGGTCGTCCCCCGCGCCGGCGACGGTCACGGCTATGCCGAGGACCCGGCCGCCCAGACCCTCGAAACGCCCGTCGTCGGTCCTCAGCGCACCCACGGCGGCCGGCAGCCCCTGCTGCCCCCCCTGCGCACCGTCGGCAGCGCCTACGACGAACCGGCGTACGGCGGCCAGGGCTACGGGGAACAGGGATACGGGGACCAGGACTACGACGAGCAGGGTTACGGCCGGCAGGGCTACGGCGAACAGGGCTACGACAGTGACGGGTTCGGGGACACCGGCGGCCACCGGACCGCCACCGACCCGACCACCGGCGGCCGCCGCGCCAGGCGCCACGGCGACGACCCGGCCCGGCACGCCTACTACCCCGGCCGCCGGATGAACCTCGGGGTCGTCCTGCTCCCGCTGCGCCTCTTCCTCGGCTTCATCTCCATCTACGCCGGCATGGGCAAGCTCTGCGACCCGCTCTACTTCGACGGCGGCGAGCGCGGCTCCATGGTGACGTGGCTCAGGACCCTGCACCCGTGGGAAGTCGCCCAGCCGCTCCAGCAGTTCGCCCTCGAGCACCCCATCGGCTCCGGACTCCTCGTCGCCTTCCTGCAGGTGATCGTCGGCGTCCTGACCATCCTCGGCTGCTGGCAGCGCGTCGGCGCCGCCATCGGCGCCCTGCTCTCCGTCGCGCTGCTGGTCACCGTCAGCTGGAAGAGCGTCCCCGCCTACGACGCGCCCGACATCATCTACCTCGCCGCCTGGTCCCCGCTGATCATCGCCGGCGCTCCCGTCTACTCCGTCGACGGCCGACTCGTCGCCCGCGCCTGGCGCCACCTCGGACCCCGCTCCGACCTCTGGGACCTGCGCCGCTACGTGCTGCGCCGCGGTGCCCTCGTCACCGTCGTCGTCTGCGGACTCACCCTGCTCGTCGGCTCGCTGCTCGGCGGCGCCGTGCGGGACGCCGACCGCGTGGTCGTCCCCGGACCCGGCGAGGCCCCGCGCAACGAACTCCCCGGCTCCCCGCTTCCGCAGGAACCCGGCGAGAGCCGGAAGGGGACCCCGCCCGCCTCCACCCCGCCCGCCCAGGGCGCCACTACCGGAACCGGCAGCACCGGCCCCTCCGAGGGCACCACCACCCCCGGCGCGACCCGCGACACCGGCGGTGGCGTGACCGGAGCGCCCAGCCAGACCCAGGGCACCACCGGCGAGGCCCCGCCCCAGCAGTCGTCCCCGGTGGAACAGGCCCCGAGCTCCAGCGCCGGTGCCACCACGGGCGGCGGCACCACCGGAGGCGGCGGCGACAGCGGCGTCCCGAGCGACGGCGGAGGGGGCGGGGACGAGGACCCGGCGCCCGAGCAGCCCGGCCGGCTCGTGGGCGGACTGCTGGGATAGACGGCCCGGCCGCTCGGCGGTCCACCACAGTCACGACGACGGGGTCCCGCACACACTGTGTGCGGGACCCCGTCGTCGTGCTGGGAGCGGTGTCCGGGGAAGGGCGGTGCGAGGGCTCAGCGGCTCTGGGAGGCCAGTTCCTTCGCCGCCTCCGTCAGGTCCTTCGCGGTGTCGATCGCCCGCCAGTAGGCGCCCTGGGGGAGCGGGAACCCGGCCAGCCGGCGCTCCCGGGCCAGCCGCGGGAACGTGGTGCGCTCGTGGTCGCCGCGCTCCGGCAGCAGACCCGTGAACTCGGGGGAGAAGACGTACACGCCCGCGTTGATCTCGAACGTCGACGGCGGCGACTCTATGAAGTCGGTGATGTGACCGAACCCGTCGGTCTGCACCGCGCCCCAGGGGAGACGCGGGCGGGCCAGGGCGAGGGTCGCGACGGCGCCCCGCTCGGCGTGGAAGTCCGCCATGTCGCGCAGGGAGAAACGGGTCCAGATGTCGCCGTTGGTGGCGTACCAGGGCTGGTCCGGGTGCGGCAGGCGGGCGGCCGCGTACCGCAGACCGCCGCCGCGGCCGAGCGGCTCCGTCTCGACGACGGTGGTGACGGAGAGCGGCAGGTCGGTGGTCTCCAGCCACTCCTGCAGCACCTCGGCGAGATGACCGCAGGAGACGACGACGTCCGTCACCCCCTCCTCGGCGAGCCAGGAGAGCTGATGGCCGATGATCGGGGTTCCCGTACCGGGAATCTCGACCATCGGCTTGGGCCGGTCGTCGGTGTACGGACGAAGCCGGGAGCCTTGCCCGCCGGCCAGGACGACGGCTTGAACGGGGCGCGACGCGGCGCTCGGATGGGTCATGAGCGCACTGTACGTGGCGCCCTGAGGGCCGGACCGTGGGCCCCGGGCCCATGGGTGCCCCGCTGCCCGCGGGGCAGGCAGCGGGCCCGGCAGAGGGGCTGCTGAAGACTCCGGCCGCGAGGTCCGGCCGAGGGGCGGGCGGGGGCTCAGCCGTGGGCGGTGAGCACCCCCGACGCGAAGGAGGTGTCGCAGACCGGACGGGCGTAGGACTGGGCCCTGGTGGGGCCGTACGCCCGGACCGCCGCCTTGCCGAGCGCACGCGCGATCGACGTGCAGTGCCGCGCCAGCGACGGGCGGTCGTTCACCGCCTGCTGGAGACGGGTGAGGGCGACGCCCGGGTTCTCCTCGTGCAACTCGACCAGGAGCTTGTCCCGCAGGACCTCGTGCGGGGCCCGCTCGGCGGCACGCGAGGACGTGCCGGACGAGGACGCACCGGACACGGTGGTGTCGGCGGCGGCGAGGGCCGGACCCGAAGGGCTCCCCGACCAGTTGACCCCGGCGACCGCGAGGGTTCCGGAGAACACCAGGACGACGGGCAGGACGAAGGCGAGGGTGCGGCCGACCCGGCGGGCGGGGCCCCGGCCGCGTCGCGTCTGAGGGTTAGTGGAGTGCTTCACGCGTGTGAGGGTAGCGTCCGGTAATGACATGGAGACATTCAGTCACCGGTTCGGGTGACATGGCAGGGGCGATGCCAGGGCGGCGCATTGACGCACACTGCTCGAAACAGCCTGTATGTCAGGGTATTTATCGGCGCTGAAGACGCAACGGAGAGGGCCCCGCAGCGAACTGCGGGGCCCTCTTCATCAACCCGGGTGAATTACCCCGGCCGTCGCGTTTCGGATGTGACGACGCCCGGCTCAGTCGGACAGGCGCGCGCCGGACGACGTCGAGAACACGTGGGTCTCACCGGACCGCGGCACGACGTGCAGCGTGCTGCCCTTCTCCGGCACGTTGCGGCCGCCGACGCGGACGACGAGGTCCTTGGACTCGTCACCGAGCTTGGCGGTGCCGTACACGAACGCGTCGGAGCCCAGCTCCTCCACCACGTTGACGGTGACCGCGAGGCCCTGGTCGGACTCGGCGCCGGCCACGTCGAAGTGCTCGGGGCGGACGCCCACGGTGACGGTCTTGTCGGTGGCGGCGGCCAGCGCGTCACGGTCCACGGCCACCACCGAGTTGCCGAACTTCACGCCGCCGTCCGTGATGGGCACCTCGACGAGGTTCATCGCGGGGGAGCCGATGAAGCCGGCCACGAAGAGGTTGGCGGGCCTGTCGTACATGTTGCGCGGGGTGTCGACCTGCTGGAGCAGACCGTCCTTGAGGACCGCCACCCGGTCGCCCATGGTCAGGGCCTCGACCTGGTCGTGGGTGACGTAGACGGTGGTGATGCCCAGACGGCGCTGGAGCGAGGCGATCTGCGTACGGGTGGACACACGGAGCTTGGCGTCCAGGTTGGACAGCGGCTCGTCCATGAGGAACACCTGCGGCTCACGCACGATGGCGCGGCCCATGGCGACACGCTGGCGCTGACCGCCGGAGAGCGCCTTCGGCTTGCGGTCCAGGTACTCCGTCAGGTCGAGGATCTTCGCGGCCTCCTCGACCTTCTGCCGGATCTCCGCCTTGTTGACACCGGCGATCTTGAGCGCGAAGCCCATGTTGTCGGCGACCGTCATGTGCGGGTACAGCGCGTAGTTCTGGAACACCATGGCGATGTCCCGGTCCTTCGGCGGCAGGTGCGTGACGTCGCGGTCGCCGATGCGGATGGCGCCGCCGTTGACGTCCTCGAGCCCCGCGAGCATGCGGAGCGAGGTGGACTTGCCGCAGCCGGACGGACCGACCAGGACGAGGAACTCCCCGTCGGCGATGTCGATTTCCAGCGCGTCGACAGCGGGCTTGGTCGAACCGGGATAGATCCGGGTCGCCTTGTCGAACGTGACAGTGGCCATGGTGAAGGGCCCCCTTCTACCGGCAGGAACGTGCCGGACGATCCGAGTAGGAAGGTGGTGCCACGACGGGATGTTCCGTTGTGGTTCCGTGTGATGCGGTCCACGAGGGTGGACTGGCACAGGACGGTACCTGGCGTTCACCTGGTCTGTCAGTACCCGCGGCCCTGTGAACTTCGCGGAAACTTTCGCCGTTCGGCGTCACCGCCCGGCGTCACCGCCCGGCCGCGTACCGCTCGGCGAGGACCGCCACGGCCCCCGCGACCGCCTGCCGCAGTCCCGGCGGACCGAGCACCTCCGCCTCGGTGCCGAGCCGGAGCAGATCGCCGGTGGCGACCGCCTCCGACTCGACGGACAGCTCCACCTCGACCCACCCCTCACCGTCCGGCGGCCCCGCCTCCCGCAGCGCCCGTACGCCCGCCGCCCCGAACTGCATCGGCAGCAGCTTCTGTCCGCGGGGCGACAGCCGCAGCCGGGCGGTGCCCTGCCGCAGCGCCGCCTCCATCCGCCGGGAGGACTCCGCCCAGTACGCGGCGAGATCGAACCCGGCGGGACGGTCGAACAGGTCGCCCGTCTCCTCCACCGCCTGGAAACGCGACACCCGGTAGGTGCGCACGACGTCCTCGGACAGCGCCACGAGGTACCAGATGCCGCCCTTCAGCACGAGCCCCAGGGGACGCACCTCCCGGTGCACCTCGCCCCGCCAGCGCCGGTAGCGGGTGCGCAGCACCCGCCGCTCCCACACCGCCCCGGAGATCCGTTCCAGGTGCGGCACCGGGTCCGCGTCGCGGAACCAGGCGGGGGCGTCCAGATGGAACCGCTCACGCACCCGCCGCGCCTGGTCCGCGAGTTCGCCCGGCAGAGCCGCCTCCACCTTCAGCTGGGCACTCGCCAGCACGGCACCCAGACCGAGGTCCCTGGCCGGCCCCGGCAGCCCGGCCAGGAACAGCGAACCGGCCTCCGCGTCCGTCAGCCCGGTCAGCCGGGTGCGGTACCCCTCCATCAGGCGGTAGCCGCCCTCCGGCCCCCGCGCGGCGCGGACCGGCACCCCGGACGCGCCGAGCGCCTCGATGTCCCGGTACACGGTGCGCACCGAGACCTCCAGTTCCGCCGCGAGGTCGGGGGCGGTCATCAGGCCGCGGTTCTGCAGCAGCAGGAGCAGGGAGAGAAGCCGGTCGGCACGCACGGGACGCATTCTCCCGCGCCCCGGACGTACCTGACAGGAGATGTCAGGTACCGCTCCCAGGATGGTCGTGCCGGACCGGCGCGGGACGGTCCCCGCCGGCGGCACGACCGAAGGAGCACCTCCATGCCCACCACCCGGACCACCGGCCACTTCACCTTCGCCGACTGGAAGGAGGTTCCCGTGGGCCCGGAGGACACCCACCCCCGGCTCGCCCACGCCACCGTCACCAACGCCTTCACCGGCGGCATCGAGGCCGAGTCCACGACCTGCGACTACGCCATCTCCTACCTGACCGGCACGACCGGCTCCTTCGCCGGAATGGAACTCGTCCGCGGCCGGGTCGACGGGCGCGAGGGCGCCTTCGTCGTCGAGGAGCGCGGACGCTTCGACCCCGACGGGACCGTCCACTGCTCCTTCGAGGTCGTCGAGGGCTCGGGCACCGGAGACCTGGCCGGGCTGCGCGGCACCGGCGAGTTCACCTACCGGCACGGGGAGACGAAGGTGCCGTACACCTTCGCGTACGGACTGGAGTGAGCGGACCGGGTCCGCCGCCCTCAAGTGCGTGGCTCGGCGAAAGCCGCTCTGTGTACAGTGGACCCGCCCTCGCGCGCTCCGCGCGTACGCGGCGCCTCCTTAGCTCAGATGGCCAGAGCAACGCACTTGTAATGCGTAGGTCGTCGGTTCGAATCCGACAGGGGGCTCGGGTGTGAAACCGCTGGTCAACGGCGGTACGCGACAGGCCCCCGGCAAGATCACTGCCGGGGGCCTGTACGCATTCTGTACATGCTGGATTGATCGCTAGGCGTCCGTGAGCGGCGCATCGGCCATCGCCAGTGCGACCATGCGGCCCGCATCGAGCGCGTCGGCCACCTCGTCCAGCCGATCCGGGAACAAGTGCGAGTAGACGTTCAGGGTCATCGCTGCGTCCTTGTGTCCCAACATCGTCTGGATCACCTTCACGTCCGCGCCGGCCGCGATGGCGAGCGAGGCCGCGGTGTGCCGGAGCTTGTGCGGGGTGATGCCCATGCCCTCGAGGCCGGCCGCCTTCACTGCGGGGTCGAACACCCTCGAGCGGAAGTTGGCGTACCGCAGCGGCCCACCCTCGGGCGCGGTGAACAGCAGATCGTCAGCCTTCCGCCCACGGGCCAGGGTGCCCAGCTCGTCGGCGAACGACCGGGGGAGCGGCACGCTGCGCTTCTCGTGCGTCTTGCACGGCCCCAGGGCTAGCTGTCCGCTCACGTCGGTGAAGTTCTGCGTGATCCGGATGCGGCGCTTCGGCACCGACAGCCGGCCCGCCTTCACCGCGGACGCCTCCGCCCACCGGATGCCGCAGTACCCCAGGGTGAGGATCAGCAGCCGGTACTCACCAGCTGCGAGCGCGAGCCGTTCCAACTGGGAGTGGCTGAGGTAGACGTGCTCGTCCTCGTCGTCCGGGCGGGGCAACTCGTGGTCGTGGCACGGGCTCACGGAGACCCGTTTGGAGAACACCGCGTGCTTCATGACCATGGCCATGACCCTGTAGCACTTGACGATGCGGGCCGCTCCCAGCTGCTTGCCGGCCTTGCCCGGTTGCGTTTCCAGCTCGGTCAACCAGGTGGAGACGTCCTCCCACTGGATCGCCGCGATCTGCCAGTCACCCCACCGGGGAATGATGTAGTTGTCGAGCAAATCGCGATAATCGCGACGAGTGGTCCGGCCGATCTTCCGCTTCGCCGTGAACCACTCCTCGGCGACCACCTTCACGGACGCCTTGCCCGACTTCGGGTCACGGTACGAACCCTTGTCGAGTCGGGCCGTGATCGCGTCCTTCTCGGCTTCGGCCTGTGGCAGCTTCCCGAACGTCTTCGCCTTCGGCTTCCCGTCCGGGCCGTACCAGCGCACCCGCCACCGGCCCGGCGCCAGCCGCTTGGCGCCCTCACGCTTCGCGGCCTGCCACTTCTCCATGGCCGTCAGGTATTCCGCGTGATTCGCGCGATCTTCGATCCATACACGCGCCATCAGTCGTCACCCCCCTCTCGAGGTACGCCGTCCCGAAAGCGCACCAGCTCGTCGTACTCGTTGGCCAGCCTGCCGAGCTCCACCGCCGTCCGATCGAGGGAGGTGCGGGCCCGATCGAGGAGGTCGGCGAGCTCGTGCTCGTCACCCTCGACCGACCACCCCGCACGCACGATCGCCCTCGTCACGTCCTCGTAAGCGGCCTCGAGGGCGCGGCCGGCCGGATGCTGCCTGGCCTCACGCACGTGCGGTGGCAGCGAGGCGAGGGCGTATTCCATCTCTGCGGTGCGCGGATTGCTGGTATCCGCCTTCAAAGCCTGGCGGCTGCTGACCCATGCCCACGCCACATCGATCGGCACCCGTCCGGCCCCTGTCACCTCGACGTTCTCCCTGTCCAGAGGCAACAGCAGTGCGCCAGGGGAGACCCCGAAAGCAACGGCGAAGGCGGCCAGGTCGTCGGCGTCGACTCGACGCGCGCCCGACTCGACGCGCGAAATGCCTGACTGGGGAATGGGGCGGCCGATCGCCTCCATCCGTTGGGCCAACTCGTAGGTGGTCCAGCCGCGCAGTTTCCGGAGCCGGGCCACGTTCGCTCGCACGGCCTGCCCGGTTGCTGCCACCTGCGTAGCGGCGGGGCCGCGGCGCTTCTGCTCGTCAGTCATGAGTCTCAGCTTATGGGGCTGCGTTCGCTTCTTTGTCCCGTCTGGGGGTGCTAGTGTCTTGGTCACCACTAAACTCTAGCATCATCCAATGCAAATCCGCATTGAAGGGAGGATGAGTTTGATGGACAAGCAGGCAGTCCAGCAGGCCATCGACAAGGCCAAGGGGGACGGGCTACTGACTCCGCGGCAGGTCCATGAGGACTACGGCTTCAGCCCTCAGACCCTCGCCAACTGGCGCTGGTCGGGCATCGGCCCCGACTACATCAAGACGTCGCCCGGTCGCTCCGGGCGGGTGAAGTACCGGCGTTCTGCCATCGAGGCATGGCTCAACGCCCAGACCGTCAAGGTCGGAGGCAACGCGGCATGACTCAGAACGCAGAGAAGGGCCTGCTCCACACAGGCCCTTCTCGAGAAGACTCCGCGGCGGGCGGTAAGTCCGTTCCCACCGTAGCGCAGGCAGACCCGCCGCGTGTAGCAGGCCGGCTCGACACCTACCGGTCCCGCTCCCGGAAGTGGCACCGACAGGTCAAGGTCGAGAAGTGCCCCGGCTGCGGGCACCCGCACCTTCACCGCGCACCGCTCCCGCTCGTCCGTTCCGTCCTCAAGACCGGCCCGTGTGGCGCCGTGTACCTCGTCATCCTGCGCCCCCAGGCGGTGACCGCGTGAGCGCTCACGCACGCGTCCTTGAGGCGCTGCAGCAGCACGGCAGCAACGGGCGCGGCACGTCGTACCAGTGCGTCGCCCACGAGGACCGGGCGCCGTCCCTGTCGGTGACCCGCGGCAGCAAGGGCGTCATCCTCAAGTGCCACGCCGGATGCGCCACCGAGGACGTCGTCGCTGCCCTCGGACTGACCATGGCCGACCTGTTCGACGAGCCGCTGGAGAAGCAGGAACGGCCGCAGATCGTCGCTGAGTACAAGTACTGCGACCCCCAGGGTGAACTGACCAAAGTGGTTCGGCGCATCGAGCCCGGCTACAACGGCGAGCGCAAGACGTTCCGCCAGTACCGGCCCGACGGCACGCCCGGCGTGAAGGGAGTCCGTGACTACCTGTACCGGCTACCCGAGGTCATCGCCGAGGCGCAGGCTGGCGGAACCATCCTGATCCCCGAAGGGGAGAAGGACGTCGAAAGCCTGCGGGCTCTCGGCTGCGTCGCAACCTGCAACATCAGCGGCGCGGGCAAGTGGCGCGACGACTACACCGAGTCCCTGCGCGGCGCCTCCGAGGTCGTCGTCATCGCCGACCGCGACGAGCCCGGACGCAAGCACGCCGCGGCCGTCGCCGACTCCGTGCAGCGAGCCGGCATCCCCGTGCGCGTCCTGGAGCCCGCCCGCGGCAAGGACATGACCGACCACATCTCGGCCGGCCTCGGCTTCGACGATCTGGTGCCCGCAACACGGACCGCCCCCGCCCAAAACGATTCCAGTAATTCCAGCGAACCCCTCTGGGGGCCCGAAGACGCTCCCGCTGGAATAAGTGGAACGGAAAATGAGGGGGGCGGTCCGTGTTGGGACCCGCCCATCCCGGTCCCGAAGACGACGCTGCCTCCGTTCCCCACGGATCTCCTCGGCGACTCCCTGGCCCGCTGGGTGCGCGCCCAGGGCGCATCCCTCAACGTCTCCGACGACCTGCTCGGCTTCTCCGCCCTCGGCACGATCTCCGCTGCCCTCGGCGGGAAGGTGGGGGTGGCAGTCAAGAGCGGTTGGGATGCCGAGAACGTCTGCCTGTACCTGCTCGGCCTGGCCGACTCCTCTGCCCGCAAGACACCCGCGCTCGATGCGGCCTCGGCCCCCATGCGGGACCGCATCGGACAGCTGCGAGAAGAACAGCGCGCCGAAGTCGACCAGGTCGAGCAGGAGATCCGCATCACGGAGAAGGAACTAGCGGCCGTGGAGAACGACGTCTCCCGCGGCAAAGCGTCCAAGGAGGACGCCCGCGCCGTCCTCGAATCCCTGCGGGACCTACGGGAGCAGCCGGGCCTGCCCAAGGCGTTCGTCGGTGACGTCACCCTCGAAGCGCTCGGCAAGGTCATGGGAGAGAACGGCGGCCGCATGGCCCTGCACGAGTCGGAGGCAGGGTTCTTCAAGGCCTGCGCCGGCCTGTACGGCAACGGCCGTGCAGACATCACCCTCGTACTCAAGGCGTACAGCGGCACCGGACACGAAATCGACCGCGTAGGCCGCGGCCACTCGTGGATGCCGCGCACGGCCCTCACGCTGACGCTCATCATTCAGCCGGGCGTCGTAGAGCACATGGAGAAGGACAACCCCGAGTTCAAGTCCTCCGGGTTCCTGAACCGCTTCCTGTACGCGCTCCCCTCTCCCATGCCGCCCGGCTCGTTCGACACCCCCGACGTGCCCCTCGATGTCGCCCTGGACTACGCGCAGCGCATCGTGCGCCTGGTCGACGACGTGTGGACGTCTGAGAACGTCCGCACGCTCACCCTCACCACGCAGGCCCGCAAGGTGTTCGCCGAGTTCTACAACCAGACGGAGAAGGACAAGGCCGACGGGGGCAAACTCCACGACGTCGCCGAATGGGCGGGCAAGTTGTGCGGCCAGATCATCCGTCTCGCCGCCTGCCTGACCCTGTACGACAACCCGGCCGCAGCGGAGATCGCCGAGGACGCCATGACCCGCAGCGTCGCCCTCGCCCCGTACCTGACCGCCCACGCCCGGTCGGCGTTCGCCCTCATGTCCCGTGACGGAGACGGCGGCCGGAAGCTCCTGCGGGACATCCTCGACCGCCTTCCCCAACTCCTGGCTGACGACCGCACGGTGACGCTGCGGAAGATCCGTGAGTCCTTCAAGGGCCGCCGGGCCGCCGGCTCGGCTGGCGCGGTCGATGCCGAGGCCATCAAGGAAGCCATGGACGAGTTGGAAGAACTCGGCTGGGTTGCCGAGATTCCGGCACCGCCCCGGAAGCCGGGCCAGCGCGGGCAGCGGCCCTCGCCGAAGTACGACGTTCACCCCTGGATCTACGACCCGCCCGAGGAGACCTCATGACCACGACCACCATCCCCCTGCATGACGACCGCGAGACGACGTTCACCGTGCAGACCACCCCCGTCAGCACCGGGGACTGCTGCGCTGAGCAAGGAGGCTGCGGCAAGCCCGGAATCGTCGCTGTCCGCGTCACCATCGACCAGCAGCGGCCCGCCGAGAACAGCACCCTGCGGTGGACCATGTGCCCCGAGCACCAGAGCGGCGCGCCCCGGCTGCACGAACGACAGGTGGCCTCCGCCCGCGAGATGCAGGACCCCGCCAAGCACGCCGCGTTCCTCGCCGCCGCCGGTGTGACCGCCTGACCCAACTCCCGGACGGACGAAGCCCGCCGGCCGTACCGTCACACCACAGACCAGCACCAACCGCCCAGGAGGTCGAATGCCCAGCAACGGCGACCCGGTCGAAGACCACATGAACGGGATCCGCTATGGCGGCAAGATCCTGTCGCTGATCCCCGCACCCGAAGGATGGTTCGTCGGCACCCAAGTAAAGCGCCGCAACCGCAAGACCCGCGAAACCGATGACGAGACCCCGCAGGTCCGTCCGCTCATCGCCTGGGCCCTGGTCGACGCCATGTTCCGCGACGGACACCGCGAGACCCGCATCCTCCCGGCGTTCCTGGGCGACTCCGGGAACATCACACACGCCTCGGAATACCGCTGGATGGAGGGCGCTGGCGACGTCGACCCGGACGGCTGGAGCACGCTGGTAGCCGTCGAGGTGCTTCCCCCGCCCGACGTACTCGCGAACGCTCCGCGCTACGAGGGGCGCCGCTGGCCGACAGCCGGACCCGATTCCGACCCCGCGCCGCCTGCCATCTGAGCAACGACACCGGCCGGGGCCCGTCCGTAGCAGGCCCCGGCCACAACCCCCAGTCTCCCCTCAGCCCCCGCCCGGAACGTGGAGAGACCGATGGCCGACAGCGGCCAGCAGCTCATCGAGAAGGCCCTCGGCTCAGTCGAGGACCGCATACAGCAGCAGATCGAAGCCGCCCGGCAACGCCGCGAACGTGAACGCCAGCAGCGCGCCGAACTCGCCGAAGCACGGGCCGCCGGCCTGGCCGCACGGCGCTGCGCCAAACTCCAGCGCCAGGCCGAGGACGCCCCGCCGAACAACGCGACAACGCCGCCTGATGCGTACCAGTACAACCCTTGCGCGCGCGAGGGAGATGAGGAGGTGCCCAGTGTCTCCAGCGATTCCCATCCCGGCTGAGGTCAGAGCCGAGGTGCTGCGCCTGGCCCGTGAGGGCGTGGCACGGAACGAGATCGCCCGGCGGGTCGAGGTGTCCAGCGCGTCCGTGACACGGATCTGCGCAGGCGAGGAGGGCATTTCCTTCGATCGGTCGGCGACGGCCGTCGCGGTGCGGGCGCGTGCCGTCGACTTGAAGGCGGCCCGGCTCGGACTGGCCGGCGACCTGCTCGAGGACGTCGGCGAGGCAAGGGCCCGCATGCACGCCGGGGAGGATTCCCGGGCGTTCCTCGACGGGGCGCGCGCGGTCGCCGCTCTGGTCGGCTCGCACGTCCGCGTGGCCGCGGTCGACAAGGACGACACGTCCGGCGTGGACACGGCGAAGAGCATGCTCGGTCGGCTCGCCTCGGCGCTCGGCGCGGCTGTCACCGAGGACGGACCGGACGAGGACGGGGAGGACGCGTGAAGGGGAGGGCTGGCGACATGCAACGGGTCCTAGCGGTGCTCGCCTTGGTAGCGGAGCCGGGCCAGCCGGACATCGAGGCGTTCATCGACACGCTCGAGCTGCAGGACCTGGTGACGCTGATCGCGCACCTCGCCGATCTGGCCTTGCGCGGGATGTCCCTACCCGGTGCAGACCCTGAGCGGCGGGACGCCCTGTGCGCCTGGCTGCGGACCGAACTCGCCCGGCAGATAGCTGCGGACGGGGCGTAACCCCTACAGCGCCGGGACGCCCGTTCTGGCGGCACTTCACACGAGGAGAGACCATGACGACTCACGTACAGGAAACGACTCCGCTGGCCGACGCACAGGCCCAGCTCGAGGACGCGCAGCGAGTGAAGGAGGAGATCGAGGCCCGCATCGCTGACCTCGAGGCGCAGGTGCATGCCGGCGCTGCGGAGACGGCGGAGCGACAGCTTGCCGAGGAGTACGCGCAGCGGCGCTTGGCGGAGCTGCGGGCGGAGGCTGCGGCGGCCAAGGTGCGGCGGGCGGAGGCTGCGGCCCTCGAGGAGCGGCGGCGGGCGGCGGTGGCTGCGGCCGTGGCCGACTTCGAGATCCTCAGTCATGCCCGGCTGGCCGAGGCGCTCGAGGCCGCGGTGAAAGCGCTCGAGGAGCTGAAGCGTCTCGGGGACGCCCGGCAGGCGGCCGTGGAGCGGCACGCGACGGCGTTCGTCGAGCTGGGGATGGACGGCCACATCGTCCACCAGGACGGCGGCTGGGTCGTCTTCACGGCCGGAGGTGACCGGTACGACAACCGCAGCGACCGGTGCGAGGGTGCCACCCTGGTTGGCTTGGCGACGGGCGAGCTGGACCGGCGCGCGCAGGCCGTCCGTCGGCTGGAGCAAGGGTTCGAGCCGCCGGAGCCGCTGCCGCACCCCGTGACCCGGCACTTGGCCGAGGGCGCATCCGGAAGTTAGCAGCAACCTTGGAATCATTGGCGCGATGCGCGTGATGCCTGTGATTCAAAGGTGATGGGTTCGGGGTAAGCGAACGGCCCCCAAGCGCATGCGGCTGCGCCTGGGGGCCGTCGCCGTACCCGCCTGGCCTCACGGGGGGAAGGCGCAGGCGGGCGTCTGGGGGTTAGGGCTGGCGGCCGGTCAGCCGCTCGAGGTGGTTGCACAGTGCGTCGACGGAGCGGGCCAGTCGCATTGCCACCGATACGCGCACCATGGGATTGCCTCCGTCGCCCAGCCGCAGCCGCATGCGGGCTTCGCCGGCCGCGGCCATCACGCACGCCCGGGGCGCGCCGTCCGCCGGCAGGCTACGGGCCGCGGCCTCGACGTCGACGACGAGCAGCTCGAGGTGCCCGCGCAGGGCGAGCGTGAGCGTCTGCAGGTCCTCGGGGCCGATCGGCTGCGCATCCGGGGCGAGCAGGCGGTGTGCACTGGCGCGCATGGTGACGATGTCCGCCGGGTGATGCTCTGCCCCTGACTCGATCACCGAGGGGGCAGTACGGTGCTCCATGTCGACTCCATCCAGTCGGCCATCCCCCCGAGCCCGGCCAGGCTGCGGGGGTTTTCTGTGACCCGGACCATACTCCTTGCATACCTTGCATGCACTACACACAGTGAATCCAGCGCTCGCGAGTAACACACTGCGCCCCTAGCGTGACCTGCATGATCGACCCCACGTCCGAGGTGCCACGTTGGCGGCAGGCCCACGCGATCCTCGCCGAACGCATCCGCGCCGGCGAGTACCCGCCCGCTGAGCGAGTGCCGTCCGTGGTCGCACTCTCGGAGGAACTGGGTATCTCGATCCCGACGGCACAGAAGGCGCTGCGGCAGCTACGCGAGGACGGTCTGACGTACACGGTGCCGGGCCTCGGCTCGTTCGTCGCCGACAAGCCATAGAGGCGGGCTACCCCCAGACATGACGAAAGGCCCCCGTCCTCGACAACCGAGGCGGGGGCCTTTGACGTGCAGGGAGGGAAGAGGCGCAGGGGAGGCCGACACCCCGTTTTCGGGGGTCGCGGCACCCTTCTGGTGTCGCCTCCCCTGCCTCCCTGACTGGCCGTTTCTGCTGGTCATGTACAGGGAGGCAGGGTAGGGAGGCGGGTAGGGAGAACTCCCCTACTCTTCGTCGCCTCCCTCGTCCTGGTCGTCCTCGTCGCGGGCGGCGATGGCGTCGAGGATCCGGTCGAGGCTGACGTGCATCTTGCCGCCGGTCTTGTACTCGCCGTGCCCGGCGTCGTCCAGGACGCTCTTGAGATCCCGGAACGTCCACCCGTCGTACTCGCCCGGGTTGCGATCGATGAGCCCGCGCAGAACGTCCTGCGTCCGCATCCGCGGCTCGTGCCCGAGGACGGCCGCAATGTCGGCGAGGTGGTCGGCCGGCTGGAACGTAGGCGCCTGCTCGACCGCGCCACCGACCAGGCCCATGGCCCTTTCGACAACCGGCGTCACCTGGTCGATGCCCTTCTCCGGGTCCCGCTCGATGTAGTGGGAGCGGATCACCTCGAACGGCTTGCTGGTGAACCCGTAGGTCACCGCCGTACCGACGTCCTGCCCGGGAACCAACTCGGTCGCCCGGATGCCGGCCTTGTACTTGCCCGAGCCGAGCAGGCCGTCGTTGGCGACCTGGTCGCCGACCGCGAACGCCACGCGGACGCTGGTGTTGCGGGTGACGTCCCGCGGGATGCTGTCGGCGGTCGGGGAGACCGTCACCCAGATCAGGGTGATGCCCACCTTGCGGGCCTTCTTCATCACGCGAATGGCCAGCTCAGCGGCTTCCTTGCCGTACTCCTTGTTCATGAACAGCTCGTGGCACTCGTCGAACACGACGACCTTGGGCCGCATCCGCGGGTCCCGCTGCGCCAGTTCGCGCGTGAGCTTGGTCGACTCGCCGCCGAGTTCCTCCAGCAGCTTGCCGCGCTCGGTGACCTCGTTGACCAGGCCGCGCAGGGCGTCGAGGGCAGCCTTCAACTGCTCCGGGTCGTCGCCCTTGACCAGGGTGCGCAGGCGCGGCTTGAGCGGGTCGTAGTCGACGTTCGCCGCCATCACGTACACCTCGCCGATGACGAGCGGGTCGAGGAGAGCACCGAGCAGCAGGGCGACGACGATGGACGTCTTGCCCGAGCCCATGATTCCGCCGACGATCCAGTTCTGCGCCATGAGCTTGCCGATGATGGACTCGCCGCGCTGGGAGACGGCGACCGGTACGCCCCGGAAGTAGTCGGTCGTGCCCTCGGTGAGCAGCGGCCAGTCGGGGATGGCGCCGGACAGGGAGCCCTGGTCGGCGACCCACAGGTCGAGGACACCGGGCTGCTTGTCCGGTTCGGTCGGCCACGTCTCGACGGGCTTGCGCAGCAGGTTGTGCGCCAGCACCTTCTTCTTGGCGTTGACCATCTCGACAGTGACGCCCATCGGCAGCTGCACCTGCGTGTGGTAGCCGTTCCCGGACCGGGTGGTCGGGGACACCCACCGCGGCTGCCAGCCGTCCTTGATGGCCTTGTTCAGCGGGGCGATGCCCAGGTTGCCGAGGGCCCGCAGGATGGCGTTCTCGTCCGGGACGACGTCCCGCTCCTCACCGTTGGCGGGCAGCGCCCAGGCGGGTGCCGCCTGCCGGTGCCGGCCGACGGCCCACGCTCCGGCTAGGGCGAGCCACGGCAGGGCGGTCAGCAGAGGATCCCAGATGACGCCGGCGATGAACGCCACCCAGGCGACGAAACCGATCGTCGCGTTGATCGGGGTGAGCACGTCGGCGACGTCGCGGTTCGCCCAGGCCAGCATGATGCCGAGCATCAGCAGGATGCCCGCACCGCCGGCCGCGCCCATGGCGATGGCCTTGGGGGCGTTGATGGCCATCTGCAGCAGCTCCATGCGGCGGCGGTGGCGGGACTGCCGGAAGATGTAGGCGCGCTGCTCCCAGTCGCGGGCGACGTCTTCCTGCCCGGCGGCTTCGGCGGCGCGCATCATCCGTTCGTGGCGGGCGGTCGTCCTCGAGTCCCAGGCGCGGCGGGTGAGGATGCGGGTACCGCCGACGATGTACGAGCCGTGCCGGACGAGGGCGCGGTATCCGTCGTTGGTGCGGACCTCGACGACGATGCGGCGCAGGGAGTCGATGCGGACCCGGCGGCGGTTCCGGTTCGGCTCGTCGGCCTTCTCGACAGGTACGGGTGTCGGCGACGCGCTCGGCTGCTCGGGTACGGCGGGTACGGGCGTACCCGGGGCCTCGATGTAGGCGGGTACGTGAAGGTCGGTCATGCTGGTTCCTCCGGTCGTTCTGATGGGCGGTCCGGGACACGGGGCGGCCGGTGTACCTGGCCGGGTACGGCCGCCCCGTGGCGTACCTACTTGCGCTTGCGGGCGTCCTCGCGGGCCTGCGCCTGCTCGCGGATCTCGTCGACCTGCTTCTCGAGCCGGGCGGTGCCCTTGCCGCGGGCCTTCTTGCGCTGGATCTTCGCGCCGAGGACGACGACCCGGGCCAGTTCGCCCCAGGTGTGCGGGTCATGGTTGGTAGCGGGCATGGTCACTTCCCCTTCTGGAATTCGCGCCACATCGAGCGCAGGACGAGCAGGCAGCAGGTGACTGCGACCGCGCCGATAGCTACGGCGATCGCCGACAGGGCCAGCGAGATGCAGGCGACCGATCCGGCGACGCCGACGGCCACCCACTTCCCGACGCTCGGGCCCGGCTGCGACGCCTGGTGCTGACACGCCGGCTGCTGCTGGGCGTTGAGGAGCTGCTGCGCCTGCAGGACCGCGGCGATCAGTTCCACCTGCCGGGTGTTGTCGGCGGCGTCGACCGCCTCGCGGGCGGCCCGCTCGAGGGCGTCGCTCACCGCGTCCACCTCCCCACCAGCGGCAGGTACGGGCGGGCGAGGATGCCGGCGGCGAACGCCACCAGCAGCGGCTGGGAGGCCAGCACGGTGACCACCGTGACGGCCACGGCGAGCGCCTGCGGGATGGTCAGCAGCAGCCCGAGCAGGGCGCCGAGGAGAAGCCACTTCATGCCGTCGCCTCCGTCCTGGCGGCCTGCCACTCGGCGAGGGCCTGGCGGAAGCCGTCCTGAATCTCCTTGGCTCGGGCCTGGCCGACGGACAGCCGCTCCTTGATGGCACGGATGGACGGGACACTCCCGGCCAGCAGCTCATCCTTGAACTGCTCGGCGGCCAGCCCGAGGCCGTACTCGGTGAGCGGGTCGGCCTGCGCCGGGCTGTCCTGCTCGTCGGCGTGGTCGCCGCCCATCAGATACTCGTGATCGGCCTTCCACGCCTCGTCGGGTACGTACTCGGCGTGCACCTCGGGCCGGCTGCGGGTGTACTCGGCTGCGGGTACGAGGGCGGGGCGCTCGTTGCGCAGAGCCCTCTGCAGTTCCCCGCGGCACTCGAACGTCGGCAGCAGCCGGGCGCCCTCGGGTACGGCGTTCGTCGGCTCCGGGTGCACCTCGGGTACGGCGGGTACGGGTTCCGCTTCCGGCTCCGGCGCGTACTCGGCGAGCTCGTCGACCGGCTGCTCGTCGGGTACGGCGGTCTGGTCGCCGCCGAGGGAGTGCACCCGCCACAGGACGAGCGGGGCGATCGCGGCGACGGCGACGACGAGCGGCCAGTCGACGGGCAGCAGCCCAACCGTCACCAGATGGGAGGCCGCGTTCACTGCGATCAGCGCGACGACCGCGGTGAGGACGTCGCGGTGCGCCCGCAGGGCACGCACGGTGTAGATGTCCAGGGCGCCCGGTACGGCGGCGGCCACCCACTGGTTGAAGCCGACCGCGCGGGCCAGCTCGTACTCGGCCGAGGCCGTCGCGACGAGCGCGGCGGCCAGGGCACCCCACTTCAGGTAATCGGTCTTCACGCTGCGGCCCGCCCGTGCTGGTGGGCGCACAGGTCGCGCCACTGCAGGTGGGTGGGGCAGGTGCGCCGCTCGGTCAGCGGCACGTTCCAGACGGCCTCGACGTGCAGCTTCCGCAGCAGCTCGTCCGAGGCGTCCACGGGGATACGGGGCAGGGTCGCGGTGGTCATTCGCCGAACTCCTTCGGGGCGGCAGCCCGCACGACGCGGTGCGAGCAGAGGCAGATGCCTTCGCGGTCGCGGCGGTCGACGGCGTCGACCAGGGCGGCCATCAAGGCGGGAACGGGGGGCAGGGGCCGGACCGATCGGGCGACGCCACGCAGAGCGGCGTGCTCCGTCGGACGCGGGATGGGCCACTTAGCGGTCACTGGACGTCGCCCCGCAGTCGGAGCGCTTCGGCGGCGACGTTCTCGAGCCGGGCGGCGGCCGTGCGCAGCGCGCCGGCCACCCCCGCGATCTCCTCGGCCTCGAAGTCGCCCACGAGGTCGACCTCGACGGCGACCCGCGGCACCAGCTCGACGAACGGCGCCCACGAGATCCGCGCGGTCAGCACCGGCATCAGCCCGTAGGACTCCGTGTCGACGGCCGCCTTCACCCTGACCGAGTTGTGGGTGATGTCGTTGCGTCCGACGGTCGCCCCCTCCTGCCAGCCGTGGCCGATGCACCAGGCGGGGCAGTCGAAGCTGACCGGGCCGGAGTCGAGCGTGTCGAGTGTGACCGTGCGGACCATCGGGATCCGCGGGGGCGTCCCGTTCACCGCTCCTCCCCTGCGGGGAGGGTGACGGCCTCGGACCACGTCTTGCCGGCGTCGAGCGCGGCGTGCGCCTGGTCGACCGTGACGTATCCGGTGACCGGGTGCTCGGCGAGCCGCTCACGCAGGTACTTCGCGGTCCAGGCGGGCCCGAGGTCGGGCACGTCGTCCAGCAGGTTCCGCAGGGCGATCCGGGCGTGCACGACACGGGCCGACAGCAGCCGGTCGTGCACCTCGGCACCGCCGGTCGTAGCCGGGTGCGGAAGGTCGATGGCCTCCAGAACGGCGGCCAGCAGCTCGCGAACGTCGTCGTTCACGCCGACCGCCCCTTGCGGACGCGGCGCAGGGCCTCGTCCATGTCCGGGTCGGAGTCGTCGTTCGAGGCGCGGCAGATCTGCAGCGAACTGCGGATGTCCGCGGCCAGGCGCTCCAGCTCGTTCGCCAGCTCCTCGGCCTGCTCGTTCGTCAGGTGCGCGTCGTTCGCGGACGCGCCGTCGGCCACGACCAGGTGCGCGGCCCGCATCCGCGGGTCCGACGCCACCGGGTCGGCCATGAGGTTCACGTACCACTCGAGGACGGCCGTCGAGTCGTCGCCCATGTCCGGCACCTGGATACCGCCGCCGGGCCCGTAGTGCGTGACGTCCTCGACGGCGACCTCCCGCACCTCGGCGTGGTCGACGTGGCACCAGACCGGGCACGAGATGTAGACCGTCTGCACACGCCCCGGGCGGCCGATGGAGGCCGGCACCAGCCGGGAACCGGTCGGCAGCGGCGAGACGTTGGGGGACGGCTGCACCGGGATCGAGGGCAGGTTGACGGGGGGCAGTACGGTGTTGCCCATGGTTGTTCTCCCTGTTCTGGAGGGGTTCGGCCACAGGCCCCGGCGGGTGCTCGCAACACCTGCCGGGGCCGTCCGCTTGTGCGGCGGCCGTAGAGCAGTGGTCAGGGGGTCGCTCAGGCGGCGACGGAGAGGGCGGGCTCGACGGCCTCGACCTTGAGGGAGGCCGCGCACGCCTTCATCGGGACCGGGCCGAGGCCGAGCTGCTTGTACGTGGCGGTGATGGCGGCGAGGTCCGGGGTCTGCCGGGACGACGGGGTGCGGAAGATCCGCCAGGCGCCGTACACGCCGGCCGGGAGCCGGTCGAGGACCTTCTTCGCGGCGCGCTTGCCGCGGTCGGCGCGGCGGGCCTGGTCGGCGGCGCGCTCGTACTCGGCGGCGGCGGCCTCGATCGCCTCGGTCTCGGGCATCTCGTCCGCCTCGTACAGGCCGGCCGGGTCCGGGGCGACCTCGGCCGGCTCGGCGGGGGCGAGGGAGCGGACGGCGTCGGCGGCCGTCTCGATGAGGTTCCCGATCAGGCCGCGCACGGTGCGGGCGGTCCGGGGGGACGTGAGAAGCTGGAACACAGCGGGCTCCCTGTTGCGTCAGGTTGTTCCGTCAGGCCCTCGGTCGGTGTTACCAGCACCGTCGGGGGCTGCCTTCGTTGTGGCGTTAATGCAGATTAGCATCAGTCAATGCAGATCTGCAAGACAGTGGGAAGCAAGGATGACGGGCCGCAGTACACATGCCGTACACGTGACCCCGGGATAACCGGAGACAACGACGGATGACGCCAGAAGGTATTTCCGCAGGTCAGGGCCATAATTGCGTCATGCTGCAGGTCTCAGAGGTGCCCCGATAGACCTTGTAATGCGTAGGTCGTCGGTTCGAATCCGACAGGGGGCTCCGGTTCCCGGGCCGGAGAGATCCGGCCCGGGATTTTTCATGGTGTCCGGGTGCTCAGGCGGCGGGCGATCTCCAGTTGGCGGTCCTCCAGGGGGCGGCCGTCCTCGAGGTCCCAGAGGCAGTTCTGCAGCAGCCGGCCGTACGTCCACGCGCGGGCCCGCTCGCGGTCCAGGCCGAGGACGTCGGTCATCGCGTCGAAGCGCCAGCGGACGTCGGCGGCGTCGAAGCGGTTGTCCAGGGCCGGCCAGAGGTCGAAGCCGGGGTCGCCGGCGAGCGGCTTGGGGTCGATGGCGACCCAGTCGGCACGGTCGGCGGCCAGGACGTTCTCCTCGTGCAGATCCCAGTGCAGGAGGCGGTCGCCGGGCTCGTCCGCGACCTCCCGTACGGCCGCCGCGCAGTCGGCGAGGATGCGGCGGGCCGCCGGGTCCGGGACGCGGTCCAGGGCCCGGGGGGTCTGCTCCAGCATGGCGCGGGCGAGGTCGCCGAGGCGGCGCATGCCCGCCGGGGCGGGGGTGGCGCCGAGGCGGGCCAGCAGGCGGGCGATCACCAGGACGGCCTCATGGACGTCCGGGAGGTGGGAGAGCATCCGGGAGGGGTCGAGACGTTCCAGGAGCATGGTGTGGGTGGACGCGTCGTGCTCCAGCAGGCGGACCGCTCCGTCGCCGTCCCAGATCCGCAGGGCGACCGGTTCGCCCTCGCTCTCCTCGTCCAGGATCTGGAGCTTCAGCACGGCCGGTGTGCCGTCCGCGCGGTCGACGGGGAGAACCAGGGCGCTCACGCCGTGCATCGGCGCGCCGGTGACGCGCAGGTCCCAGCGTTCCAGGGAGGCGGCGGCCAGACCGGGCAGCCGGGCGAGGAAGGCGCGGCCCGCCTCCCCGTTGAACTTCTCCTGTGCCGCGGCGAGTTCCTCGGGTACGTGGATCACGGTGGGCACGGTAGTACGGCGCTCACGGCTCCAGGACGACCTTTCCGGTCGTGCCCCGGTTCTCCAGGGCGCGGTGGGCGGCTGCGGCCTCGGCGAGGGGGAAGCGGTGGACGGCGGGGGTGAGCCTGCCTTCGGCGGCTTCGGTGAGGGCGCGCAGTTCGAGGGTGCGTAGGGGGTCGGGGCCGCCTGCTCTGCGCATCATCTCGGGGCCGAGGACGTTGAGGGAGACGCCGTCGACGAGGTAGGGGTCGGTGCTGTCGAGGCCCTGGGCGGACCAGCCGAAGACGACGTGGCGACCGCCGGGGGCGAGCAGGGCGACGACCGTGCGGGCGATGTCGCCGCCCACGCCGTCGTAGACGAGGGTCACCTTGCCCTCGTGGGCGGCGAGTCGTGCGGGCCAGGCCGGGTCCGCGTAGTCGACGGCGAGGTCGGCGCCGTTCGCCGAGACCCGGGCGGTCTTGCCGGGGCCTGAGGCGAGGCCGATGACGGTGGCGCCCGCGTTCCTGGCGTACTGCACGAGGAGGGTGCCGATGCCGCCGGCCGCGGCGGGGACGACGACCACGTCCCCGGGGCCGGGTTCGGCGAACTGCACGATGCCCATGGCCGTGCGACCGGTGCCGATCATGGCGACGGCCTGGGCGAAGTCCAGGCGCTCCGGGATCTCGTGCAGACGGCCGGCATCGGTGACGGCCAGCTCCGCGTAGCCTCCGGGGGCGAATCCGAGGTGGGCGACGACGCGCTTGCCGAGCCAGTGTGCGGACGTGCCGTCGCCGAGGGCGTCGACGACTCCGGCGATCTCGCGGCCGGGGACGGTGGGCAGGGTGGCCGGGGCGGGGGCCGGGCCCCGCTGTCCCTGCCGCAGGGCGGTGTCCAGGAGGTGGACCCCGGCGGCCCGGACGGTGATCCGCACCTGGCCGGGGCCCGGCCGCGGATCCGGGACCTGTTCGTGGGTGAGGTTCTCGGCGGGGCCGAAGGCGTGCAGGCGGATGGCGTGCATGGGCGTCTCCTGTGGGCGCGGTCCGGGAAGCCGGTCCGGGGCATCGGTCCGGGCCGACCGGTCCGGGCGAACGCCCGGACGCCGGCCCGGGCGAACGCCCGGACGCCGGCCCGGATGCCGGTTCGGCGTGGTCGCTGTGGTGGGGCCCACTGTTCAACCTCAAGCTCGCTTGAGGTCAAGCTCGTGCCGGCCGAGGGCGAGGGAGACGGCCGTGAGGGCGCTGTTGAAGGAGACCTCGGAGAGCACCCCGGGGGCGGCGACCTGGTCGCCCGCGAGGTAGACGCCGTCGCCGCGGTCGACGGCGGGCCGGTCGCGCCAGCCGGCGCCGGGCGGGTCGACGGCGCCGGTCCGCCCGGTCGCCACCGCCTCCCGCCGCCAGGTGAGGCGCTCCCGCCAGTCCGCGTGGCCCAGGTCCAGCAGTTCCTCGGCGCGGGCCACGCCGTCGGCCCTGGTCTCGTGCGGGGCGATGGGGAACTGGCCCTGGAGGAGCTGTTCGCCGGCGGGGGCGAGGGTGCGGTCCTGGGCGGTGAACCGTTCCAGCCAGCCGGGCGCGTCCAGGTCGGAGACGACGAACGCGTCGCCGCGCCGGGTGCGCAGGGCGAGGTCGACGAGGACGGTGCGGCCGCTCGGCCAGGTGAGGGCGGGGTCGCCGAGGAGGCGGCGGGCGGCGTCCAGGGAGGTGGCGACGACGACCGGGGCGTCCGTGGGGAGTGTGTCCACGCGGGACAGGGTCTCCATGCGGACGCCCAGGTTCCAGGCGCGGGAGGCCATGCGGTCGACGAGGGCGCCCCAGCCGCCGCGCGGGTAGTGGGCCTCCGGCGGCAGTTTGGCCGCGCGGCGCAGGCGTTCCTGGACGAAGGCGGCGGAGAGGGAGCCGGGGTCGTGGTGGAAGAGGGCGACGGCCGAGTAGTGGGCGGCGGCGCGCGCACCCTCCTCGCCGGCGATGCCGGTGGCCCAGGTACGGAAGTCGGTGTCGACAGGGGCATGGGCGTGGGCGCGGCGCAGCAGCTTCAGCAGGGCGAGGGGCGGGACGCGGCGCAGGGTGCCGTGGTGGCGGAACCGGAGGCGGGCGGCTTCCAGGGGCGGAAGGGGCGCGAGGGGGCCGAGGAGGCCGCGTTGCCGGAGCCAGGACCAGTGCGGGCCGCCGCTGTAGAGGGCGTGGGGGCCCTCATTGGTCCGGTAGGGGCCCTCGGCGGTGCGGGCGCGGCCGCCGAGGGTGTGGTGCGCTTCGTGGAGGGTGACGTCGGCTCCTGCCTCGGCGGCGGTGATGGCCGCGGTCAGTCCGGCGAAGCCGCCGCCGATGACGGTGATGCGCTGCATGGCTGGGTTCTCCCTCGATCGGGGTCGCGCCTGGCGGTCCCGGAGACGGTTCCGTCCCGTCTCCGGTGGTTCCGGTGGTTCGTGGCTACGACGGCCCGGGGCCCCAGGATGTGACAGGTCCGAGGTCTTCGCAGGTCAGGCCGATTGTCAGCGGGGGAGTGCAGGATGAGGGCATGGTGAGGCGAGCGGTGTCGGCGGGCGGTACGGGGGTGAAGGGCGCACGGCGTCCGGAGCTGCGGCTGCCGGAGCCCGAGCGGTACGAGGGGGGTGACCTGGAGCCGGACGGGGATTACGACGGGCTGGAGTTCTTCGAGGCGGATCTCTCGGCGCAGGACGGCGCGGGGGCGCGGTTCATGGACTGCGTGCTGACGGGATGCGCGCTGGACGAGACGCGGCTGTCCAGGGCCCGGGTGCTGGACTCGGTCCTCGCCGGCGTGCGGGGGGTGGGCACGGATCTCTCCGGGGCGACGCTGCGCGACGTCGAGATGACGGACGCGCGTCTCGGGGGGACTCAGTTGCACGGGGCGGAGCTGGAGCGGGTGCTGGTCCGGGGCGGGAAGATCGATTTCCTGAATCTGCGGTCCGCGCGGCTCAGGGACGTCGTCTTCGAGAGCTGTGTGCTGGTCGAGCCGGACTTCGGCGGGGCGCGGCTGGAGCGGGTGGAGTTCGTGGACTGCGCGCTGAAGGGCGCGGATCTCAGCGGGGCCACGCTCACGGACGTCGATCTGCGCGGTGCCGCTTCGCTGGAGATCGCCCGGGGGGTGGACCGGCTGGCGGGGGCGGTGATCAGCACGGGGCAGCTGCTGGATCTGGCACCGGTGCTGGCGGGGGAGCTGGGGATCCGCGTGGAGGGCTGAGGGGAGGGCGAGGGGCTGAGGAGCGGGGCGGAAGGGGGCGGGCTGAGAAGGGGAGCCTTGAGGGGCGGGGCGGGTTACTCGAGGCGGGGGTAGCGGGCCTGGAGGGTCCAGACGGCCGGGTTCTCGCCCAGGTCCTCGTGCAGGTCGGTGAGGTCGGCGAGCAGGTCGTGCAGGAAGTCGCGGGCCTCGCGGCGGAGTTCGGAGTGGGAGAAGGTCAGGGGCGGTTCGTCCGCCGGCAGCCACTCGGCCTCGATGTCGACCCAGCCGAAGCGGCGTTCGAAGAGCAGCCGGTCGGTGGATTCGGTGAAGTCCAGTTCCGCGTACTGGGGGCGGGAGGCGCGGGAGCCCGCCGGGTCCCGGTCGAGGAGTTCCGCGATGTCGCACAGGGCCCAGGCGAAGTCGAGCACCGGCACCCATCCCCAGGCTGTGGACAGTTCCCGGTCCTCCTTGGTGTCGGCGAGGTAGACGTCGCCGCAGAAGAGGTCGTGCCGCAGGGCGTGGACGTCCGCACGGCGGTAGTCGGTCTGCGGCGGGTCGGGGAAACGGTTGGAGAGGGCATAGCCGATGTCGAGCACGAAGGTGATGGTGTCACGGCGGGGGCGGGGGGACGGCAGCGGACGGCCCGGGGGAGGAGCGGGCCCGAGGACTGCGCGGCGACCGGGGTCGTTCCGTGGTGTGCGGCCGCGTTCTTCCTAGGATCGCGGGGTGCGCCTCCGCTCCCGTCCCCGTGGCCCCCGCCGTCCCCACGGCCCTCGTCCGCCTGCTGCCCTCACCCTCACCCTCACCCTCGTCCTCGTCCTCGTGGCGGTGACGGTGGCCGGGTGCGCGGGCGGTGCGTCCGGCGGGCCCGGGGGTTCCGGCGGTTCGGACGGTTCGGGCAGTGCCGGGGTGGGCGACCCGTACTTCCCGAAGGCGGGCAACGGCGGCTACGACGTCTCCCACTACGCGCTCGACCTCGCCTACGACCCGGCCGCCCACCACCTCACCGGCACCGCGACGATCACCGCCCGCGCGACCGAGGACCTGACCGCGCTGAACCTGGACCTCGAGGGTCTGGACGTCGAGCGGATCACCGTCGACGGCGGCACCGCCCGCTGGCGGCGCGCCGGCCAGGAGCTGACGGTCCGGCCGGCGAAGGCACTGGACCGGAACCTGACGTTCCGGGTGGTCGTCCGCTACTCCGGCGCCCCGGTGACCGTCACCGACCCGGACGGCTCCGAGGAGGGCTGGCTGCGCACCGCGGACGGGGCGTTGGCACTGGGCCAGCCGACGGGCTCGATGGCGTGGTTCCCGGGCAACCACCATCCCTTCGACAAGGCGACGTACACCGTCACGGCGACGGTGCCCAAGGGCCTGCGGGCGGTGTCCAACGGCGAGCCCGCGGGGGAGCGGACGAAGGGGAACCGGACGGCCTTCACCTGGCGTACCACCGAGCCGATGGCGAGCTACCTCGCCGTGCTCGCCGTCGGCCGGTACGAGACCGGCCGCACCACGACCCGCGACGGCCTTCCCGTCCACACCGCCGTCGATCCGCGGCAGGCGGCGGCGAGCCGTGCGGTGCTGGCGCGGCTCCCGGAGGCCGTGGAGTGGGCGGAGGGCTGGTTCGGCCCGTACCCCTTCTCCTCGGCGGGGGCGATCGTCGAGCGTCCCGGGGACGCCGGGTACGCGCTGGAGACCCAGAACCGGCCCGTGTTCGCCGGGGCGCCCAGCACCCTGCTCCTGGTGCATGAGCTGGCCCACCAGTGGTACGGCAACTCCGTCACGCCGAAGACCTGGCGGGACATGTGGCTCAACGAGGGGTTCGCGACCTACGCGGAGTGGCTGTGGCGGGAGGACCACGGCGACGGCACCGCCCAGGAGACCTTCGACGCGATGTACGCCGGGACGTACTTCCCCGACGCGGCGACGAACGAGGCGATCTGGTCGTTCCCGCCCGCGCGGCCGCCCGACGCGGCGCACATCTCCGGTGTCCCCGTCTACCAGCGCGGCGCGATGGTCCTGCACAGGATCCGGCGGACGGTCGGCGACGACGCCTTCCGCGCCCTCCTCCGCGGCTGGGCGGCGGACCACCGCCACGGCAACGCGGACACCGCCGGCTTCACGGCGTACGTGGAGAGGTCGGCCCCGGACGAGGACTTCGGCGCGGTCTGGTCGGACTGGCTGTACGGGAAGGGGAAGCCGGTACGGCCGTCCAAGCCCTGAAGTCCCGAAGACCCGAAGCCCCGCGGTCCTGGAACAGGTCCTGCCCGTGCCGGAGCCCCCGGCCGCCGAGAAGGAGGCGGGCCGGGGGCTCCGAAGCGTGGTGTGGGGCGTCCGTCAGACGTTGACGCCGAAGTCCTGGGCGATGCCCGTCAGGCCCGAGGCGTAGCCCTGGCCGACGGCGCGGAACTTCCACTCGGCGCCGTTGCGGTACAGCTCGCCGAAGACCATGGCGGTCTCGGTGGCCGCGTCCTCGGACAGGTCGTAGCGGGCGATCTCGGTGCCGCCGGCCTGGTTGAGGATGCGGATGTACGCGTTGCGCACCTGGCCGAAGTTCTGGCTGCGGTTCTCGGCGTCGTAGATCGAGACCGGGAAGACGATCTTGTCGACGTCCGCCGGGAGGCCGGCCAGGTTGACGTTGATCTGCTCGTCGTCGCCCTCGCCCTCACCGGTGCGGTTGTCGCCGGTGTGGACGATGGTGCTGTCCGGGGTCTGCTTGTTGTTGAAGAAGACGAAGTGCCCCTCCGAGTACACCTTGCTCTGCGGGTTGACCGCGATCGCGGAGGCGTCGAGGTCGAAGTCCGTGCCGGTGGTGGTGCGGACGTCCCAGCCGAGGCCCACGGTGACGGCGGTCAGGCCCGGAGCCTCCTTGGTGAGCGAGACGTTGCCACCCTTGGACAGGCTTACAGCCATTGTTGGGAGTCCCTTCCCTCGTGTACGTACGGCTACGAAGCTACAGCTACCTCTCTGAACGCGAGAGGAGCACGCGAGGTTCCAGGTGGCTTTACTTTCTTTACCCGGGATATTCGGGTGACGCGGACCGGTCAGGGGCGGGACCATGGACGGCATGTCCGGTCCCCATGTCATCCGCGGTTCCGTCCTCCTGCCCGAGGCCGAGCTCATGTGGCGTTTCTCGCGTTCGTCGGGGCCCGGCGGGCAGCACGTGAACACCACCGACTCGCAGGTCGAGCTGCGGTTCGACCTCGCCGCCACCGAAGCGCTGCCCGAGGTGTGGAAGGAGCGGGCGCTGGAGCGGCTGGCGGGGCGGCTGTCCGACGGCGTCGTCACCGTCCGGGCCTCCGAGCACCGCTCCCAGTGGCGCAACCGCGAGACCGCCGCCGTGCGCCTCGCGGCACTCCTCGCCGAGGCCACCGCGCCCCCGCCCCGGCCCCGCAAGCCGACCCGCATCCCGCGCGGCATCAACGAGCGCCGGCTGCGGGAGAAGAAGCAGCGCTCGGAGACGAAGCGGGGGCGCTCCGCGCGCGACTGGGGGTGACCCGCGCGGGGCCGGGGATGATGCGCGCGGGACTGCGAGGGCGGCCGTGACCGCGAGGGCGGCCGTCAGGCCAGGTCCAGCACCCCGACCGTCTCCTCCTCGACGACCTCCCCGTTCTTGCGGAAGCCCAGGCCGAGGTAGAAGCGTTCCGGGCCGTTCTCGCCGGGGTGCCAGGTGACGTGGAGCTCCCTGCCGCCCCGGGCGCGGATCTGGGCGGCGACCGACTCCACGGCGAAGCGGCCGTAGCCCTTGCCCTGTTCCCCGGCTGCGATGTTCAGCCGCCACAGGCCCGAGCGGACGACGCTGCCGCCGTCCTCGTGCCAGTCGATGTCGAGGAAGGCCATCAGGAAGCCGACCGCGCGGTCACCGTCCATGATCAGGCGCGGCCAGGCGGAGCCGGAGTGGACGTATGCCTCGGCGAGGGACTTCACGACCGGGGCGACCGCGAACTCCTGGTCGGGGCGGACGCGTATGCCGAGGGCGGCGTCGAGGTTTTTCGGGGTGATCTCTTCGAGGCGGGGAGTTGTGGTCTTTGTCACCCGGGCAGCGTAGGGACGCAATTCCCTTTCGGTAAAAGGAATTTCCGGCCCGGGAGGCTTCCGTGAGGAGCCCCGGAAACGCTCAGGCCAGGTGCCGGTAACGGCCGCGGAAGTAGGTCAGCGGCCCGCCGTCCGCACTGGGTACGTCCGCCGCCAGGACGCGGCCGATCACCAGGGTGTGGTCGCCGGCCGACACCCTCTGCTCGGTGCGGCACTCCAGGGTGGCGAGGGCGCCGCCGACCAGGGGGGCGCCGCTGTACTCGCCCCGCACGTACGGGATGTCCGCGAAGAGGAGGCGGTCGCTGATCCGGCCCTTCATCGAGAAGCGGCCCGCGATGTGCCGCTGGCTCTCGGACAGGACCGACACCGACCACAGCGGCTGCTCGTCGAGCAGGTCGTCCATGCGGGAGCCCTCACGCAGGCTGACCAGCACCAACGGCGGGTCCAGGGACACCGACAGGAACGCGGTCGCGGTCATGCCGACGTCCTCGCCGACCGGTGCCCGCGGGTCGTCCGGGTCCAGCGACGGCTCCTGCGCGGTCACCAGGACCACACCGGCGGCCAGACGGGACAGGGCTGCGCGGAACTCGTCGTTGCTCACCCCCTCAGCATGCCGGGCGGCGGGTACGGCGGTGATCGTGGACGGGGGTACGGGAGTGTTCAGCACACCGGGAACGCTAGTCTCCGCTCCATGCACACCGCATCGGGCCTCCGCCCGAGCGGGGACCTAGGACCAGCGACGGACTCCCGCGCCCCACGGGCGCGAGCCGGCACCCACGGACCGAACCCTGTGGAAGGGGTGCGGAATTCGCATGCGGCGCATGCCGCGCATTCGGCGTATCCGGTGAATGGCCGGAGAAATCGCGGAAAGGTCTCCCAATTGTTCACGTTTAGTTGTGACTTGAGTCACAAGAGGCGATAATTGTTGACCCTGTGTACCGAGTGGGCAGCGCGCTGTGATTCAGTGGCGGGGAGACTGCCAGGACGATACGCCGATGAGAACGCTTGATTCGCTGCGAGGTCCCGGGGGGAGGGTGAGCATGGAGACCGAGTCGGAGCCCTACGTCCGTCTTGCTTCCCTGCGGCAACTGCACCAGGGCATGGCCGACATGAACACGGCCCGCAGCCTGGCCGACACCCTCCAGACCGTCGCCGACGGCGTGGTCGACGCCCTGGGGTACGAACTGGCCTGCGTCAACCTCGTGCGTCCCGACGGCGACCTGGTCGTGGCCGCCCTGTCGGGCAACGCGGCAGCCGAAGCCCTCATCACCGGCCGGGTCGGCTCCCGCGAGTCCTGGGAGCGCCGCCTCTCCATGGGCGAGGCCTGGGGCGACCTGATCTTCATACCGCACACCGAGGGCTGGGTCCTCGACGACGACGACGTCCCGCAGTGGTACACCGACGGGCCCGCCCCCCGCTTCGAGGACGAGTGGCACCCCTCCGACCGCCTCTTCGCCCCGATGTACGCCCCCGGCCCGCAGGGCGGCGGAGCCGGCGAACTGGTCGGCGTGCTCTCCGTGGACCGCCCGCGCAACGGCCGGCTGCCCGGCGCCTGGGGCCGCGAAGCGCTCCAGATGTACGCCTTCCAAGCCGCCATCGCAATCAGCAACGCCCGGCTGCGCTCCAACATGCAGCGCGCCCTGGTCCGCCTGGAGCGCGAGCAGCAGGCACTGCGCGCCAGCGAGGAGAGCTTCCGGCAGGCCTTCGAGTACGCCCCGTCCGGCATGGCCGTCGCGGAGATGGGCGGCGACCAGCACGGGCGCGTCCTGCGCACCAACGACGCGCTGTGCCGGCTGCTCGGCCGCCCCGCCTCCGCGATGCGCCGCTACTCCTTCTCCGACCTCGTGCACCCCGAGGACATCGGCACGCTGCTGCGGACCTCCGCCGAGGGCGGCCGCGCCGAGCTGCGGCTGGCCCGCCGGGACGGCACCTACGTGTGGGTGTCCCTGCGCAACTCCGTGGTCGCCGACGCGGCCGACGGGCCGCGCTTCCTGCTCACCCACGTCGAGGACATCGAGGAGCGCAAGCGCCGCGAGCTGCACCTCGCCCACCGTGCCTCCCACGACTCCCTCACCGGCCTGCCGAACTCGGCGGAGCTGCGCACCCGGCTCTCCGCCCGCCTGTGTCAGCAGCGCCCGTCGATGCTGCCCGCCGGCGGGGACGAAGCCATGGCCGCCTTCGAGTCCTTCGACTCCCAGGACGCCGCCTACGGCCCGCCCGCCTTCGACCGCGGCCACGACTTCGACTTCCCGCCCGAGGCCGAGGGGTTCGAGGGATACGACCATCATGTGCACGCCATTGCCCCCGCCGCGGACCACGACGACGGCGCCAAGGGCCTCGCGGTGCTCTTCTGCGACCTCGACGGCTTCAAGTCGATCAACGACCGGTTCGGGCACAACGCGGGCGACGCGGTGCTCATCGAGGTCGCCCGCCGGCTCAGCGACGGCGTCCGGGACGGCGACACCGTCGCCCGGCTCGGCGGCGACGAGTTCGTGATCCTCGCCAACGGGCTCGGCCGGGCCGACGCCCAGGACCTCGCCGTACGGCTGCGCAACGAGATCATCCAGCCCATACGGGCCGAGGGCCGGGCCGTGCGGGTCGGCGCCAGCTTCGGCATCGGATGGGCCCACTGCGGCATGACGGCGGACGAAGTGCTGAAGTCGGCCGACGAGCGGATGTACATCGAGAAACGATCTCGTCCCAAACAGCATCGGCGTGCGGGATGAACCGCAGCTCAGCGAGTTGATGCGGCCTGAGTCACCCGTTCGGGCCGTCGGGTGAGGGTCCCCCCGTTCGAGTAAATTCGAGAAGGGGGGAGGGTAGGCTCGCTCTTCTCAGCACCTGTACCGCATCCGATCCGCAGCTAGGAGTACCAAGGGATGACGCCCGGCAACAACGGCGCGAGCACGCCCGAGGACGACGACCCGTTCGGCTACCTCTACGCCGACGGGCAGGCCAACGGAGCCCAGCCGCCGTCCGGGGGTTACGGCTACCCGAACTCGGTCAACCGGGTGCGGCCGGTCGGCACACGCCAGTACGGCCAGCAGGGTCCCGCGGCGCAGGCGCCGCAGCAGCAGGGAACGTACGGCCGGCCGAACGCGAACTACGCGGCACCGGAGACGCTGCCCGGCGCCGCCCCCACCGTCTCGTCGCAGCTTCCGGGCGGCCGCGGTGGTCATGGCGGAGGCGGCCGGGGCCGCGGCCCGAACACCAAGGGCCTGCTCATCGGCGCCGTCGCGGTGGTCGCCGCGGTGGTCATCGGCATCAGCGTGGCCATGATCGGTGGCAACGACGAGGACGACAAGGGCGAGAACCAGGCCGACTCGACGCCGACCCAGGCCCAGACCACCGAACCGAGCAGCCCCCCGGCGAGCGGTGACAAGGAAGAAGAGGAAGCGGCCGAGCTGCCGCCGATCGACGCGAAGGCGCTGCGCCTGGGCGGCGGCGCGGCCCTGGCGCAGGACGTCGAGGGCGCGCAGTCCGACGGCGGCACCTACGTGGCGAACCTCAACCAGCCGGGTGCCGCGGTCACCTGGACGGTCGACGGCATCCCGAAGGACGGTGACTACACCGTCTTCGTGCGCTACAGCACCACCGACGATCCCCAGTCGATGACGCTCACCGTCAACGGCAAGGAGTTCGGCAACAAGCTGAACATGGACAACTTCGCCCGCGCCAAGGACGGCGACTTCTCCAAGGGCTGGACCAAGACCTTCGCCTGGCCCGCCCTCAACAAGGGCACCAACACGATCTCGGTCTCCTGCAACGACGGCGACAAGTGCAACGTCCTGCTGGACCAGCTGTGGCTGAAGGAAGGCCGGGTCAAGGAGTAGGGGCGGGGCCGTTCCGGTCGGCGCCGGCCACCGGGACAGGCCCTACGCCGCTCCGGCCTCGCTCGTGACCACCGTGCGCCGCAGCAGGTCCTCATAGGTCTCGCGGTCGAACTCGCCTGCCGTCGGGGCCAGTACGGTCGCCGCCGACAGGGCTGCCGCCCGGACGAGGCGGTCCGGCCACGGCAGGTGCTCCACCAGGCCCGACAGCAGGCCCGCGACCAGGGAGTCGCCGGCGCCGGTGGGGTTGCCGCGCAGGCGGGCCGGTGGTGCGGTGCGCCAGCGGCCCTGAGGGGTCACCGCGAGCAGCCCGTCCGGGCCCAGGGAGGCGACCACCGCGCCGGCGCCGCGCCGGCGGGCGTCCTGGGTGGCGGTCAACGGATCGTGGGAGCCGGTGAGTTCGGCCAGTTCCTCGGCGTTCGGCTTGAGGATGTCGGGGCGCCCGGCGATGCCGCGGCGCAGCGGTGCCCCGCTGGTGTCGAGGAGGACGGGGACCTTGGCGGCGCGGGCGGTGCGGATCAGTCCCGCGTAGGCGCCGACCGGGACGCCCGGGGGCAGACTGCCGCACAGGGCCACCGCCGAGACACCCTCCAGCAGATCCTCGTAGACCTCCTGGAAGGCGCTCCACTCGGCGGGGGAGACGACCGGGCCGGGCTCGTTGAGCTGGGTGGTGGTGCCGGAGCGTTCGTCGACCACGGCCAGGGTGCGCCGGGTCGTGCCGGACACCGGGAGCAGCGCGTCCGTCAGGCCCGGTATCGCCGTCAGCCTCTCGCGCAGGAGCCGTCCGGTGAGGCCGCCGGCGAAGCCGGTGACCGTCGTCTCGTGGCCCAGGGCGGCGAGCACCCTGGCCACGTTGACGCCCTTGCCGCCGGGGCGTTCGAGCACCTCGGCGACCCGGTGGGAGGCGCCCGGGCGCAGGGCGGGCACGCGATGGGTGATGTCGAGAGCGGTGTTCAGTGTGACGGTGAGGATCACCGGACCGGCCTCCCTCCGTCATGCCGGCCCCCGATCATGCCAAAGAGACGGCCGTCGGCCCACCCCCCGTCGGGCACCCGCTTCCCGGCGAGGGCCCGACCGGTGGAGAGGAGGGGGACGGATCAGCCCAGTGGGGGAGCGACCACCCATTCACCCCGGCGCATCACGCCCTTGAGGGTGAAGTCCGCGTCGAGGACCACCAGGTCGGCGTCCTTGCCGGGTTCCAGGGAGCCGATCCTGTCGTCCATGCCCAGCAGCCGGGCCGGGTTGGCGGACAGGGCCGCGACCGCGTGCTCGACGGGCAGCCCGTCGACGGTCACCGCCCGCTTGAGGGCGCGGTCCAGGGTGAGCGTCGAGCCCGCGATGGAGCCGCCCTCCACCAGCCGGGCCACCCCGTCCGCGACCTCGACCTCCAGCGGGCCGAGCAGGTAGCGGCCGTCGCCGAAACCGGCCGCGTCCATCGCGTCCGTGACGAACGCCACCCGTCCGGGGCCCGCGTGGTGGAACGCCAACTGGAGGGCGGCCGGGTGCAGATGGGTGCCGTCGTTGATCAGCTCGACCGTGACCCGCTCGTCCTCCAGCAGGGCGGTGATCGGGCCGGGGGCGCGGTGGCCGAGCGCCGGCATCGCGTTGAACAGGTGGGTGGCGACCGTGGCGCCCGCGTCGATGGCCGCCACGGTCTGCTCGTACGTCGCGTCGGTGTGGCCGACGGCCGCGATCACGCCGTGTTCGGCCAGCAGGCGTACGGAGTCGAGGCCGCCGGGCAGTTCGGTGGCGAGGGTGACCATCTTCGCCCGGCCGTGGGCGGCGTCGATCAGCTTGCGGACCTCCGCCGGGTCGGGGTCGCGCAGCAGTTCCTCGGAGTGCGCGCCTTTGCGGCACGGCGAGATGAACGGGCCCTCGAAGTGGACGCCGGCGATGTCGCCCTGTTCGGCCAGCTCCGCCAGCAGGCCCGCGCGCCGGACGAGGACGTCCATGTCGCCGGTGACGGTCGAGGCGACCAGGGTGGTGGTGCCGTGCAGACGGTGGGTGTGGATGCCCTTGAGGACCTCGTCGACGGTCCCGGAGGGGAAGGACGCGCCGCCGCCGCCGTGGTTGTGGAGGTCGACGAAGCCGGGCACCAGCCAGTGCCCGGCCAGGTCGAGCGTCTCGACGGCGTTCGAAGCGTCGGCAGGGGCGCCGGAGGGGACGTTCGCGGGGCCCGTGGTGACGATCCGGGTGCCCTCCACGGTCACGCGGCCGTTGTCCACGGCCCCGGTGGGCAGTACCACCCGGGCACCGGTGAGAACCTTGGTGGGGGCCATCAGGTGGTTACCTCCGAGGGGTCAGTGGTGGTGAGGAGATCCCGGGCGAGGAGTCCCGCGCCCAGGCATCCGGCGGCGTCCCCGAGGGCCGCGGGGACCAGGGACGGCGGTTTCTGGAAGGTGACCCGCTGCCGGACGGCCTCCCGCAGCGGTGTGAACAAGGTTTCCCCGGCCTCGGCCAGCCCGCCACCGATGATCAGAGTGCGGGGGTCCAGCAGGGTGAGCGCGGTGACCAGCCCGTCGGCGAGCGCCTCGACCGCCTCCTGCCAGACCTTCCGGGCCCGTACGTCGCCCGAGGCCACGGCCTTGGCGCAGTGGGCCGCGTCCGCGTCCGGGTCGCCGCAGGCCGCCGCCCACGCCTCGCCGACCGCGGCCGCGGACGCGTACCGCTCCAGGCAGCCGCGCTGACCGCACGGACAGGGGGCCCCCCCGGGCCGTACGACGATGTGGCCGATCTCGCCCGCGAAGCCGTGCGCGCCCGCCTCCACCCGGCCGTCGATGCCGATGGCGCCCGCGATGCCGGTGCCCAGCGGCACGAACAGGAAGCGGTCGGCGCCCCGGCCCGCCCCGATGCGGCCCTCGGCGAGCCCGCCGGTGCGGACGTCGTGGCCGAGGGCGACCGGGATGCCGCCGAGCCGCTCCGCGAGCAGCGCGCGCAGCGGCAGGTCGCGCCAGCCGAGGTTGGCGGAGTAGACGGCGACGCCCCGCGTCTCGTCGACGATGCCGGGGACGGCGAGGCCGGCGGCGGACGCGGGCTCGCCGAGGTGTTCGGCGCCGTGGTCGAGGAGGTCGGCGGCGAAGTCCAGGATTCCGGCGGCGACCGCGTCCGGACCGTGCTCGCGCGGGGTGGCCCGGCGGGCCCGGTGCAGCAGCGTGCCGTCCGCTCCGACCAGGGCGGCCTTCATCCCGGTGCCGCCCACGTCGAGGGCGATGACATGTTCCACGGGGGACAGTGTGACCCCGGGACCCACAAGAGGTCTAGTCCACTTACGTGGTGTAGACCTTAATCCGATTATCGGAAACTTTTCGGAGCGGATGGCGCGGAGCGCCGGAGTTGGGGCAGGAAGCAGTGCAGCGGCGGAGCTTGGCAAGGACGATCGCGGCGGTATCCGCACTGGGACTGACGGGGGCCCTCGGCGGATGCGGTCTCGGCGGGGACTCCTCCGACGTCACCCTGGAACTGATCGCCGCCGACTACGGCACCGGCGTGGACAACAGCTCGAAGAAGTACTGGGCCGCCCTGACGGAGGAGTACGAGGCCGAGCACCCGGGCGTGAAGATCGACGTCACCGTCCACTCCTGGAACGACGTCGACCGCAAGGTCAAGGAGAGGGTCGACGCGGGTGACCCGCCGGACATGGCCCAGATCGGGGCGTACGCCGACTACGCGGCCGACGGACTGCTCTACAAGGCCGACGACGTGCTCTCCATCCCCGTACAGGCCGACTTCGTCGCGCAGTTGGCCAACGCGGGCCAGATCGGCGGTGTGCAGTACGGCATGCCGTTCGCCTCCTCCACGCGCGTGCTGTTCTACAACAAGACCCTGTTCGAGGACGCCGGCCTCACCCCGCCCACCACCTGGGCCGAACTCGCCGCGAACGCCGAGGTGTTGAAGGAAGAGGGCGTGAAGTACCCCTACGCCCTGCCCCTCGGCCCGGAGGAGGCGCAGGCCGAGACCATGCAGTGGCTGCTCAGCGGCAAGGGCGGCTACACCGACACCATGGGCGCCTACGTCTTCGACTCCGCGCAGAACACCGCGACCGTCACCTGGCTGAAGGACGAACTGGTCGGCAAGGGCCTGACCGGTCCCGTCGCGCCCGGCGAACTCGACCGGGCCGACGCGTTCGCCGCCTTCGCCGCCGGTGACGTCGGCATGCTGAACGGCCATCCGTCGCTGATCGGCATGGCCGAGCAGAAGGGCGTGGAGTTCGGCACCGTGCCGACGCCGGGGACCGCCGGCGAGAGCCCGGCCACCCTCGGCGTCGCCGACTGGATGATGGCCTTCAACAAGAGCGGCCACCGCGACGAGATCGGCGACTTCCTCGACTTCGTCTACAGCGAGGAGCACGTGCTCGACTTCTCCCGCGATTACGACCTGCTGCCGGTCACCACCTCCGCCTCCCGCGTGATGAGCGAGTCCGCGGAGGACGAGAAGCTCCGGCCCTTCCTCGACCAGCTGCCGACCGCGGAGCTCTACCCGGTCGGCAAGACCTCCTGGGCCGACGTCAACGCGGAGATCAAGCAGCGGATCGGCAAGGCCGTGGCCCGCAACGGCAGCCCCGAGGACGTGCTGGGCCGGCTCCAGGCGACCGCCACGCGCGCGGAGAGCGCGCAGTAGGGCACATGCCCGCCGCCCGCCGCCCGCCGCCCGCCGCCCGCCGCCCGCCGCCCGCCGCCCGCCGCCCGCCGCCCGCCGCCCGCCGCTCGCGGACCGGCTGTCGGCGGCGGAGGTTACCGTGCGGGTATGGACCAGGGCCCAGGCATGGACGAGGAACGGGAGCGGGACCAGGGGCAGGAGCGGCTGGCACGGCGCGAGCGGGACGTCCTCGCGCTGGAGCGCCGCGGCTTCCTCGGCCCCGGCGCGAAGGAGCGGGCGATCCGCGAGGAGCTGGGCCTGGTCCCGGTGCGCTACTACCAGCTCCTCAACGCCCTGCTCGACGACCCCCGCGCCCTGGCCCACGACCCGGTCACCGTGAACCGGCTCCGACGCGTCCGCGAGTCCCGCCGCACGGAACGCTGAACGCGGGCCGCCGGCGGGGGCGGCTGTCGCCGGCCGGTGGCGTCAGCCGTCACCGTCACCGTCACCGTCAGCCGGCCGGTCGGCCGGTCAGTCGGTCGGCTGGTCGGCCGGTCAGTCGGTCGGCTGGTCGGCAGGTCTCAGCCGGTCGGCCGGTTCTGCGGGGTCAGGGCCCGTGCCAGCGCCCCGAGCAGGTGGACGACACCTTCGGGGCCGTCGACCACCACGTCCGCGCGTTCCCGCAGCTCCGTGACCTCGTCGCTGCCGCTGCACACCAGCACACCGGGGACGCCGTCCGAGCGGAGGTCGTCGACGGCGGCGTAGGCGGGGAGGTCGCCCAGGTCGTCGCCCGCGTAGAGGACGGAGCCGGCGCCGATCTCGCGGGCGTACTCCGCCAGGGCGACTCCCTTGTCCATGCCCGGCGGACGCAGCTCCAGGACCATGCGGCCGGGCTCGACGACCAGCCCGTGCCGGTGTGCCAGGCCGGTCAGCGGCTCGCGCAGCGCCTCGAGGGCGGCCTGGGGATCGGCGGCCCTGCGGGTGTGGACGGCCACCGCGCGGCCCTTCTCCTCGGTCCAGGTGCCCTCCGGGGCGCCGACCCGGTCGAGCAGCTCCGGCAGTTCCGCGCGGACGGCGGCGACCCCGGGGTGCGGGGCGGGCGCGGTGATGTCACCGGTGGCGGCGTCCCAGCGCTCGGTGCCGTAGTGGCCGAGGACGACGAGGTGCTCCAGGCCGGGGACGTCCGCGAAGCCGCCGTGCCGCACCGCGACCGCGGGCGGCCGGCCGGTGACCACCGCCACGGAGGCCACCCGCGGGGCGAGCGCGGCGAGCGCGCGCACCGCGCCGGGATGGGCGCGGGCCTGTTCGGGGTCGGGCACGATCGGCGAGAGCGTCCCGTCGAAGTCGAGGGCGATCAGCGCCTTCCCCGGCCGCGCGAGCAACGCGTCGAGCCCGTCCCGCCCGGCCCGCGTGGCGGGCACCGGGAGGGGGGCGGAGGCGCCGGCGTCACCGGCGTCGGGGTGCATGGCGTTCGGGTCCGTGGAATCCGTGGGGCTGCCCATACCGCCAACCTATCCACGCCCGCCCCTCCGCACGCATCCGTGACCGGCCGTTCAGGGACGAAGGGGGGCCGGGGAGCGGGCGGGCGCTCGGGAGGGGCGGGCGGCCGGGAGGGGAGGCCGGTGCTAGCTTCCGTCCCGCAGCGCGTTCAGCTGGTCCAGGAACCACTGCTGCGGCGGCAGCGCCGTCGCCGCCCCGGCCAGGCGTTTGGCGCGCTCGGTCCGCTCCTCCGGGCGCATCGTGAGTCCTTCGTGCAGGGCCCGCGCCGTGTCGACCACGTCGTACGGGTTGACGGTGATCGCGTCCTCGCCCAGTTCCTCGTAGGCGCCCGCCTCCCGGGACAGCACCAGCGCGCAGCCCCGGTCGGACAGGATCGGGATCTCCTTGGCGACCAGGTTCATCCCGTCCCGGATGGGGTTGACCAGGGCCACGTCGGCCAGCCGGTACGCGGCCAGGGAGCGCGCGAAGTCGTCCTTGACGTGCAGCACGACGGGCCGCCAGCCCGGGGTCCCGTACCGCTCGTTGATCTCCTCGGCGACCCGCTGCACCTCGGCCGTGTAGTCCCGGTACACGGCGAGGTCCTGCCGGGAGGGATAGGCGAAGGCGACGTGCACGACACGTTCGCGCCACTCGGGGTGGTCGTCGAGGAGCTGCCGGTACGCGAGCAGGCCGCGCACGATGTTCTTCGACAGCTCGGTCCGGTCGACCCGGACGACGGTCTTGCGCGGGGTCCCGTCGGCGGCGGTGCCGATCTCCTCGCGGAGCGCGACGATCCGTTCCTCGACGTCCGCCTCGTGCGCGCGGCCGCGCAGGAAGTCCGCGTCGGCGCCCAGCCCGTGCACCCCGATCGCGGTCCGTCCGAGTCCGTCCGCGAACCGCTCGCAGCACGCGGTGAACGCGTCCGCCCAGCGCCGGGTCAGGAAGCCGAGCCGGTCCGCGCCCAGCATCCCGCGCAGCACCTGCCCGGCGATGTCGTCGGGCAGCATCCGGAAGTACTCCGGCGGGGCCCACGGCGTGTGCGAGAAGTGGCCGATGCGCAGGTCGGGGCGGAGCTCCCGGAGCAGCCCCGGGACCAGTGTCAGGTGGTAGTCCTGCACCACGACCGCGGCCCCCTGGGCCGCCTCCTCGGCCAGCGCCTCGGCGAACGCCCGGTTGTAGGCCTCGTAGGACGCCCACTGCCGGCGGAACTCCGCGTCGAAGACGGGCTCCAGCGGTGTCTGGTACAGCATGTGGTGCACGAACCACAGCACCGAGTTCGCGATGCCGTTGTACGCGTCGGCGTGCACGTCCGCGGGGATGTCCAGCATCCGCACGCCGTCCTCGCCGACCCCGCGCCGCACGGCCTCGCGGTCGCCGTCGGACAGCGCCGAGCACACCCACAGCGCGTCCGCGTCCGACCCGATCGCCGACAGTCCGGACACCAGCCCGCCGCCGCCCCGTCTGGCCCGCAGCGAACCGTCCTCGTCCACCGCGTACGAAACGGGGCCGCGGTTCGACGCGACCAGCACCTGAGCACCCTGACCAGCATGGATGGAAGCCATACGCCTCAACCTAGCCCGCCTCCGAAACGCTCAAACGTGCGGATCAGCCGTATGCGGATCAGCGGCTCGGCCGTATACGACCGGATATGCCCGGAACACCAGGTCAAGGGCTGTGGCGAGGACCGCGGACCGTCGTGGTCAGGCCACCCGGCGGGACCGGTACTCGGCTATGTCCGCCATCGGGGGCCGCTCCTCCGTGTCCACCGGGTGGGTGCGGGGCTCGAAGCCGGCGCCGGTGCGTTCGAACTGGGTGAGCGCGGGGCGGACGAGGTGGCCGCGGGCCAGGCGGAGGTGGGCGGTGCGGTAGATCGCGGCGGCCATCCGGCCGAGGGCCTGGCCGTCCTGGTGGCGGTGTTTGCGGACGCCGACGTCGACCTGGGCGAGGGCGTCCAGGCCCACCAGGTGCAGGGCGTCGACCAGCATGCCCAGCTCGACGCCGTAGCCGACGGGGAAGGGCAGCCGTTCCAGGAGCGAGCGGCGGGCCGCGTACTCGCCGCCGAGCGGCTGCACGAAGCCGGCCAGCTGCGGCCAGTGCAGGTTGAGCAGCGGGCGCGCCATCAGCTCCGTGACCCTGCCCCCCTGGCCGGCCGCGGAGCCCAGGGGCCGGTCGTACATGGCCTTCACCAGCTGCACGTCCGGGTCGGTGAGCAGGGGGCCGACGATGCCGGAGACGAACTCGGCGGAGAACTCCCTGAGGTCCGCGTCGACGAAGCAGACGATGTCCCCCCGGGTGACCAGCAGGGAGCGCCACAGCACCTCGCCCTTGCCGGGCACGGCGGGGACGCGGGGCAGGATCGTGTCCCGGTGCACCACGGTCGCGCCCGCCGAGGCGGCCACCCGGGACGTGCGGTCGGTCGAGCCGGAGTCCACGACCACGATCTCGTCGACCAGCGGGACCCGCAGCATCAGCTCGTGCCGGATCGCCGTGACGATCCCGCCGACCGTGGCCTCCTCGTTGAGCGCGGGCAGCACCACGCTCACCGTCTGTCCCGTGGCGCGTTTCGCGGCCAGGAGGCGGTGCACCGGGCGGTCGGTCACGGACCAGGAGCGGTCGGCCAGCCAGCGCTCGACTTCTTCCAGCACGGTCGGCGGCTCCTCACCTCTGCGGTCCATAACCCCTCTGGTCCATACTCCTGCGTCCCGTACCCGGGCGGCCCGTACTCCCGTGATCCATGCCCTGTGATCCGTCTCGCGGTTCGGACGTGCCCTCTCCACCGCCCTGGCCTTCGGTTACAGTCTTGAACAACGCGGACGGGCCCCGCACATCGGGGGTCGCGACCCTCTCCGGTCCTCGCCCGCGCCGCACGACCCACAACCGCACGACACAACCGCATACAGCTCATCCAGAGGGGCAGAGGGAAACGGCCCGATGAAGCCCCGGCAACCCTCCAGCCGGTTCTCGTAGATCACCGTCGATCGACGATCACAGCGCATTGCGGCGTTCACCGCCCGGCGCGGTGGATCGCGTCGCTGATCGTCCTCGCGAGGCTCCCGGCTAGGGAAGGTGCCAAATCCGTCTCACGGCGAGATGCGTCGTGAGGAAGATGAGGAGAAAGGGCCTCGCCTCACATGGCTGTGCAGACTGCCGAAAGCACTACGGAATCCGCTGCCGGATCCGCCACGCCCTCCGTCGATCTCGGCCCCGCCGCCGCGCTGTCCTGCCGCGAGTGCGGCCACCGCGTACCGCTCGGTCCGGTCTTCGCCTGCCAGGAGTGTTTCGGCCCGCTGGAGATCGCCTACGACTTCTCGGACCACGACACCGAGGAACTGCGGCGGCGCATCGAAGCGGGCCCCGCGAACATCTGGCGTTACGCGCCCCTGCTGCCCGTCCCCGCCGACGTGGCGACCAAGCCGAACATCAACCCCGGCTGGACCAAGCTCGTCCAGGCCGACAACCTCGCCCGCGAACTCGGCGTCACCGGCGGCCTGTACGTCAAGGACGACTCCGGCAACCCGACGCACTCCTTCAAGGACCGGGTCGTCGCCCAGGCCCTGGAGGCCGCCCGCGCCTTCGGCTTCACCACCCTCTCCTGCTCCTCCACGGGCAACCTCGCCGGTGCTGTCGGCGCCGCCGCCGCCCGCGCCGGACTGCGCTCCTGCGTGTTCATCCCGCACGACCTGGAGCAGGGCAAGGTCGTCATGGCCGCCGTCTACGGCGGGGAGCTCGTCGGCATCGAGGGCAACTACGACGACGTGAACCGCTTCTGCTCCGAGCTGATCGGCGACCCGGCCGGCGAGGGCTGGGGCTTCGTCAACGTCAACCTGCGGCCGTACTACGCCGAGGGCTCCAAGACCCTCGCGTACGAGATCTGCGAGCAGCTCGGCTGGCGGCTGCCCGACCAGATCGTCGTCCCCATCGCCTCCGGCTCACAGCTCACGAAGATCGACAAGGGGCTGCGGGAGCTGATCGAGCTCGGCCTCGTCGAGGACAGGCCGTACAAGATCTTCGGCGCCCAGGCGGAGGGCTGCTCGCCGGTGTCGGCCGCGTACAAGGCGGGCCACGACGTCGTCCGGCCGCAGAAGCCGAAGACCATCGCCAAGTCGCTCGCCATCGGCAACCCCGCCGACGGCCCGTACGTCCTGGACATCGCGCGCCGCACCGGCGGCGCGGTGGAGGACGTGACGGACGAGCAGGTCGTGGAGGCCATCCGGCTGCTCGCCCGGACCGAGGGCATCTTCGCCGAGACCGCGGGCGGCGTGACCGTCGGCGTCACGAAGAAGCTGATCGAGAACGGCGACCTGGACCCGGCCCTGACCACCGTCGTGCTCAACACCGGCGACGGTCTCAAGACGCTGGACGCGGTGGCCGACACCGGCCTGACCGCGACCATCCGCCCGAACCTGGACTCCTTCCGAGAGGCTGGCCTCGCATGAGCGTGACCGTTCGCATCCCCACCATCCTGCGCACCTACACCGGCGGCAGGGCCGAGGTCGGCGCCGAGGGTGCCACGCTCGGCGACGTCATCGCCGACCTGGAGAAGAACCACACCGGGATCGCCGCCCGGGTCCTCGACGACCAGGGCAGGCTGCGCCGCTTCGTCAACGTCTACGTCAACGACGACGACGTCCGCTTCGAGCAGGGCCTTCAGACCGCGACCCCGCACGGCGCGGGTGTGTCGATCATCCCGGCCGTCGCCGGCGGCTGATCATTACCATCGGTAATCACGCTTACTGAGCGTTCACCGGATTGCCCCCTCCGTGAGAGAAGCGGAGGGGGCAATTCCATGGGGTTGAACGCGATAGAGTCGGGGAACACGGCCCTGATTTCCCCCTCGGGAACCATTAATTCCTGCCGCCCGCCCGACTGGATGTAGCCAAAGTCTGGGCCCTTTCTGCGGCTTTTGCGGCGTTTGCCCGGTCTGACTTGCCCTGAAATCGGACGAATTACCGTCACATTCCGGACCGGCGACGTCGAGATTTCTCGTCCGATTGACCTGTTGCAGAGGGCAGTTGGGCAGATACATTCAGCCGCGGTCGACGCGTTCCGGCGCACGCCCCCAACCGTTTGGGGAGTGAGGTCTGACCCGGATCCGCGAAGTGCGGATCTGTGCAAGGGCCAGTAATAGGGGAGTTAGGCATGGCTCAGGGCACCGTCAAGTGGTTCAACGCGGAGAAGGGATACGGCTTCATCGCGGTCGACGGTGGTGCGGATGTTTTCGTCCACTACAGCGCGATCCAGATGGACGGCTACCGCACCCTTGAAGAGGGCCAGCGGGTCGAATTCGAGATCTCGCAGGGCCAGAAAGGCCCGCAGGCCGACATGGTTCGCGTCACCGCCTGAACGCGTTACCAGCAACCACGAGAATTTTCCTGCCAGTGAAGGGCTCGTGTCTCCGGGGTCACCCCGGGGCGCGAGCCCTTCGCCTTGCCCGGGACCCGTCCCGCCGCTTGCCCCGGAGGCCCGGGGGTGCGCCCTTCCCCTGCTCCGCTTGCCCGCCCTGCCCCCCGCCCCTGTCCCCTGTTCCGTCCCCCGCTCCGCCCCCTGCCCCGTCCTCCTGTCCGCCTTGTCCGGGTGTTCGCGGGTGGCTGAGTCGGCCGCCGATCCTCGAAGGCGCTTGCACTCGCATGGGTCGAGTGCTAATCATTGCGTTAGCACTCTGAAGGTGAGAGTGACAACGTAAGGACCGGGTCGGTGAGGCCCGCAGGACCGGTGGAGCAGGGAACCGCCGGGTCTGTGAGCCGTCCGTCGCGGGCGCGGGCGCGGTCCTGGAGTCATCACCCCCAGTCCTGGAGGGACCACTTCACATGGCCAAGATCATCGCGTTCGACGAGGAGGCGCGGCGCGGCCTCGAGCGCGGCATGAACCAGCTCGCGGACGCCGTCAAGGTGACGCTCGGCCCCAAGGGCCGCAACGTCGTCCTCGAGAAGAAGTGGGGCGCCCCCACGATCACCAACGATGGTGTGTCCATCGCCAAGGAGATCGAGCTCGAGGACCCGTACGAGAAGATCGGCGCCGAGCTGGTCAAGGAAGTCGCCAAGAAGACGGACGACGTCGCCGGTGACGGTACGACCACCGCGACCGTTCTCGCCCAGGCCCTGGTCAAGGAGGGCCTGCGCAACGTAGCCGCCGGCGCCAACCCGATGGCCCTCAAGCGCGGTATCGAGAAGGCCGTCGAGGCCGTCTCCGGTGCCCTGCTGGAGCAGGCGAAGGACGTCGAGACCAAGGAGCAGATCGCCTCCACGGCCTCCATCTCCGCCGCCGACACCCAGATCGGCGAGCTCATCGCCGAGGCCATGGACAAGGTCGGCAAGGAAGGCGTCATCACCGTCGAGGAGTCCCAGACCTTCGGTCTGGAGCTGGAGCTCACCGAGGGTATGCGCTTCGACAAGGGCTACATCTCGGCGTACTTCGCCACCGACATGGAGCGTATGGAGGCGTCGCTCGACGACCCGTACATCCTGATCGCCAACTCCAAGATCGGCAACGTCAAGGACCTGCTGCCGCTCCTGGAGAAGGTCATGCAGTCGGGCAAGCCGCTGCTGATCATCGCCGAGGACGTCGAGGGCGAGGCCCTGTCGACCCTGGTCGTCAACAAGATCCGCGGCACCTTCAAGTCCGTCGCGGTCAAGGCCCCGGGCTTCGGCGACCGCCGCAAGGCCATGCTCGGCGACATCGCCATCCTCACGGGCGGCGAGGTCATCTCCGAGGAGGTCGGCCTCAAGCTGGAGAACGCCACGGTCGATCTCCTGGGCCGGGCCCGCAAGGTCGTCATCACCAAGGACGAGACCACCATCGTCGACGGTGCCGGCTCGGCCGACCAGGTCCAGGGCCGCGTGAACCAGATCCGCGCCGAGATCGAGAACAGCGACTCGGACTACGACCGCGAGAAGCTGCAGGAGCGCCTGGCGAAGCTCGCCGGCGGTGTCGCGGTCATCAAGGCCGGTGCCGCCACCGAGGTCGAGCTCAAGGAGCGCAAGCACCGCATCGAGGACGCCGTTCGCAACGCGAAGGCGGCCGTCGAGGAGGGCATCGTCGCCGGTGGCGGCGTGGCCCTGCTCCAGGCCTCCTCGGTGTTCGAGAAGCTGGAGCTCGAGGGTGACGAGGCGACCGGCGCCAACGCCGTGCGGATCGCGCTCGAGGCCCCGCTGAAGCAGATCGCCGTGAACGCCGGCCTCGAGGGCGGTGTCGTGGTGGAGAAGGTGCGCAACCTGACCCCGGGTCACGGCCTGAACGCCGCGACCGGCGACTACGTCGACCTGGTCAAGGAAGGCATCATCGACCCGGCCAAGGTGACGCGTTCCGCGCTGCAGAACGCCGCGTCGATCGCCGCGCTGTTCCTGACCACCGAGGCCGTCATCGCCGACAAGCCGGAGAAGGCCGCCGCGGCCGCTCCGGGCGGCATGCCGGGCGGTGACATGGACTTCTGAGCCTGATTCACCTCAGGTTCGGACCCGGTCCGTCAGTACCGAGGGCGGCACTTCCTGCGACGCAGGGGGTGCCGCCCTCGGGCGTTTCCGCGAGCGGGGCTCGGTCGGCGTAGTCCTTCGGCTCCTCGGTGTCGAGAGTGATGCCCACCGGGGGCGGGAGTGATGCTGACCGGGGGCGGGAGCCCGACGGTCGCGCCCCGGGGGGAGGGGGGACCGGGACTGCTGGTAACGGCTGTCCTTTCGTGTCGTTTCCGGGGCATCGCGGCGCGGAGCCCGGCCGCACGGGTCCGGACCGTGGTGGCGGACAGGGGCGGGTGAGTGTGGCCGGGGTCACGCTCGAGGGGGAGGGGTGGGCGGAATGCCTTCCCGTGGTCGTCGGTTGGGGCAGGTGTGCATTTAATGCATACGCACATACTGACTGGTATCCACAGCGAGGAGCCCCCACGTGACCGTCACCGCCACGGAGACCGCCGCCCGAGCCGCCGCGATCCTCTCCCGTCCGGCCGTGATCAACGGCCTGACCGTCCCGAACCGCATCGCGATGGCACCGATGACCCGCATGTTCTCCCCGGGCGGCGTCCCCGGCGAGGACGTGGTGTCGTACTACTCCCGCAGGGCCGCCGCCGGTGTGGGGCTGATCGTCACCGAGGGCACGTACGTGGGGCACGAGTCGGCCGGTCTCAGTGACCGGGTGCCGCGGTTCCACGGGGAGGAGCAGCTGGCCGGCTGGGCGAAGGTCGCCGACGCGGTGCACGCGGCGGGCGGCACGATCGTGCCGCAGCTCTGGCACATCGGCATGGTCCGCGAGCAGGGGCAGGCGCCGTATCCGGACGCCCCGGCGATCGGCCCGTCCGGCGTACGCACGGACGGCACCGAGGGTACGGGCAAGGCGATGACGCGGGCCGACATCGACGACGTGGTCGGCGCGTTCGCGCAGGCCGCCGCGGACGCCGAGCGCATCGGCTTCGACGGCGTGGAGCTGCACGGCGCCCACGGCTACCTCATCGACCAGTTCCTGTGGGCGGGCACCAACCGTCGTACCGACGCCTACGGCGGCGACCCGGTGGCGCGGACGAAGTTCGCCGCGGACGTCGTCGCCGCGGTCCGCGAGCGGGTCTCGCCCGGGTTCCCCGTCATCTTCCGCTTCTCGCAGTGGAAGCAGGACGCCTACGACGCCCGCCTCGCCGAGACCCCCGGGGAGCTCGAGGCGATCCTCGCACCGCTCGTGGCCGCCGGTGTCGACGCCTTCCACGCCTCCACGCGCCGCTACTGGCTCCCGGAGTTCGAGGGCTCGGAGATGAACCTGGCCGGCTGGGCGAGGAAGCTGACCGGCAGGCCCGCCATCACCGTCGGTTCGGTCGGCCTGAACGGGGAGTTCCAGGAGGCGTTCCAGGGGCGGGGCGCGGAGCTCCGCAGTCTCGACAGTCTTCTCGACCGGCTGGAGCGTGACGAGTTCGACCTCGTCGCGGTGGGGCGCTCGGTGCTCCAGGACCCGCAGTGGGCGGCGAAGGTCCTCGGCGGGCGCATCGGCGAGCTCGCGCCGTACGACGCGGCGTCGCTCAAGACGCTGAGCTGAGCCCCGGAGGCGGAGGAGCCGGGGGGGGGGGGGGGGGGGGGGGGGCGCGGGGCGGGGGGGGGGGGCGCGGGGCGGGGGGGGGGGCGGGGGGGGGGGGCGAGTGGGGTCGCTGCCGCCTTCCGCCGGGGCTTGCCCCCATCCTTTGCGTTGCGCCCGGGGGGGGGGGGCGCGGGGGCGCGGGCCCGGGGGCCCGCGCGCGCCGGCTTCCTGCTTCTTCTCCCGGTGCGGCTTCCGGTGCGGCTTCCTGTGCGGCTTTCCGCTTCGGCTGCTCGCGATCTCCAAGGGTGCCGACTGGGGCTGGGGGAGCGGCACCACGCTCGGCCTGTTCGCGGCGGCCGTCGTCGTCCTGGTGGCCCGGGGCTTCTACGAGCTGCGCGTCACCGAGCCCCTGGTGGACCTGCGGGTCTCGGTCCGCCCCCAGGTACCGGTGACCAACGCCGCCTCGGTGGCGATCGGCTTCGCGATGTTCTCCATGTCCCCGGTCATCCCGCAGCTGCTCCAGCTGCCGGAGCAGACCGGCTACGGGCTGGGCACGTCGCTGCTGACGGCCGGCCTGGTCATGGCCCCGTCCGGCCTGGTGATGATGGCGCTGGCCCCGGTCTCCGCACTCGTCTCCCGCGCCAAGGGACCGAAGGTGACGCTGATGACCGGCGCCCTGATCGTCGCCACCGGCTACGGGCTGAACGTCGTCCTCATGGCCGAGGTGTGGCACTTCGTGCTGGCGTCCTGTGTCATCGGCGCCGGTATCGGTTTCTGCCACGGGGCGATGCCCGCGCTCATCATGGGTGCCGTGCCCGTCTCCGAGACGGGCTCCGCGAACAGCCTCAACACCCTGATGCGGTCCCTGAGCACGTCCGTCGCCAGCGCCGTCGCCGGTGTCGTCCTGGCCCAGATGACCACGCGGCTCGGTGCGTTCGCGGTGCCGTCCGAGGACGCCTTCCGCACGGTGCCGGCGCTCGGCTCGGGTGCCGCGCTCGTCGGGTTCGCCGTGGCGGCCTTCATCCCGCGCCGGCGTCCGGAGGGTCCGACCGTGGCGCGTGCGGAGAGCGCGGAGAGCTCGGCCGGGGCGGGGACCGAGTCCGCCGAGTCCGCCGGGGTTCCGGCCGCCAAGGCGTAGTCACAGGGCTGCGGGGCGCGGGGGTGCGAGGAGGCGGGGACGCGGGGAAGCGGCGTTACAGAGTCCCCGTCGGCTCGCTGCCGGTCCGGGCCGGGACGCCCCACACGCGCAGTACCTCGTAGTCGGTGAACTCGAGGACCAGCCGGTAGGCCATGGCGGGCCGGGGCCCGCGCCGCTCGGCCGCGATGAACAGTTCGGCCTCGCGGCGGTCGCGGCGCGGGGTGCCGCACAACTGCCACGCCTGACCGTTCCACAGCTCCGGCAGCCAGCGCTGCTGGGGCTGGGGGCGGTCGCTGTGCATTCCGTACCGGGACGGGACGGGCCCGGCGGGTGCCTGCTGGGGCGCCGGCCCGTTGAACTCGGCGCGGCGGGCCGTACGGCGCCGGGTCTCGCACAGCAGGCACAGGTCGGGGGCGCTCTCGTCGACCGGGCCGGTGGGGTGCTCGGCGCAGCGCGTGCTGGGCACGGCCGTGCTGACGCTCTCCTCCAGCCGGTCCAGCGCGCGCTTCAGGTCCGCCCGGACCTCGTGCAGCTTGGCGTCCGGGGTGTCCCCGGACAGGGCCTCGCCGTGCTCACCGAGAACGCGCAGGGCGCGGCCCAGGGCGGTGAGCTGCGCGTGGTTCATGGTCGCCTCCGGGGTGGGGTGGGCCGGTCCAGTATCCCAGTCCCGGGTGCGACTGGTTCGGGCCCGGGTCGGCCCGGGTCAGCTCGTGGCGTCCTGCGGACCCGGTGCCGGTCCTGGTGCCGGTTCCGGTGCCTGTGCCAGCGCGGTACGCAGGTGGCCGTGCGAGCCGGTGAGGAGGCGGGCCGCGGTCGGGCCGTCCACGTCGGCCAGCAGGACCAGGATGGCGTTCTTCACCTCGCCGTCCGTGGCGGCCAGGGCGCGCTCGATGTCGGTGTCCGCCGCCCCCGTCGCGAGGGCGACGATACGGCGGGAGCGGGCGCGCAGTTTCTCGTTGGAGGCGCGCACGTCGACCATCAGGTTCCCGTACGTCTTGCCCAGCCGGATCATCGTGATCGTCGAGATCATGTTGAGGACGAGCTTCTGGGCGGTGCCGGCCTTGAGGCGGGTGGAGCCGGTCAGCAGTTCCGGGCCGACGACCACCTCGATGCCGTGCCCGGCCGCCGCGGCGAGCGGGCTGCCCGCGTTGCAGGCGAGGCCCACCGTCAGGGCGCCCCGCGTACGGGCGTGCGTGACGGCGCCGACGGCGTACGGCGTGCGCCCGGAGGCGGAGACGCCGACCACGGTGTCGTCGGCGGTCAACGCCAGCGCGTCCAGGTCGGCGGCGGCCAGCTCCGCGGAGTCCTCGGCACCCTCGACCGAGGTGACCAGGGCGCCGGGGCCGCCCGCGATCAGGCCGACGACCTGGCCCGGGTCGGTGTTGAAGGTCGGCGGGCACTCGGAGGCGTCCAGGACGCCCAGCCGGCCGGCGGTGCCCGCGCCCGCGTAGATCAGCCGGCCGCCCCGGGCCATCCTCTCGGCCACGGCGTCGATCGCGGCGGCGATCGCGGGCAGCCGCTCGGCCACGGCGGCGGCGACGGTGGCGTCCTCGCCGTTCATCAGCCGGGCGATGCCGAGGGTGGGCAGCCGGTCGACGTCCGCCAGCTCCGGGCGGAACGCCTCGGTGGTCAGGGTCTCCAACTCCGCGCGGAGGGTACGAGGCCCGGACGCGTCGGGCGCGTCGGGCGCATCGGGCGTGCCAAGCGCGGAGGACTCGGAGGACTCGGACGTGTGGGTCATGGAACGGGTTTCTCCGGTCTGTCCGGTGCGGGAACTGTGGTGGGGGCGGGGCCGCGGCTAGCGGGAACCGCTCCGGTGCCGGTGGGCCAGTGCCTCGTAGGACGCGGACAGCGCCGGGGCGGCCGACTCGTAGGTGCGCTGGGCGATGCCCACGAACAGGCAGTCCACCACCAGGAGCTGACTGGTCCGGGACGACATCGCGGCCGGGCGCAGCTCGCTCTCGCGGGCCGTGGACGTGGTCAGTACGTGGTCGGCGTACTGGGTGACGGGCCCGTCCGGCCGGCCGGTGATCGCGATGGTCGTCGCCCCGCGCTCGAAGGCGACCCGGAGCGGTTCGATGACGTCGCCGGTCGAACCGGAGTGCGTGATGGCGATGGCCACGTCACCGGCGCGCAGCTGCACCGCGTTGGTGACGGCGAGGTGCGGGTCGCTGTGGGCGTGGGCTATCAGCCCTATGCGCAGCAGTTTCTGGGTGAGGTCCTGGGCGACCAGGCCGGAGGCGCCGATGCCGTACACGTCCGTCCGGCGGGCGCCGGCCAGGGCGGCGACGGCCGCGCCGAGCTGGACGGTGTCCAGGCCGGCGGCCGTGTCGGCGAGGGTCTGCTGCTCGTCGTAGGCGAGCTTCGCGACGACGTCGGCGATGGGGTCGTCCACCGCGATGTCGGTGGTGATGGCGGGGGCACGGCCCGACTCCTGCTGGGCGGCGAGCCCGGCGAGGGCCAGGCGCAGGTCGCGGTAACCGGGGTAGCCCAGCAGGCGGGCGGTGCGGACGACGGTGGCCTCGCTGGTGCCGGTGAGTTCGGCGAGGCCGGTGACCGTGAGGGCCGCGCAGCCGGCCGGGTCGCCCGCGACGGCCTCGGCGACCCGCTGCATGGAACGGGTCATCGACGGCGCCAGCGTGCGGACCTTGGCCGCGAGGGCGGCGGGAGCGGGTGGGGCGGCAACGGAATTGCCGGAGGTACTGGTGCCGCGCCGGTCCGCGAAAATTTCCTTCACATTCTGGGTCACTGTTGAAAGATATTTTCGTTTCGGTGACGCGGTCAAGAGTGCGCACAATAGGGGCATGCACCCCCCAGACGGCCCCGGCGACCCCGACAGCTCCGGCCACACCCCCGTCAGTTCCCTGGAGCAGGCCCTGCACGCGGCACGCGCCCTCGTGCTCGCCGACCTGGTCGCGCACGAGGTCGCCGAGGCGGAGATCGTCTCACTCGTCGAGGAGTCCGTGGCGCAGCGCCGCTGGTGGGTCGAACAGTGGCCCCAGGGTGTCGAGTTCGTGACCGGGCTGGTCGCCCAGGACGTGCAGGACGCCCTGCTGGACCGGTACGGCCGCTGGCCGCTGTGCCCGGTGTGCGGCTCCGGCGACCCGCACGCGCTGGAGGTGGAACCGGAGTTGGGCCCCGACCCGCACTGGGTGTGCCACCAGTCGGGCGTGAAGGTCGCGGCGGTCGGCTCGCTGAGCGGAGCGGTTTCCACGTGACGGTGTACATCGACCCGCCCACCTGGCCGGGCCACGGCCGCCTCTGGTCCCACCTGGTCAGCGACGTCTCCTACGACGAGCTGCACGCCTTCGCCGCCACCCTCGGCGTCCCCCGCCGCGCCTTCGAACGCGACCACTACGACATCCCCCAGCACCGGTACACGGACGTCGTGCTCGCCGGGGCGGTGGAGGTCAGCAGCCGCGAGGTGGTACGGCTGCTGCACGGAGCGGGCCTGCGGGTGCGCAAGAGCGAGGCGAGACTGCGGGCCTCTCAGGCCTCCGAGGCCTTTCGGCCTTCCCGGAGTTCGTAGACGTACTCGCCCTTCGCCTCGTCCTCGCCGACCCTGGTGAAGCCCGCGCGCGTGACGACGCCCTGCGAGGCCACGTTGTCGTGGTCGATGACGGCGGTGACCGTCCGTACGCCGTCCTGGGCCAGCGCCCACGCCGACAGCGCGCGCAGCGCCTCCGTGGCGTAACCGTGGCCGCGGGCGCTCTCGACGAGGTCGTAGCCGACCTCGACCCGGCCGTCCTCGTCCGGCACGCTGTGGAAGCCCATCGCGCCCACGGCGAGGTCGTCCTCCCGCCGGACCAGGACGTACGTGGTCCACTCCGGCCGGAACGCCCCTTCCTCGTACTGCTTGGCCATCATCCCGGCGCCCACCCGGGTGCCGTCGGCGGGAGCGGAACCGGCCCACGCGAAGCCGCCGTCACCGCCCGTGCCGAGGTCGGCGGCGCTCGCCGGCGTGAGGCCCTCCAGATCGAGCCGCTCGCCGCGGAGCACCGGATTGTTGCTCCAGCGCCACGGGCCGACGGGCCCGCGCCCCGGCAGCTCGCCGCGCCCGGTCGCCCACAGCAGGGTCTGCCAGGGGGCGGGCCCCGGCCGGACCTGCGGAAAGATCCGGGTGAGGACGAACGAGGCCAGTTCGGCGGGCGGTTCGTACCGTATGCCCAGGCCCTCGGTGATGTCGTGGGTGTGCAGCAGCACCTCGGCCACGCCCATCGCGGCGAAGCCCTCGCGGTTCGCGTGGCGGAAGGGGTACGGGTGGAAGGCGCGGACCGCGCGCGGGGTGGTGCGGATCGTGGCGGCGAGCAGGGCGCCGGTGGTGCCGATCACCTGGAGAACGCCCGCGTTGTCGGCGGGGTCCAAGCCGTCGTCGGTGCCGTCGAGGGTGATCTCGAAGGGTACGTACGCGTCCTGCGCCCGGCCGGCCAACTGACCGGCGTACGCGAGGAGATCGGAGGCCATGTGCACCGCGGCCTCCCGGCAGTCCCACTCCAGGCGCCCGGCCCGCACGCCTTCCCAGTCCCGGCCGGTGACCGCCCCCAGGGCCGCCACGCAGTGCGCGACGGCCTCCTCCACCCGTTCCGCCGGCTGTTCCGCTCCCAAGGCATGCATGAGGGGCAGGCTATGAGGGCGGTGGTGTCGGGGTCGACAGCATTTCCAGTTCGCCGCGGAGGTTGTACCGGGCCGTGGCCTCCCAGTGCTCCCGCCCGTACGGCGTGCGGAACAGGCGGGGCAGGTCGAGGAGTCGGCGCAGTACGGCGGCCCGCCCCTCGCGGAAGGCGTCGCCGGGGACGAAGTGGTACTCCTCGCGGACGGCCGCGGTGTAGGCGGCGTACGCGGACGGGGGAGAGGCGAGGATCGCGAGGTCGGCGTCGCACAGCACCTGGCCGTCACGGTCGTCGTCGGCCGGGTCGTGGGTGACGGTGAGCCGCACCAGCCGCGCCACCTCGGCGGCCTTCGCCTCCGGCACTCCGGCCTCGGTCAGTGCCCGTTCGGCCAGCCGCGCCGACCGCTCCTCGTTCTCGGACCGGTCCGGCAGGTACACGGCGTCGTGGAACCACGCCGCCAGCCGCACGACATCCACGTCGTCCGCGTACGCCTCCAGCTCGTCGACCCGGTCGAGCACGGCGGTGAGGTGCGCGACGGTGTGATAGCGCCGCTGATCCTCCTGCCAGCGGGCGAGCAGGTTGTCGGCGTAGGGGGAGGGGTCGGGCGGCTCGGTGCCGGACCCCTGATCCCGGACTCCGTCCAGGGCCCGGACGAAGCGCTCGCGCAGGGCGTCGGTGTCGGTCATGGGGCCATTGTGACGGTGGGGCGGGTGACGGGGCGGGGGCGAGTTCGGTCGTGTGGGTGACGTGCACGGGCGAGATGCGTGGCCGGGGTGGCGGATCCGGTCGGGCCTCGTGCTGCTGGAGGAGCGGGACGGCGTCCGAGCGACCAGTGACGCCGGTGCGGCTGCCCGGTGCAGCCTCGCTCTCCCGGTGAAGGGACAGACCGATCCGTTCCGTGGAAGCTCTACGAGCGGAAGCCGGCACCGGCGCCCGGCTTCGTGGTCCGGAGTCCCCTCGCCGTGGCACCGGTTGTCCGGTTCACTCCAAGAACGCACCCCATGTGCACTGCGTCACGACGCGCAAGTACCGCGCGGGCGGTGACATCCTCAAGGGCGTTGTCGAATCGCCGGTCTTCGGCCACAGCGACACCCACACGTTGCTCCAGCTGTCCGACCTGATCGTCTCCTCCCTGCTGTTCCCCATCGCTTGCCACGCCTACTTGAGCGACGTGACGTGGAACGTGCACTGCGACGACGCGTACCGCCCGCTGGGGGAGCGGTTCGGGGGGCGGCTGATGAAGCTCCAGTTCCGCTACCGGGACCCGGTGGGCAAGTGGCGTGGGGGGATCGTGGTCTCCGACCGGCGGACGGCGCAGCCGTCGAGCCTGATGTTCGGGCCGGGAAAGCCTGTCGCGTCCGGTGCCGTCATTCCCGTGCAGCAGGGGGACGGCGGGGTCCTGCGGAGCGTGTTGCAGCACGTCCGGCGGGAGGTACGTCCCTGTCCGGCTGAGGCAGGGACTCCTCGTCGCCCCCGCTCTCCCCGGACGTCCCCGGCCGCCTGCTGACCGGGGCCGTCAGCATTCCGGCGATGGAGTCGCAGAGGAAGTCGCCGGCCGCCTGCCACTGGGGCGGCTCGCCGTCGCGTGCCGCGCGTTCCTCCATGTCCGCGCACGCCGACATGACGATGTGGGACATCAGTGTGGCCCTGCCCCGGACGATCTCCCGGGGCAGATGGCCGAGGCGGGAGACCACCGACCGGATGATCAGTGTGGCGGTGGGGGCCTCCGCCGCCATGTCGTAGAGCAGCCCGGTGGTGACGGGATCGTGCATCGCCTGGCTGACGAACCGCGCGCGCCAGGTGGGCTGAGGCAACTCGGCGAGAGCGTCCGTCACGGGTACCACCAGGGCGCGTACGTCGTCCAGGAGCGAGTCGGAGCGCTCGAACATCACTCTGCGCGGCTCCTCCAGGGACGAGAGGTGGCGTGTGAGCAGCGCGCGCAGCAGGCCCTCGCGGCCGCCGAAGTAGTAGCCCACGGCCGAGTGGTTGGTGTTTCCCGCGGCTTCGGCGACCTTGCGGTCCGAGACGTGGGAGATGCCCGACTGGACGAAGAGGCGTTCGGCGGCATCGAGCAGTGCTGTGCGTGCCGCCTCTGATCTGGCCATCGGTAGTCGTCATCTCCTGCGTGACCGTGCGTGGCGGAATCGACAACGTAACCCACGTACCAAGATGTAAGCCACATGACTTACATTGGTGACAGGTTCGTAAGTCGAGTGGCTTACTGTCGAGCCCCTTGGCTCCCCGGCCGGCTTTCCCGCAGCCGGGAGCCGGGAGCCGGGAGCCCTGGCAGGACCGCACCATTCCTCGGCCGGACGGCCGGCACCTGATGACCCACCCTTCGACAAGGAGCCAGATTTCGTGGAGCCCTCCACCACCGCCCCGTCCGCAGGCGGTCCCCCGCCCGGCGGGTCCGGGTCCCCCGCCGCCCCCGGCATACCGGGCCGGCCCGGCCCGGGGGAGGAAGACCGGAAGACCCGGATCGGCCGCTACGTCGCTCTCTTCGCCATGCCCTTCCTGATGGTGACGATGATGTACGCGACCTACGTCGGGACCATGCACGCGCCCGCCCCCAAGGACATGCCGGTGGCCGTCGTGGGCTCCGGACAGACGGCGGAGAAGGTCGTCTCCGCGCTGGACTCCCTGCCGGGCGGCCCCCTCGAACCGCGGCTGGTCGCCACCACCGACGAGGCGCTCGACCTGCTCAAGGACCGCGAGGTCTCCGGAGCCTTCGAGATTCCCGCGAGCGGCCGGGGCGAGGCCGTGATCCACACGGCGTCGGCCGGCGGCGCCTCCCAGGCGAGCACGGTCCAGCAGCTCCTGGCCCCGGTGGCCGCCGAGAACCAGTGGCAGATCACGGCCAAGGACGCCGCTCCGCTCCCCGACGGGGACATGTCGGGCACCGCGGTCCTCTTCGCGGGCATGGGCATGATGCTGGCCGGCTACGTGCCGCTCAGCGTGCTGACGATGTCGCTGCCGTTCCTGCTGACGCTGCGCCGGTTCGTCCCCCTCCTCATCGGGTGGGCGGCCGTGACCAGCACCGTCATCTGGACCATCCTCGGCCCGGTCGTGGGCGCCGTGGACGGCCACTACCTGCAGTTCCTCGGCGTCGGCATGCTGACCGTCGGCGCGGTCGGCATGACGCAGATGTTCTTCACCAAGCTCGTCGGGCCGCTCGCCGTCCTGTTCGGGATGCTGCTGTGGGTCGTCTTCGGCATGCCGGCGTCCAACCTGGCGCTGTCCCTCCACAGCATGCCGGGCTTCTTCCAGTTCCTGCACGGGGTGCTGCCGCTGCCCGCCGCGGGCGAGTCCCTGCGTTCCCTGCTGTACTTCGACGACCGTGGTGCCGGCGGCTACCTGATACCGCTGGTCGTCTGGATCGTCGTCGCCTTCGTGCTCGCGCTGCTGAAGGAGCGCCGCTCCGGAACCGCGATCCCGGCCGCTCCCCCGGTCACCGACGTGAGCACCCCGCTGCCCGCGCTGGCCGGCGGCCCGGTGCGGTCCCCGAAGGTCCGCTACTTCGCCGCGATCGCCTTCCCGCTGGCCATCCTGGTGGGCGTGGTCGGCAGCATGAGCGCCTCGATGCACCAGCCGAAGGTCCACGACCTGCCCGTGGTCGTCGTCGCCGCCGACGCCGGGCAGGCCGAGCAGATGGCCGAGGGCCTGAAGCCGCAGCTCGGCGACATGCTCGACATCCGGACCGGCACCTCCGTCGACGAGGTCAAGGACCAGATCCTCGAACAGGAGGTCGTCGGCGCCTACGTCCTGCCGGCCACGGCGGACGGCGGAGCCACCCTCTACAGCTCCTCGGCGGCCGGCGCGAGCCAGCAGATGGCGCTGCAGGCGGTGTTCCAGCAGGTCGCTGCCGACCAGGAGATGCCCCTGGAACTGACCGACATCAAGCCGCTGACCAGTGACGACACCATGGGCAGCAACAGCATGTACATCGGCATGTCCTGGATCATGGCCGGCTTCCTGATCATGGCGGTCCTGCGCGGCGGCGCCCCGGAGCTGACGCGGCTGCGCCACTTCGTGGTGAAGCTCGCCGGCTGGGCCGTCGGCATGGCGCTGTGGCTGTGGTTCCTCTTCGACGTCCTGATCGGCGCCGTCAACGGCCACGCCTTCGAGATGATCGGGTTCGGCGCGCTCACCATCTTCTGCGTCTCGCTGGTGACCGGTGTCTTCACCCGGACGTTCGGCCTCGCCGCGATCATCCCCGTGATGCTGGTCCTGATGCTGGCCGGTGTCCCCGCCTCCGGCGGTGGCATGTCCATCTACATGGTCCCCGACCTGTTCCGCACCCTCCAGGACGTCCTGCCGCTGCCGGCCGCCGTCGACATCGCTCGCTCGCTGGTCTACTTCGACGGGCACGGCATCGGCCGCAACCTCCTGACCATCGCGATCTGGGGCGCGGCCGGCCTGGTCCTGCAGTTCCTGGTGGACCTGTGGCTGGCCCACCGGGAGAAGAAGGCGCCGGGCACGCAGCCTGGCTCTGGCAGCTCCGGCAGCTCCGACACGTCCGGTGCCACCGGCGGTCCGGCCCCGGTCTCCGGTTCCACGAAGGAGAACGACGACCTGGAACCCGTACCGGCGACCTGATCCCCGTCCGGGCCCGACGACGCGTCGGCGGACCCGGACGGCCCACGGACGAAGCCTCCGCCGCTCCCCTTACGGGAGCGGCGGAGGCTTCTCGCTTCCACCGGTGCCGAGCCGCGATACGGCCCTGAACCGCGACAAGGCCTCGAGCCGCCACTAGCTTGGCCCGCATGACGACTCCTGCTGATGTGCATGGCGTGCGTGAACCCGGGCTTCCCGGGCGGTTGTTGACCGTTGAGCGGGACACGCTGGTTCCGTTGCTGCGGGGACGGGCGGAGGAGGACTTCGCCCGGCCGGTCGTGGCCTGCCCGGGGTGGACCGTGCGGGACGTGCTGGCGCACTGTTCGGCCGCACTCACACGGGTGGTGGAGAGCCGGTTCGAGGAGGGGGTGTTCTCACCCGCGTCGAATGAACGGGACATCGCCGAGCGGGGCGCCTGGAGCAACCGGCGTGTGGTCGACGAACTGGAGCGGGGGATGACCGAGGCCGGAGCGGTGATCGCCCGGGCCGGCGGGGTGCTGGACGTGCTCGCGCTGGGCGAGTGGGTGCACGGCGGGGACGTCCGCGAGGCGCTCGGGGAGCCCGGGGCGTACGCGGGGGCCGGACTGCCGTACGCACTCGGTCTGCTGGCCCACGTCACGGGTGCGAGGGGGCATCTGCCGCTGCACGCCGATCTCGACGACGCCGACGAGCCGCTGCGGCTCGGGGAAGTGTCCGGGGAACGTCCTCCGGCGCGGTACATCGGGGACGGGGCGACGCTGGTGCGGCTGTACGCGGGGCGCTCGGTGAACGGGGCCTCGTACGAGCTGGCCGGGGCGGAGGCCGCGGAGCTGAACATCTTCGGGGGGTGAGGCCGGCCTCGGGGTGTGGGGGCGCGGATCCCCGGCCGGCGGGCGTAGGCTGGATTGGACTAGACCTCTAGGTCTCCGGCTCTTCAGGTCTCCGGGGTTCTGGTCGCCGACGATCCGTGCCCTTGATGCCGAGGAATGGGGTTCCATGAGCAAGCGCGCAGTCCTGGAGGTGATCGCCCTCGACGCCGAGGACGCGGTTGCCGCCCGGGCGGGAGGTGCGGACCGGCTCGAGCTGGTCACCGACATGGCCGCCGACGGACTCACCCCGTCCGTCGCCACCGTCGCCGCCGTCCGCGCGGCCGTCGGCCTCCCGCTGCGGGTGATGCTGCGCCTCGCCGACGGGTTCGCCGCCGGTGACCTCGACCGGCTGGTGCGCACGGCCCACCAGGTGCGGGACGCCGGGGCCGAGGAGTTCGTCCTCGGGTTCCTCGACACCGACGGCCGGGTGGACCTGGACGCCGTGGAGCGGGTGGCCGGTGCGCTGGACGGCTGCCGTTGGACCTTTCATCGCGCCATCGACCGCGCCGCCGACCGCGACGCCCTCCGCAAGCAGCTCGACGGGCTGCCCGGCCTCGACACCTACCTGACGGCCGGCGCGCCCGGCGGTGTCGCCGACGGGCTGCCCACCCTGCTCGCCGAGGCCCGGCGAGGACGAGGCGGCGAACCCGGCTACCAGCAGGAGCTGCTCGTCGGCGGCGGCCTGCGGCTGGAGCAGGTGCCCACCCTGCTCGCCGCCGGGATCCGTGCCTTCCACATCGGGGGCGCGGCCCGGCCCGACGGATGGACCGGGCCCGTCTCGGCGGAGTCCGTCGCCCAGTGGCGGCGCGTGGTGGACGGGGCGGTGGACGGGGACTGACACCGGTTCCGCCGGACCGGTTCAGGACAGCAGCTGTTCCGGCAGGGGGTCCGCGTGCGTCACGATCAGGCCCGAGACCGCGCGGGTCAGGGCGACGTACAGGCGGCGCAGGCCGGTGCGTTCGTCGGGCTCGCCGTCGACCACGGCGCGCGGCTCGGCCAGGACCACGTAGTCGTACTCCAGGCCCTTCGCCAGGGACGCCGGGACCAGGGTGAGCCGGGTGGCGTACGTCGTCTCCTCACCCGGCGCGACGTACCCGATGCCCGCCTCCGCCAGGGCCCGAGCCAGCGCCGGGATCCGGGCGTCGGCGGCGATCAGGCCGACCGAGCCCTCACGGGCCAGCAGTTCGCGGCAGGCCGCCAGCACGTCACCCGTTCCGCCACCGGTCCCGTCACCCGCCCCGTCGGCGGCGGCAGGGCGGATCGAGAAGAAGCCGGGGCTGTCACGGATCGACGCCACCGGCGTCAGGCCCGGCGCGATGTGCGGGAGCAGCCGGGAGGCGTACGCGATCACGTCCGTCGGGACGCGGAAACCGGCGGTCAGCTCCTCGACCACCGCGTCCCGCTTGCCCAGGTGGCCCAGCGCCTCCTCCCAGCTCCGGGTCGCCCACGGCGTGGTGCCCTGGGCCAGGTCGCCGAGGACGGTCGCCGAACCGGTCGTGCAGCGCCGGCCCACCGCCCGGTACTGCATGGGGGAGAGGTCCTGCGCCTCGTCGAGCACCACGTGCCCCAGGGAGTGGGTGCGCCGGATCAGGTCGGTGGCCTCGTCGATCAGTACCGCGTCCGCCGCCGACCACTTCGCGGACTTCACCGACCGCGCCGGCTTCGCCCAGAGGATCGCCTTCCGCTCGTCCTCGTCGAGCAGTCCGGCCGCGTGCTCGGCCAGGAACTCCGGGTCCGCCAGCAGCCGCAGGACCAGCTTCGCCGGGTCGACGGCCGGCCAGACGGCCTTCACCGCCGCCTTCACCGCGCTGGTGCGGGCCACCGTGTCCTGCACCCTGTCGTCCGGTGCCTCCCCGGCCCGCTCCATCTGCACCAGCACGGCGTGCGCGATGCGCTGCGGCAGGGCCTCGCGGGCGGCGCCGTAGCGGATGTCCCGGTCGAGCAACTGGCGGACCAGTTCCTCCAGCTCGTACACCGGGACCCGCCAGCGGCGCGAGCCGCGCACGACGACGACCGGTTCGGCGGGCGGGGTCACGTGCGCGTAGAGGGCCCGGCGCAGTACCTCGGCCATCCTCGCGTCGCCCTTGACGAACGCGGCCCGCGCGTCGTCCGTCCCGCGTACCTCGACATGGGCCACCAGGTCGTCCACCGTCGCCTGCCCGACCGCCAGCTCGCCCAGCGCGGGCAGCACCTGCTCGATGTAGTGCAGGAAGGACCGGTTCGGCCCGATGACCAGCGTGCCCGTGCGGGCCAGCCGCTCGCGGTGGGCGTACAGCAGGTAGGCGACCCGGTGCAGGCCGACGGCCGTCTTCCCGGTACCGGGGCCGCCCTGCACGCAGACACTGCCCGACAGACCGGACCGTACGATCTCGTCCTGCTCGGGCTGGATCGTGGCGACGATGTCCCGCATCGGACCGACGCGCGGGCGCTCGATCTCCTGCTGGAGCAGCCTGCTCGTGACGGCGCCCCCGGCGGAGCCGGAGAATGTCACGGCGGCCGGGTCGGACAGGTGCTCGTCCTCGTACGCCGTGAGGTCCCCGCCGGTGTAGCCGAAACGGCGGCGCAGCGCGACGTCCATCGGATCCTTCTTGGACGCCCGGTAGAACGGCTGCGAGACCGGCGCACGCCAGTCGATCACCATCGGGTCGCCGTCGGCGTCGTGCACATGCCGGCGCCCGATGTGCAGTGTCTGATAAGCAGCCTCCGGCTGCGGGCGTTCTCCCTCCGCCCCTTCCGCCTCCTCGGCGCCCGGGGCGTGCAGGTAGTCGAGGCGGCCGAAGAACAGCGGGGTGTCGCTGAGGTCGGCCAGGGCCTTGATCCGGTCCCCGATCTGCCGCTCCAGGATCTGCGCGTTGACCCAGTTCGCGGTGACGTCGCGGATGTCGAGGGCTTCGACGTCCTCGCGCATCGCGCGCAGGGCGGTACGGGACGCGGAGAGGTGGGAGCGCTCGCGGGCCAGAGGGCCTCCGCCGTCGCTTTCGGTGCCGGTGCCGGTGCCGGTGCCGGTGCCGGTGCCGGTGCCGGTGTCGACGCTGGTGACGGGCGCGGCTGTGGTGGCGGGCGTGGGTTCGGGGACGTGCGCGGGCACGGGTCTGCCTCCGGCTGGTGCTGGCGGTGATGCCGCGTGATCACGGCATGGCGGACCGTCCGGTTTCCGTCCGGGCGGTGGCACTCCGGCGAGGGAGGCGGGAAGGCCCCGGACGGCTTCCGTTCCAGTGGCCGGGGCGAGCGGGAGATTCTAGTCGGCTCCCGCACCGGGAACGAACGATTAACGCGTCCAGCCGTCCAGCCGTCCCGCCGCTCCGTCGTTCGGGGTTCCGCACCCTCAGGGCTCTCAGGGGCGCGGGTACTCCTCGCAGGGGAGACCGTGCGTCTCAGGACGTACACGACGGGATCCGAAGGTGGGCCCAGGGACCGATGCCCCGAACGGGTGAACCGGCGCACTCTGGACACATGAGCACAGCGACCTTCACCCCAGGCAATCAGGCCCGTGGTCCCGGCGCCCCGCACCGCGGTGCCACCGCCACCGGCTCCGTCCCCCACTCCCCGCACCGCATCGGCAACGCCCTGCGCGCGGTCCGGGTCTTCGCCGAGAGCTTCTTCTCGGTCACCGTCCTCGGTGAGTACAGCGAGGAGGCGGGCGTCCGCCGGAGGTAACGGCCCGCCCGAGCCTCCCGGCCCACCCGCCCCGCCCGCAGTCGCGCGGGCTGAGTACGCGGACAGGTACCGGCTGAGTACGCACACCCGTGTCCGGGCGCCCCTCACGCGGGTTGACTGGCGTCATGAGCCGAACCCACTTCGCGCCCCCGTTGCCGGCGGTGCCCCATCCGCCCGACCGGGACCGCCTGGCCTGGGTGGCGCCCACCGTCGCGACCGTGCTTCTGGCGTTCCTGCTGCCCGTGGCGTTCCTGCTGGGCGCGATGTCCGTCATGGCGACCGACAGTTGTGGGCCCGACGACTGTTCGCAGAAGCTGACGACCGCCCTGGACATGGTCCTCTGGTCGCTGCCCGTCGGCGGCATCCTCACCTTCTGCGCCTGGTTCACGTCCTGGGTGCTTCCGTGGAGGACCCGGTGGTCGGCCCTGCGCGCCTCGGCGGCAGCACTCTCGCTGCTGCCGCCGCTCTTCACCGTGATGCTGGTGTTCAACCTTCCCCAGGGGTGACCGCACTCCGGGCGCCCCGCTAGCTCTCCGTGAGGAGTTCGTCCGCGTCCACGATCCGGTACGCGTATCCCTGCTCCGCCAGGAACCGCTGGCGGTGGGCCGCGAAGTCCTGGTCGATGGTGTCGCGGGCGACGACGGAGTAGAAGTGGGCCTGGTGGCCGTCCGCCTTGGGGCGCAGCACCCGGCCCAGCCGCTGGGCCTCCTCCTGCCGGGACCCGAAGGTGCCCGACACCTGGATGGCGACCGTGGCCTCCGGCAGGTCGATCGAGAAGTTCGCGACCTTGGACACGACCAGGACGCTGATCTCGCCCTCCCGGAACGCGTCGAACAGCTTCTCCCGCTGGGCGTTCGACGTCTCGCCCTTGATCACGGGGGCGTTCAGGTGCTCGCCCAGCTCGTCCAGCTGGTCGATGTACTGCCCGATGACGAGGATCTGCTGCCCCGCGAACCGCCGGACGATCGCCTCGGTGACCTTCCGCTTGGTGGCGGTCGTCGCGCAGAAGCGGTACTTCTCCTCCGTCTCCGCGGTGGCGTACGCGATCCGCTCGGAGTCGGTGAGGTTGACCCGGACCTCGACGCAGTCGGCGGGCGCGATGTAGCCCTGCGCCTCGATCTCCTTCCACGGCGCGTCGAACCGCTTCGGCCCGATCAGCGAGAACACGTCCGACTCGCGGCCGTCCTCCCGCACCAGTGTCGCCGTCAGGCCCAGCCGCCGCCGGGCCTGGAGGTCCGCCGTGAACTTGAAGACGGGCGCGGGCAGCAGGTGCACCTCGTCGTACAGGATCAGGCCCCAGTCCCGGGAGTCGAACAGCTCCAGGTGCGGGTAGACGCCCTTCCGGCGGGTCGTCAGCACCTGGTAGGTGGCGATGGTGACGGGCCGGATCTCCTTCCGCGTCCCGCTGTACTCGCCGATCTCGTCCTCGGTCAGCGAGGTCCGCTTCACCAGCTCGTGCTTCCACTGGCGGGCCGAGACGGTGTTGGTGACCAGGATCAGCGTGGTCGACTTCGCCTGCGCCATCGAACCGGCGCCGACGAGCGTCTTGCCCGCGCCGCAGGGCAGGACCACCACGCCGGAACCGCCGTGCCAGAAGTTCTCCACCGCCTGCTTCTGGTACGGGCGCAGCGCCCACCCGTCCTCGCGCAGCTCGATGTCGTGCGCCTCGCCGTCCACGTACCCGGCGAGGTCCTCGGCGGGCCAGCCCAGCTTCAGCAGCACCTGCTTGATCTGCCCGCGCTCCGAGGGGTGCACGGCGACCGTGTCCGGGTCGAGGCGGGCGCCGACCAGCGGGGCGATCCGCTTGGAGCGCAGCACCTCCTCCAGCACGGGCCGGTCGGTGCTGGTGAGGACGAGACCGTGCGTCGGGTGCTTGAGCAGGCTGAGCCGGCCGTAGCGGTCCATCGTCTCGGCGATGTCGACGAGCAGCGCGTGCGGCACCGGGTAGCGGCTGTACTTCACCAGCGCGTCCACGACCTGTTCGGCGTCGTGGCCGGCGGCCCGCGCGTTCCACAGGCCGAGCGGGGTCACCCGGTAGGTGTGGATGTGTTCCGGCGCCCGCTCCAGCTCGGCGAACGGCGCGATGGCGCGACGGCACTCACCGGACTGCTCGTGGTCGACTTCCAGGAGAAGCGTCTTGTCGGACTGAACGATGAGCGGACCATTCACGCGCGGCTGCCTTTCTGCGACGGGCTCGGCACGGGCACTGCACGGGCACAGCTCGGCCAAACGTCCAGTTTGCCTGATCGCCCCCCGCCCGGGGGCCGGAGTGACAGCGGCCACAGAAGCAGGGGCAGCGGCGGACCGTGCCTTTCAGCGGACCGTGCCCGGTCCGGACGCCGTGGCGCGCAGCAGATCACGCACCGGGCCGAAACCGATGGTCCGGCCGATGGTCTCCCTGTGCTCCGGCTCGCGGAACCGCAGGCGGCCCTGCGCGCCTCAGGGGCCTCGAAGAGGCGGCCGCCGACGTCCGCCGCCGTGCTCCGCACCCTGCGTGCAGCGTACGCGGGGAGGCCCGCCCCCGGACGGCGGAGTCCGCTCAGTTCTCGTCGTCCGCCAGTTCCGCGACCCCGGTGATCCGGTGCAGCGGGTACGTCCGCAACTCGTCGGCCGTGTGGTCGTACGCCGTGACGAAGCCGCCCTCGACGCGGACCGGGGCGATGACGCGCTGGCTGGCGGCGCCCTCCGCGTTCACGTAACCGATCCACAGCGTCTCGCCGGTCAGGACGGCGGCCTGCATGGTGGCGAGGGTCTCGGCGGCCCCGGTGCGCGGCAGCTCACCGCTCCCCGCCCCGGCGTCCGCCTCCCCGGCCTTGGCCTTGCGCGGGGCGGTCGAGGCGAGGTCACCGGCGCGGACGGCACGGATCGCCGCCGCGAGCAGGGTGTCGTCGGGCACCGGCGGCCCCTCCGGGACCGGTTCGGGTGCCGTGCGCGGCGGGGTGCGGCGGGCGTCGGCGCGGGTGATCAGGACGTCGCCCTCGGCGGACTCGGCGGCCGGTGCGAACCCCATCTGGCGCAGCCCCTCCAGCAGGCCGGCCGGATCGGCCTGCGCGGCCAGCACGGTCGGCGCGAGCCGGCGCAGGCCCAGTCCCGCGGCCCGCTTGTCGGCGAGGATCTCGTTCAGCATCGCGTCGTCGTCGCAGCGTACGTACGCGGAGGCCGCGCCCACCCGCAGATGTCCGTGCCTGCGGGCCACGTCGTCGATCAGATACGTCAGCGGCTGCGGCACCGGGGTACGGGAGTGCGCGGCGAGGAAGGCGTGCAGGTCGGTGGCGGCCCGGCCGGCGTCCAGGGCGCGGCGTACCGAGCCCGGCGTGAACCGGTAGACGGTCGCCCCGCCCTTCGACTCCACGTCCGCCAGCACCCCCAGCATGTCCGCGAGCGGCCGCTGGAGCGGGCCGGGCGCGACCGCCGTCAGGTCGGCCTGGAGCAGGACGTGGTCCAGTGGCTCGGGCAGCTGCGGGGCGAGCAGCCGGGCGGCGGCGGTGGACGCGGCGGCCTGCTCGGCGGGGGTGAGGGCGGGAGAGGGCGGGGCGGGGGAGTCCGGGGGCGGGACGGCCGGCCGGTGGTGGACGGGGAGCCGGTCGCCCGGCCCTGTCGATTCCGGCGACCGGTCCGTCCGCCCGGCGTGTGCCTTCGGCGCGGGCGCGGGCATCCCGAGCAGGGCCCGCCCGTGCGCGGACAGCGCGCCGCGGCCGGTGACGCCCAGCATCTCGGCCTCGGTCAGCGTCCACAGGGCGAGCCGCGACCGCAGATCGTCGCCCCTGCCCCCGCCCGAACCCGCGCCCGTGGAACCGGAACCGGCGGCCCCGCCCGTCGCGCGCAGCGGCCGCTCCCACCGCAGCCGCTCCGACACCGACCCGGCGTCCGGCGCCGCCCCCTCCGGCAGCCCCGCGAGCAGCGTCAGCACCCGGCGCCGTACCTCGGGTGCCGCCGACCGGTCGAGCCCCGGACCCAGGGCGGACAGGGTGTGGTCCTTCGCGTCCCGCCCGCCGACCAGTCCCGGTGTCCGGGTCGCCGTCAGCCACGCCGCGGCCAGCGTCGTCCAGCGCTCGGCGGCGGGCCGCTCCCGCCAGGTGTCGTACGCCGGGGTCGCCGCGTACCGCTCGTCGTCCCCCACTGCCTTAAGGGCGTGGGAGGTGCCCCCACCACCGTCGGAGGCCAACAGACCGGCCGCATGGGCCAGCTCGACCCAGAACGCGGCGACCTGCTCGGTCACGTCCAGGGCGACGGCGGTCCGCTTCAGGTCCCGCACGCTCAGCCCGCCGGAGCGCAGCACCGCCGGGCCGCCCTCGTCCCAGTCCTTCAGCAGCTCCTCGACGGTCGCCAGCGCCGTGTACGCCTGCCCGGCCGCCGTCGCGTCCACCACCCGGGGAGGGTGCGTGGCCGCGGCCCCGACCGGCGGCGGCACCGGCTCCACCGCCCGGTGCGCCCGCCCGCCGCGCAGGTGCAGCGCCACCTCCCGCGGCAGGACGACCGTCCCGGGCGCGGTCGGCAGCAGCAGGCCCCGGTCCAGCAGCCGGCGCAGCCGGGTCGCCGGATCGGCGGTGACCTGGCCGTAGGGCGGCCCCCAGACCAGCCGCTCCAGCACCTCCAGCGACTCGAACGGCACCTCGGCCAGCAGCGCCGCCATCCGCTCCCGGTCCGTGAACAGCCCGGTCAGCGCCGCCACGGCGGAGACCGAGTCGTGCGTGGAGGGCAGTCCGACCGCCGTGACGATCTCCTGGATCCGTCCCGGGGACATCCCGGCCGTGGCCTCCCGCACGGTCGGGCCGAGGCCCGTCGGCGAGGGGTGCTGCGGGGAGGGGGAGAGCAGCTCACGGGCCGTACGGACCAGCCGCAGCCGGTCGTCGTCACCCCAGACCAGCGCCTGCTCGCGCAGCGTCCGCACGGCACCCGGCAGCGCGGCGGACACCGCCCGGTCGCCCTCGTCGCCCGCCAGCAGCCCGAGCAGCTCGTCGTACGGCGCCGGATCCGCCGCCACGGCCAGCGCCTGCGCGGTCTGCAGCGTGAACCGGTCCAGCCGGTCCAGGGCGCGGACGACCGAGGCGCGGGTACCGGCCCGGGTGGCCAGCTGCGTGAGGTCGGTGGGCACGGGCGTGACGAGATCCGGCCGGCTTCGCAGGAGCGCGGCAAGCTCGGCGTCGTCCCGTCCCCGGAGCGCCTCCGCGAGGGATCGGGGGGCCGCCGCGGACTTCTCCTCGGTGCTCATCCGCATCACCGTAGCGGGTGGGTGTGCCGGTGGGGTGCGTGGAGTTGGGCCGGGCGCCCGGACTCGCGGTACCGTCGTCCGACGTCGTCCGCCAACGCATCCGCCCCGGAGGGGACTTCGTGGGTATCGAGAGTGACCAGGTCGTCTACGAGTATCTGAGCCGCGTCGGCGACGTGGCCCAGCAGCGCCAGCTGCCGTCGGCGACCCGTATGCGTCTGGTCGCCGGGCTGCGGGACGAGATCGACCGGCGCCGGGCGAAGACCGTCGTCGACTCCCCGGCCGCCGTGCGCCGCATCATCTCCCGCATGGGCACCCCGGACGAGGTCGTGACGGCGGCCTCCACCGGCACCTCCACCACTTCGGGCTCCTCCGGCTCCTCCGGCACCGAGGGGGCGCCTTGGAGGGCGGAGGGGAACGGGGGCGCCCCCCCGAGCAAGCCCGGGTCCGAGCCCGCGACCGCCGCCGTTCCCGCCCAGCGGGCCGGCGACCGCGCCCAGCGGGCGAAGAACGTCCTGCGCCGCGCCGTCCCCCGCCCCCGCCCGGCCGGGAACCCGAACGCCCCTGCCGCCCCCGCCGGGCCGTCCGCGCCGCACCAGGCCGGTACGGACGAACTCGGCGACAGCGCCGACCAGCCCGACTGGTGGCGGGTGGACAGCAGCCCCTTCGGCGTCGGCGACGCGGTCCCCGGCTTCGTCGGCGGCGTGGAGATCCCCGAACTGCTCAAGGCCCCGCCGTCCGAGGACCCGAAGGGCGCCGAGGGCGCCGCCGGGCCGGGCGGGAAGGCGGCCGGGCCGTCCGTAGCCGGCGCGCGCACCGCTCCGCAGGCCGAAGGGGCCCCCGCCGCCGTCGGGGCCGGGGCGGGGAAAAGCGGCTCCGCCACCCGCCGCCGGCTCCCGCGCCTGCCGTCCGGCGGCTGGAGCAACCCCCTGCTCCTGGTCGCCGCGGGTCTGCTGGTCGCGGGCGCCGTACTCGGCAACTGGTTCGCCCTGTTCTTCGGCTGGGTCATCGTCTACGCCTCCCGCCGTCTCAGCCAGGCCGAGATCAAGTGGGCGGTGATCGTCCTGCCCGGTCTCGCGCTCACGGGCGGAGTCGTCTGGCTCTGGGGCAGGACCGAGGGGCGCTGGGGCGCCCCCGTCGCCGACGGCACCATGAACGACGCCGTCGCCGAGACCTGGCCCTGGGTGGTCCGGGCCGCGGCCGTCGCCTCGGCCCTGTTCCTGACCTGGCGCTCCCAGCGGCCCCGCTGAGCAGGGGCGTACCGCCGGCGGCCTGTCGTTTGCGTGCGCTGGGCACAATGGCGGGTATGGCCTCCACGACCGCGCTTCCGCCCACCGTCGGCTTCGACCTCGACATGACGCTCATCGACTCCCGGCCCGGCATCCGCGCCTGCTACCAGGCACTCTCCGAGCGGACCGGGACCCACATCGACGCCGATCTCGCCGTCACCCGGCTGGGACCGCCCCTCGCGGACGAGCTGATCAACTGGTTCCCGGCGGAGCGGATCGACGAAGTGGCCGACCTGTACCGGGCGATGTACCCGGCCTACGCCATCGCCGCCACGCCCGCGCTGCCCGGCGCCCGCGAGGCCATGTCCGCCGTGCGCGAGGCGGGCGGGCGCGCCGTCGTCGTCACCGCGAAGCACGAGCCGAACGCCAGGCTGCACCTGGCCCACCTCGGCATCGAACCGGACGCCGTGATCGGCGACCTGTGGGCCGAGCAGAAGGCGTCGGCGCTGCGCGAGCACGGTGCGGGGGTGTACGTCGGCGACCACGTGGGCGACGTGCGCGGCGCGCGGGCCGCCGACGCGCTGTCCGTCGCCGTCGCCACCGGACCCTGCGACCCCGCGGAACTGCGGGAGGCGGGCGCGGACGTGGTCCTCACCGACCTGACGGAATTCCCCGGCTGGCTCTCGGACCACATGAACGGCCGGGACAACGGGGGCCGTCCGGGTTACTCCCCGGCGGCGCGCGCCTGACGGCGTCCCGCCGCGGCCGAGCGCAGCACGCCCGCGCCGGCCATCAGGAATCCGACGCCCATGAGCATGCTCAGCACGAACATGTACGTCGGAAAGGCCTCGATTCCGAGGAACAACGGGGCCACCGTGACCAGAGTGGCCACGGCGCCGATGATGAAGACGATGCCGCCGGCACGGACCAGACCGTCTCCGGGAGCCGGGGAATTCGCTTGGGTTTTGTCAGCCACCCGACCAGGGTAGTTCCTGGCCCGAGGGAACAACCCGGCGACAGTCTTGTCACCTGCCCGAAGACCATTAGCCTTGGTAGCGGCGGGTCACCGGGACCCGCCCGAGTGCTATCAAGAGCCGTTTTCCGAAGCAGTTTTCCGACGAGTACGAGGACGAGGACAGACGTGCCTACCGGCAAAGTCAAGTGGTTCAACAGTGAGAAGGGCTTCGGCTTTCTCTCCCGTGACGACGGCGGGGACGTCTTCGTCCATTCCTCGGTCCTCCCCGCCGGACTCGAGACGCTGAAACCGGGCCAGCGCGTCGAGTTCGGCGTGGTCGCGGGGCAGCGCGGTGATCAGGCCCTGTCCCTGACCGTCATCGATCCGACCCCGTCGGTCGCGGCGGCCCAGCGCAAGAAGCCGGACGAGCTGGCCTCCATCGTCCAGGACCTGACGACCCTGCTGGAGAACATCACGCCGATGCTGGAGAGGGGCCGCTACCCGGAGCGCACCTCGGGGAAGCAGATCGCCGGACTCCTGCGCGCCGTCGCCGACCAGTTGGACGTGTGAGGCGGCTCCGTCACGGGAACCGCAGCGCGTCCGGGCCGAGGGGCGGTACCAGTCCCTCGGCCGCCGCGCGCGTCAGCAGGCCCCGCACCGCCGCGTAGCCGTCCTCGCCGAGGTCGGCGGTGAACTCGTTGACGTACAGCCCGATGTGCTGGTCGGCGACGGCCGGATCCATCTCCTGGGCGTGCTCCATGACGTACGGACGTGTCGCCCCGGGGTCGTCCCAGGCGGCCCGTACGGAGGTGCGGACCGAGTCGGCGAGCAGGGTCAGGGTCTTCGGGCCGAGGGACCGCTTGGCGATGATCGCGCCGAGCGGGATCGGCAGCCCGGTGGTCCGCTCCCAGTGCTCGCCCATGTCGGCGAGCTTGTGCAGCCCGTAGTTCCGGTAGGTGAAGCGCGCCTCGTGGATCACGAGTCCCGCGTCGACCTTCCCGTCCCGCACGGCCGGCATGATCTCGTGGAACGGCATGACGACGATCTCGCCGATCCCGCCGGGCAGGGTGTCCGCCGCCCAGAGGCGGAAGAGCAGGTACGCCGTCGACTTCTCGCTCGGCACCGCGACCGTACGGCCGCTCAATCCCCCAAGCTCTCGGCTTCGCTCGAGCAGGGAGGTGCCCCCATGCCCTTCGCCCCGCGTCAGCACCAGCGGCCCGCAGCCGCGGCCCAGCGCGCCTCCGCAGGGCAGCAGGGCGTACTCGTCGAGGACGTAGGGGAGGGCCGCGTACGACACCTTCAGCACGTCGAACTCGCCGCGCTCGGCCATGCCGTTGGTGATGTCGATGTCGGCGAAGGTGACGTCGAGGGCGGGCGCGCCGGGGACGCGGCCGTGCGCGAGGGCGTCGAAGACGAAGGTGTCGTTCGGGCAGGGGGAGTACGCGATGCCCAGCGGCCGGTCGCCGGTCGCGGACTGCTCACCGGACTCGGGGGACTCGCCGGGCTTGCGGGATTCACTGGTCATGCCGGTTCCAACTCTCCAGGACGGGCGCGAGCTTCCCGAAGCCCTCGGTGAGGGCCGTCAGGGCGTCGCCGATGCGCCAGGCAGCTCGGTCGCGCGGGCCGACGGGGTTCGAGACCGCCCGGATCTCCAGCACGGGCACCCCGTGCGCGGCGGCGGCCTCGGCGACCCCGAAGCCCTCCATGGCCTCGGCGAGCGCGCGGGGGTGCAGGTCGCCGAGGTGCGCGGCACGGGCCGCGGTGCCGGTCACCGTCGACACGGTGAGGACGGCGCCGGTGCGCGCGCCGGTCGCGGCGGCCACGTTCCGGACCAGGGCGGCGGGGGGCAGATGGGTGACGGTGCCGAAGCCGAGGGCGGTCACCGGCAGGAAGCCGTCCGCCGTCCCGGCACCCAGGTCGGCGGCGGTGATCTCGTCGGCGACGACGAGCGAGCCGACCGGCGCGTGGGGTGCGAAACCGCCGGCGATCCCGGCCGAGACCACGAGGTCGTAGGGGCGGCCGGTCAGGGCGGCGGCGGTGAGGGCGGTGGCCGTGGAGGCGGCGGCGAGGGCCGGGCCGACACCGGCGGCGAGCACGTCCGGGCCGTCGGCGATCTCGACCACGCTCACCCCCGGCAGGGCGACCTCGCGCGAGGTTCCCGGGAACGCCCCGGCCACCGCGTCCCGCTCGGCGGGGACCGCGGTGGCCACGAGGACGCCGCCCCGGGCCCTCAGCCCCGTGCGGGCGGGCCACCCGGGGGCGGCGGACGTACCAGGGCCGCCGGGGCTTTCAGGGCCGCCGGGGCTGTCAGGGCTGCGCGGGCCGGCCGGGTTGATCAGGCGTCCTTCTTCAGCCGGAAGGACCACAGGCCCGTGGCGTTGCTCTCGCCCTCCTTGACCGACACCAGGGTCGAGTCGCCCTGGGCGCCGTACTGGGCGTTGAAGAAGACGCTGCCGGGGATGGTGCGGTACGTCTTGGTGCTGGAGTCGGTCAGCGGCTGGCCGTTCATCAGGATGGTCCAGCCGTTGTCGGCGATCTCCGGGTCGACACCGAAGCGCACGGTCTCGTCCGGGTCGACCGTGATCTCCTTGACGCTCTTGTCCTGAAGGCACTTGGTGACGTCGGCGGCCTTCAGCGCCTCGCCGTCGCCACCGCAGGTCGCCTCGGAGCTCACCGAGGAACTGCCGACGGTGAGGGTGGAGATCGCCGTCGGCTTGTCACAGGCCGACAGGACGAGCAGTCCGGCGGATACGGCGCCGGCGGTGGCGACGGCACGGCGGCGCCGCACGGCGCGGGCACTCGGAGCGGCTGCGCCGCGAGGCAACGTGGTCATGGGTGAAAGGCTATCGGGCGCGTCCCGCCCGCTCCCCACGTGGGGGTACGGCGTGGCCGGAGCGTTACGCCACCCGCGCGCGTCCGGCGCCTCCTCCGTGCCGGGCCGAGCCGAGCAGGCCGCGCACGGTGGTCAGCCAGCCCGTGGCGACGATCGCGGCGCCCACCGCCAGGCCCAGTGACCCGATCAGCGGCATCACGATGCCGATCGCCCCGCCGAGCACCCACGACACCTGGAGCAGCGTCTCGGAGCGCGCGAACGCCGACGTACGGACCAGTTCGGGCACGTCCCGCTGGATCAGCGCGTCCAGGGACAGCTTGGCCAGCGCCTGCGCGAACCCGGCGACCGCGGCCAGACAGGCGATCACGACCGCGCCGAACAGCGCCGCCGCGGCGATCGCCGCGGCGGCCACGCAGGCGACCACCGTCACGATGATGATCTCCGGCGCCCGGGATCTCAGCGACGCCCCGACGGCCGTACCGAGCGCGTTGCCCGTGCCCGCCGCCACGCCCACCACGCCCAGGGACACGGCGGCGCTCTGCCCGGTCATCGGATGCTCGCGCAGCAGGAACGCGAGGAAGAAGATCAGGAACCCGGTCAGACAGCGGATGGACGCGTTGGCGGCCAGCGCGTGGGTGACGGCCGGGCCGACCGTGCGCAGGCCGGGCCGCTTGACCGGTTTGAGGTGCGGGCCGTGCAGATGCGTCTCGTCCGCCGCGAGCAGTGCCGTGTCCTCACCCTTCGCGGAGTCCACCTTCGACGGCAGCGCGAACGACAGCACCGTCCCCGTCACGAACAGGACGAACGCCCCGTACAGCGGCCAGCGCGGCCCGATCTGGTGGAGACCCGCGCCGATCGGGGCCGCGATGCCCGTGGCCAGCAACCCGCCGAGGGTGACCCGCGAGTTGGCCTTCACCAGGGAGAACGCGGGGGGCAGCAGCCGGGGCACGACGGCGCTTCTGACCACCCCGTACGCCTTCGAGGAGACCAGCACGCCGAGGGCGGCCGGATACAGCTCGATGCTGCCGGTGACGACCGCCCCGGACAGCACCAGGGCGAGGACCGCGCGGGCGAGCATCGCGCCCGCCATCGCGGCCCGGCGGCCGTGCGGGAGGCGGTCGAGGAGCGGGCCGACCACCGGGGCCAGGAGGGTGAACGGGGCCATCGTGATGGCGAGGTAGAGGGCGACCCGGCCGCGGGCCTCGTCCGTGGGCACGGAGAAGAAGACGGTGGACGCGAGCGCGACGGTGATCATGACGTCGCCGGCGCCGTTCACCCCGTGCAGTTCGATCAGTTTGCCGAGCCCGGACTCGCCGGCGCCGTGCGCGTGGGTGGCGCGGCGGATTCCGCGCGCGGTCCCGGTCACCGGGAAGCGCAGACCGCGCCCGAGCGTACGCAGCGGGTTGCCCGTCCGGCCCGTCGCGGCGCGTCGGCCCTTTCCCTTCACCCTGACCCCGTTCGCCTCACCGGTCCCGGTGGCGCCCTGGGGTGTCCTCGCGGTAGCCACGACGTTCATAGTGCCCCGATATGGCGGTACGTAGTGCCGTAACCGCGGTGACGGCTCCGACGCGTGCCGCTGTCCGGCGGAACAGCGCACCGGCGCGGTGTCTGCCGGCCGCCCTGCCGGGTACCCGCCACGCCGGTGCGGTACATGTGCGACGGCCGGCGCGAGGTGTTGTGGACCGGGCGGATTCCGGCGCGCGGTGGCCCGAGAACTACCGTCGGTGTAGGCCATACGCACGTGAGAAGGTAGCGTGCGTATCTCAGCCATCCCGCAGAATGGATGGAGGCGCGCCCGAGCACGAACAGGCGCGGACGTCGACGCGGTCCTGCGGTCCGCTCCGTCCGCCCCCGCGCTGGGAGTGGCGCACTCGTGAGACGGCGTAGGAGAGAAGCGATACCTGTGAGCGCAGCGACAACGCGAAGCCGCACCCCCGACCGCCTGTGCGCCGAGGCGGTCGACCTCGCCCGTGCCGCCGCCGAGGAGGCCGCCGCGCCCGGGGTCGTCGGAGAGTACGAGGGACTCGTCTCCGAGGGCGACCGGGTCGTCACCCACTTCTTCGCGTGCCGCGAACTCGGCTACCGGGGCTGGCGCTGGGCCGTCACCGTCGCCCGCGCCTCCCGCGCCAAGATCGTCACGGTGGACGAGGCGGTCCTGCTGCCCGGCCCCGACGCGCTGCTCGCACCGGAGTGGGTGCCGTGGAGCGAGCGGCTGCGCCCCGGTGACATGGGCCCCGGCGACCTGCTGCCCACCGACGCCGAGGACCTGCGTCTGGAGCCCGGCTACTCCGGCGATGACGAGCCGGCGCCGAACTCCACGGTCTCCGCGGAACTCGCCGAGCTGGTCGAGGCGGAGGACGCCGAGGTCGCCGGGGTCGCCCCGGCCGACCTGACGATCGCACCCGCCCGCGGCTCGATCGCGTCGGTCGCCGAGGAACTGGGCATGCGCCGGGCCCGCGTCCTGTCCCGCTACGGCCTGCACATCGCCGCCGACCGCTGGGAGGAGGCGTTCGGCGCCAAGACCCCGATGGCGCAGGCGGCCCCCGCGCCCTGCGTGAGCTGCGGCTTCCTCGCCCCCATCGGCGGCTCCCTGGGCCAGGCCTTCGGTATCTGCGCCAACGAGTTCGCCCCGGCCGACGGCCGCGTGGTCTCCCTCTCCTACGGCTGCGGCGGCCACTCCGAAGCCGCCGTCATGCCGAAGCCGCCCCACCCCCCGGCCCCGGTCATAGACGAAACCCGCGTCGACCCGTTCCCGCTCCGCCCGGCCCCCGACTCCGGCTCGGTCCCGGTGACGGAGGACGAGGCGTCGGCGGAGCTGGGGCACTCGTAGGGGGTTCCTCCTCTCCCGCGCTCCCGCGAACCGGCCGCGTTGTCGGTGACGCGGCGTACGGTGCGGGAGGAAGGCGGGGAGCGGCCTCGCCGTGTGCGGTGCCGGGACAGGCCCCCCGTCCCGGGTGTGACACACCGTCCCCCCAGCGTGAGCGCTTTGGCCGCCATTGCCACAATGCCGCTCTTTTGAGCGCTTGCAGGCCACTTGTCCGCCGACTGCTCATGTCTTTTCGGCAAGGTATCCGCCTCCGGCCCCGCAGCGCCGGGACCGCGGGTTCCGGAACACCGGCCCGGCGCCGGGCGGTCCGCGACGTGGAAGCCATCGGGAGAGCGCCGTCGGGTTTCGGGCTCGGGTGGGCACTGACCTGCTGGAGGCGACTCACGTCATCGTGCCGGCGGCCCTGGAAAGGGAACCGGTGCGAACCGGGGGATCGATCCTTTTCCGCCGCGCCTCTCCAGCGGCCGGCGCCGATCGACGGCGGCCGCGACCTCCTCGCAGGCTCGGCAGGTATGGGGCCGGTCCGGCATCCACCGGCGGGGAGGCATCCGGCTCCTGTGCGAAGCAGCACGCCCGGGGCCGAGCCTCGGCCCGGCTCGTCGGACACCCCTGGCGCGGTACCTTCGGTCTCACGCCGATCAGGGCCGATGAGGAGAGTGACCGTGAGCAAGTTCGTACGGCCCGCTGCCGAGGGTACGGACCCGTTCGGTACGGCGCGGCTGCGGCGCGGGGTGCTGGACGCCTGGGCCGCCAGCCCCGCACGGTTCCGTGAGGACGCCAACGCCGAGGAGGACCTCGTCCTCGGCGGGTACCGGGACCGCCTCGTCGTCGAGCTGGCGCAGAACGCCGCCGATGCCGCCGCCCGCGCGGGAGTGCCGGGACGGCTCCGGCTCACGCTGCGCGACGGGGTGCTCGTCGCCGCCAACACCGGTGCCCCGCTGGACGCGGCCGGGGTCGAGTCGCTGTCCACGCTGCGGGCCTCCGCCAAGCGGGACACCCCCGACCGGGCGGTGGGGCGGTTCGGGGTCGGCTTCGCCGCCGTCCTCGCCGTCACCGACGAGCCCGCCGTCGTCGGCCGGCACGGCGGGGTGCGCTGGTCGCTCGCCGAGGCACGCGGGCTGGCCGGTGAGAGCGCCGGGGACAGTGCCGGGCTGGGCGACGAGATCCGCCGGCGCGACGGGCACGTACCGCTGCTCCGTCTCCCGTTCGCCGCCGAGGGCACCGCCCCCGACCCGTACGACACCGCCGTCATCCTGCCGCTGCGCGACGCGGCCGCCGCCGACCTCGCCGAGCGGCTGCTGCACGCCGTCGACGACGCCCTGCTGCTCGCCCTGCCCGGTCTGGAGGACGTCGTCGTCGAGATCGGCGACGCCCCGCCCCGCACCGTGCGCCGCGGCACCGACGGCGCCCTCACCGTGATCGAGGACTCGCGGGACGGCACCACCCGCTGGCGCACCGTCGCCGCGCACGGGCCGCTCACGCCGGATCTGCTCGCCGACCGGCCGATCGAGGAGCGGCTGCGCCCACACTGGTCGGTGACGTGGGCCGTGCCGGTGGACTCCGACGGCACCCCCGCCCGGCCCCGCACCAGCCCGGTCGTGCACGCGCCGACGCCGAGCGAGGAGCCGTTGGGCGTCCCGGCCCTGCTCATCGCCTCCTTCCCGCTGGACTCCACCCGCCGGCACACCGCTCCCGGCCCGCTCACCGACTTCCTGGTGGAGCGCGCCGCCGACGCCTACACCGAGCTGCTCGCCGCGTGGCGTCCGGTGACCGCCGGGATCATCGACCTGGTGCCCGGTCCGCTCGGCCGGGGTGAGCTGGACGGCGCGTTGCGGCAGGCGGTTCTCGGGCGGCTCCCGCGGACCTCGTTCCTGCCGCCCGCCGTCGAGCCGGGCGGGCGGGGCGAGGGAGACGAGGGGGACGGGACGGGCGCGGACTCCGATCTGCCCGAGACGCTGCGGCCCCGGGACGCCGAGATCGTCGAGGGCGCCGGCGCCGACACCGTCCGGGTCCTCGCCGAGGTGCTGCCCACCCTCCTGCCCGCCGGGCTCGAACGCCGGGCCGAACTGCGCACGCTCGGTGTGGCCCGCCTCCCGCTGGCCGACGCGATCGACCGGCTGGCCGGGCTGGAGAAGTCGCCCGACTGGTGGCGGCGGCTGTACGGGAGCCTCGCCGGGGTCGACCCCGACCGGCTCTCCGGCCTGCCCGTGCCGCTCGCCGACGGCCGTACCACCACCGGCCCCCGGCAGGTGCTGCTGCCCGGCGGCGAGGCCGCCCGGATCGACCCCGCGACGCTGGCCCGGCTCGGCCTCAAGGTCGCCCACCCGGACGCCGCGCACCCCCTGCTGGAGAAGCTCGGCGCCCTCCCGGCGACCCCGCGCGCGGTGCTCACCACTCCGCAGGTGCGGGCCGCCGTCGCCGCCTCCCTGGACGACGAGGGCGTCCTGAACTGGGAGGACGAGGCGCCCGACGCCGAGGAGCTCGCCGACACCGTGCTCGGGCTGGTGCGCGACGCGGATCTCGAACCCGGCGACGAGCCCTGGCTGGGTGCCCTCGCGCTGCCCGACGAGGACGGCGAACTCTCCCCGGCCTGCGAACTGGTCTTCCCCGGCGGCCCCTTCGCCCAGGTCATGCGCGAGGGCGAACTCGCCGCCGTGGATGCCGAGCTGGCCCGGAAGTGGGGCGAGGCCCCGCTGGCCGCCTGCGGCGTGCTGGTCGACTTCGTCCTCGTCCGCGCCACCGACGTCGTCCTCGACCCGGACGAACTCGAGCCCCGCGAAGGGGACTTCGCCGAGCCCGACGACGCGGGCCTGCTGGACGCCGTGGACGTGTGGAGCGAGGACGTCCTCGACCGCTTCCCCGACAGCCCGGTGCCGCCCGTCGCCACCGAACTCGTCGCCGTCCGCGACCTCGACCTCGTGGACGACGACCAGTGGCCCCGCGCCCTCGCCCTGCTCGCCCGCCCGCCGCTGCGCGACGCGCTCACCCAGCCGGTCCGCGTCCTGCTGCCGGACGGCACCCACGAGGTCGTACGCCCCTACACCGCGTGGTGGCTGCGCGGGCACCCGGTGCTCGGCGGCCGCCGCCCGGCCGGCCTGCGCGCCGCCGGGAGCGACCCGCTGCTGCGCGGCCTGTACGACGAGGCCGACGCCACCGGCTTCGAGGACGAGCAGGTGCTGCGCGCCCTCGGCGTCCGTACGTCGGTGTCCGCGCTGCTCGACGAACCGGGCGGTGCCGCCGAACTCCTCGACCGTCTCGCCGACCCCGACCGTGCGGTCACCTCCGGCCAGCTGCACGCCCTCTACGGGGCGCTGGCCGACCTGGACCCGGATCGGGTGACCCTGCCGGACGAGCTGCGCGCGGTGGTCGACGGCCGGGTCGAGGTGGTGGACGCCACCGACGCCGTGGTCGTCGACTCGCCCGACCTGCTGCCGTTCACCGGGGGCATGCCCCTGCTGCCCGTCCGCCCCTCGCGCGCCGCCGAGCTGGCCGAACTGTTCCAGGTGCGGCGGCTGAGCGAGTCCGTCACCGGCGACGTGGACACCGAGGGCGCCGAGCACGACGTACCGGAGCCGGTGCGGGCGCTGCTCGGGCCGGGCACCCCCGCCCTGTACGTGGAGCACGAGGAACTCGTCGTGGACGGCGTGGAGATCGACTGGCGGCTGACCCGTGACGGGGTGCTGCACGCGGCCACCCTGGAGGGTGTCGCCGCCGGGCTGGCCTGGGCGGCCCGGGAGTGGCCGCGCCGGTTCGAGGTCGCGGCGCTGCTGGAGGACCCGTCCAGGACCGAGGAGCTGGCCAGGGACCGCTGGTTCGACTGACGGAACGGGGGGCCGGGGCCGGATCGGCCCCGGCCCCCCGTTGAAGGCGGACGGTTCGGTTACTTCGTGGGCGCCTGCGCGCCGGACGCCTCCTCGAGCGCCTCGAGCTTGCGGGCGAGCGTCGCCGCGTCGTACGGGCCGGTGTGCCGGCGGTTGCCGATGAAGAACGTCGGGGCGCCGCGGGCACCGCTGGCCTCGGCGCTGGCGGCGTCCGCCCGGACCCGGGCGGCCGTCCTCTCGTCCTCGAGGTCGCGGAGGAACCTCTCGACGTCGAGTCCGAGGTCGGCGGCGTAGCCGGCGGTGTCCTCGTACTCGAGCTCGTCCTGGTGCTCGTAGAGCAGGTTGTGCATCTCCCAGAAGCGGCCCTGGTAGTCGGCGGCGACGGCCGCCCGTGCGGCGAGTTCGGCGTGCGGGTGCACGTCGGGCAGCGGCAGGTGCCGGAAGACGTAGCGGAACCGGTCGCCGAAACGTTGCCGCAGTTCCTGGGTGACGCCGGTGGCGCGGGCGCAGAAGGGACACTCGAAGTCGCCGTACTCCACCAGGGTGAGGGGCGCGTTGAGGGGTCCGAGGATGTGGTCCGTCTCCGGGTCGACCGGACGGTCCAGGTAGCGGGGCAGGTCCGCGTCCGTCTCGCCGCGCAGGACGGCGGCCAGATGGAACACCAGCCAGCCGACGGCGGCGGCGAACACGGCCGCGAGCAGGACACCGACGGTGGCCTCGGCACGGATGACCGGGTCCTCGAAGGCGAGCCCGACGATCAGCAGGGAGACGGTGAACCCGATCCCGGACAGGACGCCGCCGCCCAGGACGTGGCCGTGCCCCACCCCGGTCGGGAGCTTCCCGAGGCCGGTCCGGGTGCCGAGCCAGGCGCCGCCCCAGATGCCGAGGAGCTTTCCGAGGACGAGGCCGACGACCACGGCCCAGGTGACGCGGGACGTCAGGGCGTTGGTCAGGACGCCGTCGCGCAGGTCGACACCGGCGTTGGCCAGCGCGAACACCGGGACGATGACGTAGCTGGACCACGGGTGGAGGACCGTCTGGAGCCGCTCGTTGACGGAGACGGCCTTCTGGAGCCCCTTGCGTGCCGTCTTGCCGACGCCCGCGAGGGGGGACTGGCGGAAGGCGCGGAAGAGCCGCGCGGCCTGCTCCACCCCCTCCCGCGACGGGCTCGTGGCGGGGATCAGGAGACCGCCGAGCATGCCGGCGATGGAGGCGTGGAGACCGGCCTGGAGGGTGGCGAGCCACATCACGAGGACGACCAGGACGTACGGGGCCGCCTGCCAGACGCCGAAGCGGGTCAGCGCGGACAGGACCACACCCAGGACGAGCGCGACGATCAGCTCCGGCACGCTGATGCTGCCGGAGTAGACCACGCCGATCACGGTGACGGCCACGATGTCGTCGATGACGGTGATGGCCAGCAGGAAGACGCGCAGCTGCGTGACGAACCGCGGGCCCACGATGGCGAGGGCGCCCAGCATGAACGCCGTGTCGGTGCCGATGACCACGCCCCAGCCGTGGGCGGCGTCGCCCCCGGGCGCGATCAGCAGGTACAGCAGGACGGGCACGGCCATGCCGCCGATCCCGGCGAGGGTCGGGATCATGAGCCGGCTGCGGCTGTTCAGCTCGCCTACGGAGACCTCGTAGCGGACCTCCAGACCGATGACGAAGAAGAACAGGGCCATCAGCCCGTCGTTGACCCAGTGCCCCAGGTCCATCGACAGTTCGGCGTTGCCGAGGGAGAGGGAAAGGTCGGTGTGCCAGAGGGAGGTGTATGCCTCCGACCAGGGCGAGTTCGCCCAGATCAGGGCCACCGCCACCGCTACCAGGAGCAGGCCCGCGCTGCCCGCCTCGGTCGCCATGAACGTGCGGACCGGGGTGGACAGCTGGGCTCCCAGCTCACTCCGCCGCGACTGGGACTGGGAGTCCCCGGACTTCTTCCTGCGCCACATCATCAGGGGCTCACCGCCCTGGTCCGGCCCCTGGCCGTGGCGGGCCGGCGAGGGAAGAGGGGGACGAGGCTTCGGTCGGATCGCTGGTCTTGAAAGTTCCTACACATGTTTTTCCATTCTCGTACAACCATTCGGCTCGGCCTCGTATCTGATCACGTGAGTCAACAGACTCCATGGTCACTCGGGTCCCGGGTGTGACGACGAGCCGCTGGGTGACGTATCCATAACGTCGACCACCGGGGCCCCTTTCTCCACGTGGAGAACGCATGCGTATTCGCGCCACCGTCGCCGTAGTCTCCGGCGCCCTGGCCTTCACCGCTCTCGCCGTCCCGGCCGCGCAGGCCGACGACTCCGCGGGGGACACGAAGATCTCCAACGTGGTGGTCAACGGCGGCAAGGCCGTCGTCGTCGGCGCCACGACCGCCAAGAAGGTCACCCTCACCTTCACCGCCACCGACAACTCGGGCATCGACTGGGCCCAGCCCATCCTGTACCGCGGCGCGTCCATCCAGAAGTCCGAGACCGGGGCCCTCGCCGACAGCAGCGACGACCTTGCCAAGTGCACCAAGGTCGACGCCACCAAGTCGACCTGCAAGGCCACCTTCACCCTGGAGCAGCAGTACAACCTCATCAACTCGGCCGCCGGCACCTGGAAGGTATGGGTCATCGCCGCGGCCAAGGACGGCGACTACATGCAGAAGGAGAACGCCAAGAGCTTCCACGTGCAGCGCGCCTCGAAGCTGACCGTCAACGCCTCCCCCGAGCCTGTGAAGAAGGGGAAGACGATCACCGTCACCGGCAAGCTGTCGCGGGCCAACTGGGAGACCGGCAAGTACGCCGGTTACAGCACTCAGTCCGTAAAGCTGCAGTTCCGCAAGAAGAGCTCCAGCACCTACACCACTGTCAAGACCATCAAGACCAACTCGACGGGCAACCTGAAGACCACCGTCACGGCCTCCGCCGACGGCTACTTCCGGTACTCCTTCGCGGGCACCACGACCACCCCGGCCGTCAACGCCGCCGGTGACTTCGTCGACGTGAAGTAACGCCGGGCGCTAAGCGGGGAAGCGGCGGTCGACCCACCTCCACAGGACCTCCAGGACGGCCGCCGCCGCCACCGCGATGCCGACCGCGGCCCACGGCATCGTCAGTCCGACCAGCTTCAGCGCGAAGAACTCCTGGAGCCACGGCACGACCAGCACCAGCAGGAATCCGGCGCCCATCGTCGCCACCAGCCCGATCCGCCACCACGTGTACGGGCGGGCGATGATCGCCAGCACCCACATCGAGATCAGGAACAGCGTCAGGGTCGCCGCGCTCGTCTCCGCGGCCAGCGCACCCTCACCGCTGTAGTGGTGGCGGGCGAGCAGGTACGTGGCGAAGGTCGCCAGCGCGGCCAGCACGCCGCCCGGGATCGCGTACCGCATGACCCGCCGTACGAAGTTCGGCCGTGCCCGCTCCTTGTTCGGGGCGAGGGCCAGGAAGAACGCCGGGACACCGATGGTGAGCGTGGACAGCAGCGTCAGATGGCGCGGCAGGAACGGGTACTCCACCTGCGAGCACACCACCAGCACCGCGAGCAGCACCGAGTAGACGGTCTTCACCAGGAACAGCGTCGCGACCCGGGTGATGTTGCCGATCACCCGCCGCCCCTCGGCCACCACCGACGGCAGCGTGGCGAAACTGTTGTTGAGCAGCACGATCTGCGCGACCGCCCGCGTGGCCTCCGAACCGGAGCCCATCGCCACCCCGATGTCGGCGTCCTTCAGGGCCAGGACGTCGTTGACCCCGTCACCGGTCATCGCGACCGTGTGCCCGCGGGACTGGAGCGCGCCCACCATGTCCCGCTTCTGCTGCGGGGTGACCCGTCCGAACACGGTGCCCTCGTCGAGCGCCCCGGCCATCGCCTCCGGCTCGGAGGGCAGCCCGCGCGCGTCGACGACGGTCCCCGTCAGTCCGAGCTTCCCGGCGACCGCGCCGACCGACACCGCGTTGTCACCGGAGATGACCTTGGCGTCGACGTCCTGGTCGGCGAAGTACGCCAGCGTGTCCGCCGCGTCCGGCCGCAGCCGCTGCTCCAGCACCACCAGCGCGACGGGGCGGACCCCGACGGCGACCTCGGGGTCGTCCAAGGCCCGGTCGGTACGGGCGAGGAGCAGCACCCGCAGGCCCCGCTCGTTCAGCCGCCCCGTGCGGGCCAGGGCCGGGTCGTCGGCGTCGAGCAGGACGTCGGGCGCGCCGAGCAGCCAGGTGGAGGCGGGGGAGCCGGCCCCGTCGTCCTCGGCGAAGGCGGCACCGCTGTACTTGCGGGCCGAGGAGAAGGGCAGGGCGTCGGCGCGCCGCCAGTCACCGGGGGCGGGGTAGGCCTCGGCGATCGCCTGGAGCGAGGCGTTCGGCCGCGGATCGGAGACGCCGAGGGCACCGAGCACGTTCCGGACGTACGCCTCGTCGGTGCCGGTGCCGGTGCCGGTGCCGGTGCCGGTGCCGGTGCCGGTGTCGAGCAGGTGCAGCTCGGTGACGTCCATGCCGCCCTCGGTGAGGGTGCCGGTCTTGTCGAGGCAGACCGTGTCGACACGGGCCAGGCCCTCGATGGCGGGCAGCTCCTGCACCAGGCACTGCTTGCGGCCCAGCCGGATGACCCCGATCGCGAAGGCCACCGAGGTGAGCAGCACCAGCCCCTCGGGCACCATCGGGACGATCCCGCCGACCGTGCGGGCGATGGAGTTCTTCAGCTCGTTGTCCTTGACGAACAGCTGGCTGATGATCAGCCCGGTCGCGGTCGGGATCATCATCCACGTCACGTACTTGAGAATCGTGGAGATGCCCGAGCGCAGCTCGGAGTGGACCAGCGTGAACCGGGACGCCTCCTCGGCGAGCTGCGCCGCGTACGCCTCGCGCCCCACCCTGGTCGCCTGGAAGGCACCGCTGCCCGCGACCACGAAGCTTCCGGACATGACCTGGTCCCCGGGCTGCTTGACCACGGGGTCGGCCTCGCCGGTGAGCAGTGACTCGTCGATCTCCAGCGAGTCGGCCTCCGCGCACACCCCGTCGACGACGACCTTGTCACCCGGCCCGATCTCGATCAGGTCGTCCAGCACGATCTGCGAGGTGCCGATCCCGGCGCTCACCCCGTCCCGGCGCACCGTCGGCCGTGCCTCACCGATCACGGCCAGGGAGTCCAGGGTCTTCTTCGCCCGCCACTCCTGGATGATGCCGATCCCGGTGTTGGCGAGGATCACGAAGCCGAACAGGCTGTCCTGGATGGGCGCGACGCCCAGCATGACCACCCAGAGGACACCGATGATCGCGTTGAACCGGGTGAAGACGTTCGCGCGGACGATCTCGGTCAGCGACCGGCTGCTGCGCACCGGCACGTCGTTGACCTGCCCGAGGGCCACCCGCTCCGCCACCTGGGCGGAGGTCAGGCCGGTCACCGGTGAGGTCGGGGAGGCAGGCCGCACGGCACCGGCCCGCGTGTCCGCGTCGAGAGGGGTCATGCAGACGACGGTACGTGGGCCGCAAGGGCTTCACGTGCCGGATGCGCCGAAGATCCGACCTGGGGAGGAGGGGTGTGGGCCCGTGGTGGTACGGGAAGTGCGGGCGGTCGGCCGACGGACCTGCCGGCCGGGCCGTCAGTCGGCCGAGGGGGTGGGGGCGGGGCCGCGGAGGGGCCCGGCCTCCGGGGTCCCGGAGGCCGCTTCCGCGGCGTCCACGGTCTCCGAGGTCCGGGCCGCCTGCTCGGCCTGGGCGCGCTTGATCGCCGTGTCGCGCCGGCGGACGTACCAGATGCCGATGAAGCCGAGCCCGCCGCCGGCCAGGCAGGTCCACAGCCACCAGGTGTGACCGCGGTCGTCGAACCAGCCGTAGAACGGCAGCTGCACCAGGAAGAGGGCGAACCAGAGGATCGTGCCGCCGACGATGGTGGCGACCACGGGGCCCTCGAGGGGCTCGGGTGCCTCGTGCCGGGGGTTCCCCTTGACGACCTCGGAGAGACCCGAGAAGAAAGCGGCCATGCGGACAGCTTACGAGGAGCGCGGGGTGTGACGTCCGTCGCGTCCACGCCACGCCGCCCTCACTCATCTACGCGCGGAGATAGCGAGAGCGGCGTTATATGTTCATACTGAATCCGTTTGTCTCTGGCCGCTTCTGTTCGTAGAAAACACCAAAGGGCTTTGGTTAGAGCCCGCCGGTGATGAGGTTTCCGCATGTCCACGTCGGCCCCCGCCAAGGCTCCGATGCCCGATCAGCCGGGGCCCGGCCCCGGCTCCGGCGCACTGGACCGCTACTTCAAGATCTCCGAGCGGGGCAGCTCCCTGCCCCGCGAGATCCGTGGCGGATTCGCCACCTTCTTCGCGATGGCCTACATCATCGTGCTGAACCCGATCATCCTGGGCAGCTCGACGGACATGTACGGCAACCAGCTCGACAACGGTCAGCTGGTCACCGCGACCGCCCTGACGGCGGCGTTCACCACGCTGCTCATGGGCGTCATCGGCAACGTGCCGATCGCGCTGGCCGCCGGCCTCGGCGTGAACTCGGTCGTCGCGCTCCAGCTCGCCCCGCGCATGTCCTGGCCGGACGCCATGGGCATGGTGGTGCTGGCCGGTTTCGTCGTCATGCTGCTGGTCGCCACCGGTCTGCGCGAGCGCGTGATGAACGCCGTCCCGCACGGTCTGCGCAAGGCCATCGCCATCGGTATCGGCCTGTTCATCATGATGATCGGCCTCGTCGACTCCGGCTTCATCTCCCGCATGCCGGACGCCGCGCACACCACCGTGCCGATGCAGCTCGGGAGCAACGGTCACCTCACGGGCTGGCCGGTTCTCGTCTTCATCCTCGGCGCGCTGCTCACCCTCGCGCTGATCGTGCGCAAGGTGCCGGGCGCGATCCTCATCTCGATCGTCGCGATGACCGTTCTCGCCGTGATCATCAACGCCGTGGCCGACATCGACTCCTGGGGCCTGACGACCCCGACCTGGCCGGGCAACCCGGTCGCCACCCCCGACTTCGGCCTGATCGGCGAGGTCAGCCTGTTCGGCGGCTTCGAGCAGGTCGGCGTGCTGACCGGCGTCCTGTTCGTCTTCACCGTGCTGCTGTCGTGCTTCTTCGACGCGATGGGCACGATCATGGGCGTCTCCGACGAGGCCAAGCTGACCGACGGCGAGGGCCAGATGCCCGGCATCAACAAGGTCCTGTTCATCGACGGTGTCGCGGTCGCCGCGGGCGGCGCCAGCTCCGCCTCCGCCACCACCGCCTTCGTGGAGTCCACCGCCGGTGTCGGCGAGGGCGCGCGCACCGGCTTCGCCAACGTCGTCACCGGTGCGCTCTTCGGCTTCGCGCTGTTCCTCACGCCCATCGCCACCATGGTCCCGTCGCAGGCGGCGACCCCGGCGCTGCTCGCGGTCGGGTTCCTGATCCTGGCGGGCTCGATCAAGGAGATCGACTGGGCGGACCACACCATCGCCATCCCGGCCTTCGTGACCATGGTGATGATGCCGTTCACCTACTCGATCACCAACGGCATCGGCATGGGCTTCATCACCTTCGTGGTGCTGCGCCTGGCGGCCGGGCGCGGCAAGGAGGTGCCGGTGCCGCTGTACGTGGTGTCGGCGGTCTTCGCCTTCTACTACCTGATGCCGGCCCTGGGCCTGACCTGACCTGACCTGGTCCGATCCGACCGGGCCCGGCCCGGCCCGGCCCGGCGGGAGAAGCGCTACGGCTCGCCCCATGGCTCCGCGCCACGGCTCAGGTGACGTCGTAGAACTTCTCCGTCTCCTCGACGGCGGTCTGGAACCGCTGGTCGAAGTCATCGCGAATGAGCGTCTGGACGACATAGTCCTGGACGCTCATTCCGCGTTTGGCGGCATGCTGCCGGAGCCGTTCGAGCAGCTCGTGGTCCATGCGCAGGCTGAGTACGTCGGTCCCCATGGGCATGAGCGTTGCCGCACATCCCGGCTCGGCGTGCCCGCATCCACGCCGGGATCACCCATATGAGTGATTCGAGTGAGCGATTCGACCGAACGCTCCCTTGCATGGGTGGCCGACGTCACGGGCGTCGGCGGAGCTTGAGTGCGGCTCGAGTAGTCCTTTAGCGAGAGTAATGAGTTATGCTAAATAACATGCCGGACCTCAGCCAGGGCGACGACGAAGCCGCCGTGAACGCCCTTCGATCCGCCGTGATGCGCCTGTCCCGTCGGCTCAAGCACCAGCGCGTCGACGAGTCGCTCAGCCCCACCGAGATGTCGGTGCTGGGCACCCTGGCCCGCTGCGGCCGGGCCACCCCGGGCGAGCTCGCCCGCAAGGAACACGTCCAGCCGCCCTCGATGACCCGCATCGTGGCGCTGCTGGAGGCCAAGGAACTGGTCCGGCTGGAGCCGCACCCGGACGACCGGCGTCAGAAGGTCGTCACACAGACCGAACAGGCGGAGGCGATGCTCGAAGAGAGCCGCCGCAGGCGGAACGCCTTCCTCGCCACCCTGACCGAGCAGCTCGACGAGGACGAGTGGGCGAAGCTCCGTGCCGCCGCCCCCGTGCTGGAGAAGCTCGCCCACATCTAGGAAACCCAGTAGCCGTCGCTAGGAGGCGAACTTTGAGTACGGGATCCGGAGCAGATTCCGCCCCCGCACCTGACACCGACGACACCCCCACCGACTCCGAAGCGCCGGGCCGGACCACCCGCAAGTCCGGGATGTTCTCCTCGCTGAAGGTCAGGAACTACCGCCTGTTCTTCATCGGCCAGGTCGTCTCCAACATCGGCACCTGGATGCAGCGCATCGCCCAGGACTGGCTGGTGCTCACGCTCACCGCCTCCTCGGCCGCAGTCGGTATCACCACGGCCCTGCAGTTCCTGCCGATGCTGCTGTTCGGCCTGTACGGCGGCGTCCTGGTCGACCGCCTGCGCAAGCGCCCCACGCTGCTCGTCACCCAGTCGGCGATGGCCCTCACCTCGCTGGCGCTGGCCGCCCTCACCCTCACCGGACAGGTCGAGGTCTGGCACGTCTACGTCGCCGCCTTCGTCACCGGTCTGGCCACGGTGGTCGACAACCCCGCCCGCCAGTCCTTCGTCGCGGAACTCGTCGGCCCCGGCCAGCTGCAGAACGCGGTCAGCCTGAACTCCGCGAACTTCCAGTCCGCCCGGCTGGTCGGCCCCGCCGTCGCGGGCCTGCTGATCACCGGCGTCGGCACGGGCTGGGCGTTCTTCCTCAACGGCGTGTCCTTCGTCGCGCCGATCGCCGGCCTGCTGCTGATGCGGGCCCGCGAACTGCACGCCGTCGCGCCGTCCCCGCGGGGCAAGGGGCAGCTGCGGGAAGGGCTGCGCTATGTCGCGGGCCGGCCCGAGCTGCTCTGGCCCATCGTCCTGGTGGGGTTCATCGGCACCTTCGCCTTCAACTTCCCCGTCTACCTCTCGGCCTTCGCCGGCGACGTCTTCGACGGGGGCGCGGGCGTCTACAGCCTGTTCAACACGCTGATGGCGGTCGGTTCCCTGGCCGGCGCCCTGCTCGCCGCCCGGCGCGGCACGGCCCGTCTGCGGCTGCTGATCATGGCGGCTGTGGCCTTCGGCGCACTGGAGATCGTGGCGGCCGGGGCACCCACACTGTGGCTGTTCGCCCTGCTCATGATCCCGATCGGCCTGTTCGCCATGACGGTCAACGTCACCACCAACACCAGCATCCAGATGGCCACCGACCCGGCCGTGCGCGGTCGCGTCATGGCCCTGTACATGATGGTCTTCCTCGGCGGCGCGCCCGTCGGCGCCCCGATCGTCGGCTGGATCACCGACACCTACGGTGCCCGGGTGGGCCTGGCGGTGGGCGGTGCCATCGCGGCCCTCGCCGCCGCCGTGATCGGCCTGATCCTGGCCCGCGTCGGCAACCTGCGCCTGACGGTCGGCTGGGACGGCGGGCATCCGCGGATGCGGTTCGTGCCGCGCATGTCAGGAGGCGACGGCGACGGTTCCAACGGTGCAGCGGGGGCAGTGGCGCCCGTGCCGGCGGGGGCGGTCAGTCGCGGGGGAACTCGTCGGTCTTGAGGACGAGGTCGACGACCGTCCCGGTCAGGTCGATCTCCTCGCCGAAGCCGAAGGTGACGGCACCGTGGTAGGTGCCGTCCTTCGGCAGGGTGTGCAGGTGCCACTCGCCGGTGTACGGGTCCACGATCAGGTACACGGGGACGCCGGCGGCGGCGTACGTGTCCTTCTTCGGGCCGTAGTCGTTGCCGGCGGTCTTCTTGGAGATCACCTCGGCGATGAATTCGACGTCCTCGTGACGCCGGCGTCCGTCGGCGTCCGCCTCGGATCCCTCCGCAAGAGCCACCACGTCGGACGCGAACCCATTGAGATGTCCTGGATAGTCCATGCGGACGTCGGACACCACGCGCGTGCGCGGATACTTGGCGCGCAGCTGTTCGACGATATTCAGGATGATGTCCCAGTGGGTGCGGCGTTGCGGCGTCATGAAGATGTGCCCCCCGACGATCTCGGTCTTGTATCCCTCGGGGACGGGCATCCTCTCCAGCCACTCGAACATCATGTCGAGCGTGAGTTCGCCAGTGCTCTCGGCCATCTCGATCCTGTCTGCGAGGACGGTCATCGTGGCGCTCCTCCCCGGCCGCGCTCCGGACGAGTGCGGCCGCGCGGTACAACGATACGCACGGTGACCAGGACACGTGCGGACGTACACACGTTCCACGGGAGACTGGACACATGAGACTCTTCGCCGCCGTGCTGCCCCCCGAGGACGTGTCCCGTGAGCTTGCCGTCGAGGTCGAGGCGTTGCGGGGGCTGCCCGGTGCGGAAGGGCTGCGCTGGACGGGCCGTCCCGGCTGGCACCTCACGCTCGCTTTCTACGGCGAGGTCGACGACGGTCTCGTACCCGGGCTGACGGAGCGCCTGGAGCGGGGGGCGGACCGGACCGAGCCCTTCGGGCTGGCCCTGAGCGGTGGCGGCCAGTTCGGGCACGGGAGGGCGTTGTGGGCCGGGGTCGACGGTGACCTGCGGACCCTGCGCCTGCTCGCCGAGCGCGCCGAGGCGGCGGGGCGGAAGGCGGGCGTGGAGAGGGGGGAACACCGCCGCTACAAGGCCCACCTGTCGCTGGCCCGCAGCGGCACCGGCGTCGACACGCAGCCGTACCTGCGGGCGCTGGCCGGGTTCCGCAGCCGCGCCTGGACCGTGGGCGAGCTCGCGCTGGTGCGCAGCCACCTGCCGAGGTCGGGCGTGCCGGGCGAGCAGCCCCGTTACGAGGTGGTCGCCCGCTGCCCGCTCGGGGCGGCCGGTTAGGCTCGATGGCGTGGACCCGAAAACCCGGAACCGGATCATGGCCGGTGCGCTCGTACTGATGTTCGTTGTGGTGGCGCTGGCATCGGCGCTCGGCTAGCCGAGACGCCACTACCGGCCTGCGCTGACGCCGGCCCGCTCCGGCGCCCGTCGTGCCCGGCGCCGGAGCCGGCCGTTCCCTGCCGGCGGACCGTTCCCTACCAGGCGAAGGCCTCCGGGGACGGCCCCGGGCCCGGGAAGATCTCGTCCAGCGAGGCCAGCAGTTCCTCGCTCAGTTCCAGCTCGACCGCCCGCAGCGCCGACGCCAGCTGCTCGGCGGTGCGCGGACCGACGATCGGGCCGGTCACCCCGGGCCGGGTGAGCAGCCAGGCCAGCGCGGCCTCGCCGGGCTCGATGCCGTGCTTGTCGAGCAGGTCCTCGTACGCCTGGATCCGCGCGCGGCCGGCCGGGTCGGCGAGGGTGTCGGCGGCCCGCCCGGAGGCCCGGCGCCCGCCCTGGACCTCCTTCCTGATCACACCGCCCAGCAGTCCGCCGTGCAGCGGCGACCAGGGGATGACCCCGAGCCCGTAGTCCCGCGCGGCCGGGATGACCTCCATCTCGGCGCGGCGCTCGGCGAGGTTGTAGAGGCACTGCTCGCTGACCAGGCCGATGGTCCCGCCGCGCCGGGCCGCGGTCTCGTTCGCCTGGGCGATCTTGTACCCGGGGAAGTTGGACGACCCCGCGTAGAGGATCTTGCCCTGCTGGACCAGGACGTCGACGGCCTGCCAGATCTCGTCGAACGACGTGCTGCGGTCGATGTGGTGGAACTGGTACAGGTCGATGTGGTCGGTCCGCAGCCGCTTCAGCGAGGCGTCCACGGCCCGCCGGATGTTCAGGGCGGACAGTTTGTCGTGGTTGGGCCACGCCTCGCCGTCGGCGCCCATGTTCCCGTACACCTTGGTGGCGAGCACGACCTTGTCGCGCCGCTCGCCGCCCTGGGCGAACCAGTTGCCGATGATCTCCTCGGTACGGCCCTTGTTCTCGCCCCAGCCGTACACGTTGGCGGTGTCGAAGAGGTTGATCCCGGCGTCCAGCGCCGCGTCCATGATGGCGTGGCTGTCGGCCTCGTCGGTCTGCGGACCGAAGTTCATCGTCCCGAGGACGAGCCGGCCGACCTTCAGTCCCGTGCGTCCGAGCTGTGTGTACTTCATGCTTCCCAAGCCAACGGCCTGGAGTGCGCTCCAGGCAAGCGGGCACGGGATCGGCCGCGGGGAAGGCCGACGGTCGCGACCGTCCGGTCCGCCAGCGCGTCGGTCAGGACAAGGGGATCGCCGAAGCCCACCTCCGTCCGCGTGACGCAAGGCGGCGCGTCGAAGAACTGCCGTCCACAGCCGATGTGTTGCTGTGTCGCGATGGCGTTACGGCGGTGTTCTGAAGGGAAGACGGGCGTGACCTGCGGGCTTTGGGGCTCGTCATAGTCGGCACAGGGCGGAAACCGGCGGACACGCCGCCGGCACCCTCCTGCCGCCCCACCCTCGGAAGGAACCTCCCATGATGAACCGCCACCTGCGCAAGGCCCTCGTCGTCACCGCCGCGGTCACCGCCGGTCTGCTGATGACCGCGTGCCAGAACGACGACGTCGACGACAGCGCGTCCGCCGCGTCCCCCGCGCCCGCCGCGTCCGCCGCGGGCGCGGATGCCTCGGCTTCCGGGACCGCGAAGGGCGTCAGCGGCTCGTTCACGAACGGGGAGGTCACCTACCTCGCCCCGGGCAAGTACATCGTGTCCGTGCCGGGCAAGACCGACCAGCAGTTCTTCGTCGCCGAGGACACCGAGATCTGGGGCTACGGCAACATCTGCGGCACCACGGACACGGGTGAGGGCGGCGAGGGCGGCATCGAGTGCACCGAGGCCGAACTGGAGACGGCTGCCAAGAAGGGAGCCGTGAGCGCCGACGTGGAGATGAAGAACGGTGTCGCGGCCTCGGTGACCGACCGGCCTGCCGGTGAACAGCCCGGTTCCGCCGAGGGCGTCGCCGAGGGCGAGGGCGTCGACGGAACCTGGTTCGGCAACGTCTCCTACCTGGCGCCGGGCAAGTACACGGTCTCCGACATGAAGGGCACCGAGCAGGCGTTCTTCGTCTCCGAGGAGACCGAGATCTGGGGCGCCGGCGACATCTGCGGTGACGCGGAGGGGCAGAGCGCCACCGAGTGCACCGAGGCCGAACTCGAGCAGGCGGCCAAGAAGGGCGTCGGAGCCGAGGTCACCGTCAGCAACGGCATCGCGACCAGGATCACCGAGGACCACTGAGCCGCGGACCGACCGCAGGACAGGACGTCCCGGGCAGGACGTCCCAGGCAGGACGTCCCAGGGCCGAACGCCGCAGGCCGAACGCCCCGAAGACGGCCTCCGGAGTCACCCGGATCCACCCGGAGGCGCCTGGTTCCACCTTGGTTCCACCCGGATCCAGCTGGAACCACCCGGGCCGACCTGGATCCACCCCCGATCCACCCGGATCGGTCCCGGTCCACCTGGGACCGCCCGGGGCAACCCGGAACCACCGGGAATCTCCCGGTCCTTCCGGCCCTTCGGAGCGAGCCCCTACGCCGCCTCGTAGGGCCCGCCCAGCTCCCAGCCCCGGTACAGCGCTTCCGCGAAGGCTTCCGCGATTTTGTGTTCGCCGTCCGCGTTGGGATGGGTGCCGTCGTAGGTGTCGGTGTGGATGTCGTACGCCGGCGGAAGCGCGGCCAGGAGGACGGGGGAGTCCGGGGTGTCCAGGTCGACGGCCGTCTTCGCCAGGAGGTCGTTGAAGCGGGCGACCTGGGCGGCGAAGTCCGGGTCGGCCTCCGCGCGGATGTTGGGTATCACCGGGAGCACGACCAGACGCACGCGCCGGTTGGCCGCGCGTGCCGCCGCGACGAAGGCGCGGACGTTGTCCGCGGTCTGGTCGGGGTTCGTGTAGAAGCCGAGGTCGATCAGGCCCAGGGAGACCAGGAGCACGTCGGCGCGCAGGGTCCGGACGGTCTCGCCGATCAGCGGCACCATGTGGTGCCAGCCCTCGCCCCAGCCGGCCAGGTGCCCGCGCGGGAAGTCCGGGTCGGCGTAGGCGTACGAGGTGGGGGAGTCCGTCTGCGGGTCGTGCAGCGTCTCGCGCGGACCGACGAGGGTGAAGGGACCGCCGTACTCCGCGCACAGGTGCTGCCACAGCCGGTAGCGCCAGGTGTGTTCACCCGCGCTCCCGATGGTCATCGAGTCGCCGACGGGCATGAACCTGAGCATCCGGTCATCATCGTCGATCCGCTCCGCCACCGCGATGTGAGCCCGACCACCCGCCGTGAACTGCCCGGTGTGATGGCACTCTTGGGGCATGCGCCGACCCCTCGCCCCGCTCGCCGCGGCCGTCACCGCCGCCGCCCTGTTCGCCGCTCCGGTCCTGCTCGTGGGCGCGCTCGGTGCGCCCGCCGCGGCCGCCGACGGCGACGACGCGGGTGCCGGGAACGACTCCTTCACGATCCAGGACCCGCGGATCACCGAGTCCAGCGGGCTCGCCGCCTCCCGGCTCCACCCGGGCGTCTACTGGACCCACAACGACAGCGACGACGGCCCCCACCTCTACGCCGTCGACAGCGCGACCGGCGAGACCGTCGCCCGGGTGACCCTCGCCGGAATCGGCACCCCCCGGGACGTCGAGGCGATCTCCGTCGGGCCGGACGACCGGATCTTCGTCGGGGACATCGGCGACAACCTCGGCGGCACCTGGCCGCACGTGTGGATCTACGAGCTGCCCGAGCCGAAGGAACTGCGGGACCAGACCGTGCGGGCCACGCAGTACGTCGTGACGTACTCCGACGGGGCCCGCGACGCCGAGTCCCTCGTCGTGCACCCGAAGACCGGGCGCGTCTACCTCGTCGACAAGAAGGAGGAGGGCGGACACCTCTACGAGGGGCCCGCCGAACTCTCCGCCTCGGGCGGCAATGTCTTCCGGCCGATCGCCCCCGTCGACCTGTGGGCCACCGACGCCGCCTTCTCGCCCGACGGCCGGCAGCTCGCCGTACGGTCGTACTTCGGCGGCATCCAGTACGCGTGGGACGACGCGACGGACGGGAAGATCAAGCGCGAGGGGCGGCTCAGCGTGCCGCTCGCGGGGCAGGGCGAGTCCGTCAGCTACTCGGCCGACGGCTCCCGGCTGATGTACGGGAGCGAGGGCGAGCAGAGCCCGGTCGAGTCCCGGGAGGTGCCCGGGGGCGGCGCCGGTGGTGAGGACGGTGGGTCGTCCGCGGGCGGCGGCTCGGCCGCCGGGGAGGACGGGGACGGCGCCGGTGGTGACGGCCTCAAGGTCGGGGTGATCGGCGTGCTCGTCGTGGGGGCCGCCCTGCTCGGGCTACGCCGGCTGTTCCGGCGGAGCTGAGCGGTCCGGCCCGGCTGAGCGGTCCGGCCCGGTTGCGGGGGCGGACGGCGGGGTGGACGCCGGGGTGGACGACGGAACGGTTTCCGCGGCGCGGGCGGTCACGAACACCTCCAGGCCGTCCAGGATGCGTTGCAGTCCGAACTCGAAGTGGTCGAAGTCGAAGCTGAAAGTGTCTTCGGCGAGGGAGGCCAGGACGGGGTAGCGCCCGCTGAGAATGGCCTTCTCCAGGGCCGGCTGCTGGGCCTCCCAGAACTCGGCGTCCGTGAGTCCGGAGGTGCGCTCGGCCTCCTGCTGGTAGAGCTGGGTGCGGGCCGCGCCGACGACGTACCCCTCGATCGCGGTGATCGCCGACAGCAGTTCGGGGTCGGACAGGCCCATCGGCCTGATCCGGGACATCACCTTCTCCAGGCCGTCGAGCGCGCTCGGGCCGAGGATCGGGCGGGTCTGGTTGACCTCCAGCAGCCAGGGGTGGCGGCGGTACAGGGCGAGCGTGGCGCGGCCCAGGACCTCCAGGGTCGAGCGCCAGTGGCCGTCGCCGAAGCCGGCGGGGTCCTCGGAGGTGCGCTGGACGTGGTCCAGCATCAGGTCGAGCAGCTCGGCCTTGCCGGGCACGTAGCGGTACAGGGACATCGTGCCGGTGCCGAGTTCCGCGGCGATCCGGCGCATCGAGAGCGCGCCGAGCCCCTCCCGGTCCGCGAGTTCGACGGCGGCCTCCACGACCCGCTCCAGCGTCAGGCCCGGTTTCGGCCCGCGGCTCGGCCGCCGGCCCGTGCCCCACAACAGGTCGAGGGTGCGGGTGATGTCACCGCTCCCGCTCGTCTCCCTGCCGCTGGTCTGCCCACCGCTCGTCATGGGGTCAGTCTAGATCCGCGCGAAAAAACTGGGTACGGCGTACGCGAAATCGGGTACGGTGTACCCAGTTACGTGGAAGGGGGACCCATGAACGAAGGCCATGACAAGGGCGAAGGGCCCGGCAACGGCTACGGCGGGGACGACGACTACGCGGTGAGGGCCGAGGGGCTGGACAAGCGCTACGGCGAGAAGCGCGCCCTCGACGGCTTCGGCCTCGCCGTCCGTACGGGCACCGTGCACGGCCTGCTGGGGCCGAACGGCGCCGGGAAGACCACCGCCGTGCGCATCCTGTCGACGCTGGTCCGGTTGGACGGGGGACGGGCCACGGTGGCCGGTCTCGACGTCTCCCGGCAGGCGCGCGAGGTGCGGGCGAGGATCGGGCTCACGGGGCAGTACGCGGCCGTGGACGAGGTGCTCACGGGGCGGCAGAACCTCGAGATGTTCGGGCGGCTGTTCCACCTGGGCGGGAAGCGGGCCCGGCTGCGGGCCGCCGAACTGCTGGAGCGGTTCGACCTGAGCGCCGCCGCCGACAAGGGCGTCGGCGACTACAGCGGAGGGATGCGGCGGCGCCTGGACCTCGCCGCCTCCATGATCCTCGCGCCGGCCGTGCTCTTCCTGGACGAGCCGACGACGGGGCTCGACCCCCGCAGCCGGAACGAAGTCTGGGACTCGGTGAGGGCGTTGGTCGCGGACGGTACGACCGTGCTGCTGACCACGCAGTACCTGGAGGAGGCCGACAAGCTGGCCTCTCGCATCACCGTCATGGACCAGGGCCGGGCCATCGCGGACGACACCCCGGACGGGCTGAAGAACCTCGTCGGCGGCGACCGCATCGAGGTCGTCGTCGCCGAACGGGCCGACATTCCGCGCGTGGTGAAGGTGGTGGCCCGGGTCGCCGACGGCGAACCGGAGTCGGACGAGAACGAGTCGCGCGTGCACGCCCCGGTGACGGACCGGGTGGCCGCGCTGACCGAGGTGGCGCGCACCCTCCAGGACGAGGGGGTCCGGGTCGAGGACATCGGGCTGCGCAGGCCCAGCCTCGACGACGTGTTCCTGCGCCTCACCGGCCACCGCACCACCGCATCCGCCACCGACCACGCCGCCCCGGGCGGCAAGGAGGCCGCCGCGTGAACACCGTCGACCTGGCCACCGACCGGGGGACCGGTTCCCCCGCCGATCCGGCCGCCGCACCCGTCACGCACGGCCGCGCGTACTGGGCGCTCGCCGACTGCTGGAACATCGTCCGCCGCGGCCTGACCCACTACCGGCGCCAACCCGTCAACATCGCCTGGCAGCTGGGCTTCCCGATCCTGTCGGTGCTGCTCTACGGCTATGTCTTCGGCAGCGCGATGACGGTGCCGGGCGGTGGGGACTACAAGGACTTCCTGATGCCCGGGATGTTCGTGATGACGATGGCGTTCGGCTTCATCAACACCGCGACCATCGTGGTGTACGACGCCACCAAGGGCGTGATCGACCGGTTCCGCTCGATGCCGATGGCGCCGTCCGCGGTGGTGGCCGGACGCGGGGTGACCGATCTGGTCGTCGCCTGCGCCGAGTTGGGGATCCTCGTGCTCACCGCGCTGGCCATGGGCTGGCGGCCGGACGGCGGCTGGGGCTTCCTCGCGGCGTTCGGCCTGCTGCTGTGGCTGCGGTTCGCACTCATCTGGCTCGGGGTCTGGCTCGGGCTCCTGGTGCCCAACCCGGAGGCGGCGGGCGGGCTGTTCGCGGTCGCCTTCCCGCTGACGATGATCTCCAGCATCTTCGTGGCCCCGCAGCTCATGCCCGACTGGCTGGGCTGGGTAGCCGCCTGGAACCCGATCTCGTCCACGGCCGCGGCCACCCGTGAGCTGTTCGGTACGCCGGTCGGCGGCGGCGACTCCTGGGTGGAGCAGCACGCGCTGCTGATGGCGGGGGTGTGGCCGCTCGTTCTGACGGCGGTCTTCCTGCCGCTCGCGGTACGGAGGTTCCAGCGGCTGAGCAGGTGAGCCGCTGACGCGGTGAGGCCCCGGGGGAGGGCGGGGGCCGGGGAGGGGGCGGACGGCGTCCGGGGTGTGAATGCCGTCCGCCTCCTTGACGTGTCCATGTGACATGGCTTGCATGGAGGGCGCGGGGTAGTGGGAGCGCTCCCACTCGTTCCGGGCCCGCCCTCCGAGAGGAAGCAGCGACATGTTCCGCAGCTTGCGAAGAGCGCTGTGCGTGGCCGTGGCGGCGTTCCTGTTACCGCTGGCGGGTGTTCAGCCGGCCGGTGCGGCGGAGCCGGGCGACGGCACGGCCGGGGCGACGGCCGGTACCGCGACACCCCGTGCGGCGGCGGCCGGCGAAGGGTACTGGCACACCAGCGGCCGGCGGATCCTGGACGCGTCCGGGCAGCCCGTGCGGATCGCCGGCATCAACTGGTTCGGCTTCGAGACCGACGTCCGTGTGGCCCACGGCCTGTGGGCCCGCGACTACAAGGGCATGCTCGACCAGATCAAGTCCCTCGGCTACAACACCGTCCGCGTCCCCTACAGCGACGACATCCTCAAGCCGGGCGCCGTGCCCGACAGCATCGACACCGACGGCATCAACACCGACCTGCGGGGCCTGACGTCGCTCCAGGTGCTGGACCGGATCGTGGCGCACGCGGGGCGGACGGGCCTGAAGATCGTGCTCGACCGGCACCGTCCCGACGCGGCCGCGCAGTCCGCGCTCTGGTACACCGGCGCGGTTCCCGAGTCGACGTGGATCACCAACCTCAAGGCCCTCGCGTCCCGTTACCTGGGCGACTCGACCGTCATCGGCATCGACCTGCACAACGAGCCCCGCGACCCCGCCTGCTGGGGCTGCGGCGACACGGCACGGGACTGGCGGCTGGCCGCCGAACGGGCCGGCAACGCGGTGCTGTCCGTCAACCCCGACCTGCTGGTCTTCGTCGAGGGCGTGCAGTCGCACAACGGGGTCAACGGCTGGTGGGGCGGCAACCTGATGGGCGTCGCCGAGCACCCGGTCCGCCTGGACGTGCCGGGCCGGCTCGTCTACTCCGCGCACGACTACGCCACCAGCGTGGCCCGGCAGCCCTGGTTCGACGACCCGTCCTTCCCCGCCAACATGTCGGGCATCTGGGACAAGTACTGGGGCTACGTCTTCAAGCAGGACATCGCCCCGGTCTGGCTCGGCGAGTTCGGTACGACGCTGCAGTCGGGCGTGGACCAGCGGTGGCTGTCCGCGCTGGTGTCGTACCTGCGGTCGACCTCGCAGCACGGGGCCGACAGCTTCCACTGGACCTTCTGGTCCTGGAACCCCAACTCCGGTGACACCGGCGGCATCCTGAAGGACGACTGGACGACCGTGGACACGGTGAAGGACGGGTACCTCGCGGACATCAAGGCCCCGGGGTTCGCGGCGGGCGACCCCGGCGGACCGGGCGACCCGGGCGATCCGGGCGATCCCGGTGACACCCCCGAGTGTGCCGCCGCCTACACCGTCAGCAGCGACTGGGGCGGCGGCTTCAACGCCGACGTGAAGGTCACCAACACCGGGACCGTGCCGCTGACCTCCTGGAAGGTGACGTGGACCTGGAGCGGGACCCAGCGCGTCACCAGCATGTGGAACGCCTCGTACACCCAGTCCGGGGCGACGGTCACCGCCGTCAACGCCGGGCACAACGGAGCGCTCCCGGCGGGCGGTTCGGCGAGCTTCGGCTTCGGAGGAGCACCCGGGGGCGGGAGCGTGCCACAGGTGAGCTGCACGGCGACGTGAGCGACACGTGAGGAGGGGGCCCGGCGCGCAGCTGCGCGCCGGGCCCCCTCCGGCGTCGGCGTCGCACGACTCGTGCCACCGGGGGCGAACCCCGGCCCGCCTCCGCCCCGCTGCCGTGTGCGACTTCCACGCGGGCCGAGCCCGGGCCGTCGTGAAACCCTGGCAAAGGCTGTGTCAGGCCCTCGTGTCAGGGCCGGGCCTGGCGTTCCGCCTTTTTCCAAGGTCTGACCCCGAGCTTTCCGGTGGTTCCGAGGTCGAGGTGCGGGGTCACCGTCACCGGGTCGGCACCCTCCTTCGCCCGGACCCGCACATGGGACACGTTCACCGGCGTACCGAACTCGGTGGTGTTGCGCCAGACCAGCCCGGCGGTCGCCGACTCGCCGGGCTCGAGCCTGACGGGCCGGGGCGGTTCGTCGGGTCCGGCGCCGGTGGTGATCTCGCCGCTGCCGTCGAGGATCTCGACGCCGTCGACGGGCTCGAGGCCGTCGTCCAGGAGTTCCAGCAGCGGGTAGCCCTCGACGGTGTAGGCGCGCGTGCCGCAGTTGTCGAGGTGCAGGCCCACGACGCGCAGCCCCATGGCCGCGTCGCCCTCGTCGGCGCTGACCCGGATCCCGGAGGCGGGGCACGTGCCCGGTTTGGCCGGCGCCTCGCCCGCGGGGACCTTGGTCACTTCGAGCACCTCGGCCTGCGTCACCCGCGGCGCGGTGGGCGGCAGCTCCCCGGCCCGGACCGTGCCCCGCACGGTCTGTCCGGGGCCGACGTCGCGCACGGTCTCGGTCCGGTTGGTCACGGCCCCGCCGTCACCGCTCATGAAGGTGAAGACGACCGAATAGGTCAGGGTCTCGGTGCCCTCGTTGGTGACCTCGTAGGCGGCGAGGACCCCTGAGTCCGAGCCCGTGGTGAGCCTGTCGGCGGAGACGGAGTAGCTGCGGGTGGGGGAGGGGGAGGGGGAGGCCGACGGGAGGGTCAGCGAGGTGATCCGTACGCCGTCCTTGCCCGGATCGTCGATCCGGGTGCCCTCCTGCGACGCGGTCGCGTCGGCGCCGGTGCTCCCGGCACCCGCGCGCTCCGTCCCACAGGCCGTCAGCAGCAGGGCGGCCGCGGCGAGAGCCGACAGGAAGGGGGCGGTCGCGGCGAAGGCCGGGCGGAGGCCGGCGGGTCTGCGCATCCGGTCATCCCATCAAGGTGCGACCCCCACGCGTGCGACGGAGGTCACAGTTCCGGTCACAGGGCTGTCACAAGTGGGGGCGGGGAGACGGCGGAGAGACGCAGTTCCGGAAGCAGCCACGCGCGGTTCGTCGATTCCCCCGGTCCACGCCCGGAGCGCCCGGCTCGCGGGGACCTCGGCCTGCGGCCGGGCCGTCCGTGACAGCAAGCAGCACAACGGCCCTCCGCCCACCGTCTCACGCGAGGGACGGCAGGCCTTCCTGCGCCGGTTCGCGTAGGCACCGCACGTACGGAAGGGCGCCCGGCGGAACCCGCCGGGCGCCCTTCGCCGTCGTGCGGGGAATGCCTACAGCTGTCCGATGACGTAGTCGACGCACTTCGTCAGGGCCTCGACGTCCGCCGGGTCGACCGCCGGGAACATCGCGACCCGGAGCTGGTTGCGGCCGAGCTTGCGGTAGGGATCGGTGTCCACGATGCCGTTGGCGCGCAGCACCTTGGCGATCGCGGCGGCGTCGATCTCGTCCGTGAAGTCGATGGTGCCGATGACCTGGGAGCGCTTCGCCGGGTCGGTGACGAACGGGGTCGCGAACTTCGACTCCTCGGCCCAGCCGTACAGGCGGGACGACGAGTCCTTGGTGCGGCCGGTGGCGAAGTCCAGACCGCCCTGGCCGTTGAGCCACTTCAGCTGCTCGTTCAGCAGGAACAGGGTGGCGAGGGCCGGGGTGTTGTACGTCTGGTTCTTGCGGGAGTTGTCGATCGCCGTGGGAAGGCTGAAGAACTCCGGGACGTGGCGGCCGGACGCGTGGACGCGCTCGGCGCGCTCGATCGCGGCCGGGGAGAACACGCCGATCCACAGGCCGCCGTCGGAGGCGAAGGACTTCTGCGGGGCGAAGTAGTAGACGTCCGTCTCGGTGATGTCGACGGGCAGGCCGCCCGCGCCGCTCGTCGCGTCCACCAGGACCAGGGAGCCCTCGTCGGCGCCGGGCACCCGCTTGATCGGCATGGCGACGCCGGTGGAGGTCTCGTTGTGCGTGAAGGCGTAGACGTCCACACCGGCCTCGGCGGCCGCCTCGGGGTGCGTGCCCGGGTCGGCGGCGACGACGGTCGGCTCGGCGAGCCACGGGGCGAGCTTGGCGGCCTTGGCGAACTTGGAGCTGAACTCGCCGAAGGTGAGGTGCTGCGACTTGTTCTCGATCAGGCCGTGGGTCGCGATGTCCCAGAACGCGGTGGAGCCGCCGTTGCCGAGGACGACCTCGTAGCCCTCGGGGAGCCGGAACAGCTCGCCGATGCCCTCGCGCACTTCGCCGACCAGGTTCTTCACCGGGGCCTGGCGGTGGGAGGTGCCCAGCAGGGAGGCGCCGGTCGCGGCCAGCGCGTCCAGCGCTTCCGTCCGCACCTTGGAGGGGCCCGCACCGAAACGACCGTCGGCGGGCTTGATGTCAGCAGGAATCCGGATCTCAGCCACAACCCCGGAGCCTAGCGGCTCGGGGAAACCCGGGCGAAACATCGTCCGTCGGCTGAGACGCGGACGGGCGGAGCGGTCGAACGGCCGGACGGAGAGGAAAGGTCCGTCCGGCCGTTCGGTCAGGCCCCGGTACGTCAGCCCAGTGTCACCGGCAGCTCGTACAGGTCGTTCTGCGTGACCACCGGCTTGTTGCGCAGCTCGTCCGCCGGGACCGCCAGGTCCAGCTTCGGGAAGCGCGCGTACAGGGCCGGCAGGGCCACGCCCGCCTCCAGGCGGGACAGGGCCGCGCCGGGGCACACGTGCGGGCCGTGGCCGAAGGAGATGTGCCGGTTGGCACCCTCGCGGGTGATGTCGAAGACGCCGGCGCTCGGGCCGTGCGCCTGCTCGTCCCGGCCGATCGCGGCGTACGACACGATCAGCGCCTCCCCGGCCGGGAGGACGGTGTCGCCGACCGGGACGTCCTCGGTGGCGAACCGGATCAGCACGTGGGAGGTGGGCGTGGAGTACCGCAGCGTCTCCTCGACCACCGCCGACCAGTCCACCTCGCCGGACAGCACCAGCGCACGCTGCTCGGGGTGGAGGGAGAGGCCGACCACCGCGTTGACGATGAGCGAGATCGTCGTCTCGTGGCCGGCCGCGATCATCAGCTGGAGGGTGGAGACGATCTCCTGGTCGGTCAGCCGGTTGCCGTCCTCGGACGCCTGGATCAGCGCGGACGTCAGGTCGTCGCCGGGGTTCTCCCGCTTGTGCGCGACCGTCTCGGTCATGATCTGCGCCAGTTCGGTCAGCGTCGCGAGGACCTCCTCGGGCGGGGTCTGCGTCGAGAAGAACTTCTCGAACAGCTCCTTCAGCCGCGGCAGCCGCTCCTCGGCGAGCCCCATCAGGTCGGCGACCACGTACATCGGCAGCGGGTAGGCGAACAGGGCCTTCAGGTCGACCGTTTCGCCCGGGGCCTCGGCCACCTGGTCCAGCAGGCCCTCGGTCAGCTCCGTGACGCGCTCCCGCATCCGCTCCACCCGGCGCACGGTGAGCGCCTGGGCGACCAGGGTGCGCAGACGGCGGTGGTCGGCGCCGTCCACGGTGAGCATGGAGCGGGGCGGGTTGGCCAGTCCGATCAGCGGCCAGTCGGGGGCGATCTCGCCGCGCTGCCAGGCGCCCCAGACGTCGATGTCCTTCACCACGCGGGGGTCGGTGAGCAGCTTCTTGGCCTCGGCGTGGTGCGTGACCGCCCATACCGGCACGTCGCCCGGCAGGACCACGCGTGCGAGCGGGCCCGCGGCGCGCAGCGCCGCGCTCTCCGCGTCCAGGTCGGAGACGAACGGGTCCAGGGGGATGGGGTTCCCCTCGGTGCCGGGCGCGGGTGTCCGTGTGTCCGTACCAGCCGTCATGTGTGGGAGCCTCCAAGGGCGGGAGTGGGTGTGAAAGTGACCGGAAGTTCGGACATTCCGCGCAGCCACGGCGACGGGCGGCGGGACAGGGACGCGGCCGGCACCGCCAGGTCGATGTCCGGCAGGCGGTCCAGGACGACCTCGATGCCGGTCCGTGCGATCACCTCGGAGATCTCCTGGGCCGGGAACGGGCAGCGGTGCTCCCCGTGGCCGAAGGAGAAGTGCGCGCTGTTGCCGCCGGTCAGGGCCGAACTGTCGGTCCGTACCTGCGGATCGGAGTTGGCGCCCTGGAGACCGAGGAGCAGCATGTCGCCGAGGCGGATGCGGCGCCCGCCCAGCTGGGTGTCGCGGGAGGCCCAGCGGCCGGCCACGTTCTGGGTGGGGGTGTCCTCCCACAGCACCTCGTTCATCGCCTCGGCGACGCTGTTGCGGCCGCCGAAGAGGGAAGCGGCGAACCGCTTGTCCGTCAGCATCAGGTGCAGGGAGTTGCCGATCCAGTCGGCGGTCGGCTGGTGGCCGGCCGCCATCATCACCATCAGGTCCTGGACGATCTCCTCGTCGGTGAACCCGGAGGTGTCGGCGAGCATCCGCGACGCCACGTCGTCGGCGGGCGCCTTCCTGCGCGCGGCGACCAGTGCGGTCATCGACGTGAACAGGTGGGTCTGGCCGGCCAGCGCCCGCTCCCGCCCGTCGATCATGTCGTTGAGGGCGGTGACGAGTTCCGGCCCCTCCTCGTCGGAGAAGCCGTAGAGCCGGGTCAGCACGCGTACGGGCAGCAGCGTCGCGAACTCGTCGATGATGTCGGCCGCGCCCCGGGGGCAGATGCCGTCGATCAGTTCGTCGGCGAACTTCTCGGCGTAACTGCGCAGTTCGAACGGGTCCACCGCCTCCAGCGCGTTGACCAGCATCCCGGCCCGCTCGCGGTGCCGCTCGCCGACGGTGTAGAGGATCGACGGCTGCTTGCGGCCGATCATCGGCAGCAGCGGCCAGTCGTCGGGGATGTTCTCCCACTGGTTCCACAGGTCGGAGTCGCGGCTGAACAGCACCGGGTCCCCGGTGATCTGGTGCAGCTCGCGGTAGCCGAGCACCAGCCAGGCCGGTACGTCGCCGTCCAGGATCACCGGGACCACGCTGCCGTGGTCGCGCCGCATCTCCCGGTACACCCCTGCCGGGTCGTCCTGGAGCAGGGGGCCGCTGAAGTGGACGGGATGGGGAGCGGAAGCGGGGCTCACACCAGCTCCTGACGGGGGGCTCGGGCCTGGTCGGCGTAGAGGGTCTGGATGTGCTCCACCAGCGTGATCAGCACCAGCTTGCTGGACTCCCGGGAACGCGCGTCGCAGGTGACCAGCGGGACGTGCGGGTCGAGGTCGAGGGCCTCGCGGATCTGTTCCGGCGCGAAGGCGGGGCCGCCGAAGTCGTTGCAGGCCACGATGAACGGCGTGCCGAGCTTCTCCAGCCGGTCGATGGCGTACCAGGAGTCGTCGATGCGCCGGGTGTCGACCAGGACGACCGCGCCCAGGGTGCCGGAGAACAGCCGGTCCCACAGGAACCAGAAGCGCTCCTGGCCGGGCGCCCCGAACAGGTACAGCACGTTGTGGCTGTCCAGGGTGATGCGGCCGAAGTCGAAGGCCACGGTCGTCGAGGTCTTGCCGTGCACCCCGCTGAGGTCGTCGACGGCCTCGCCGGCCTGGGTCATCGTCTCCTCGGTGTTGAGGGGACGTATCTCGCTCACCGAGCGGACCATTGTCGTCTTGCCGGCGCCGAAGCCGCCCACGACCACGATCTTGAGGCCGTTGTCGGCCGACGCGCCCAGTGGTGTACGCGTGTCAGAGGTTGCGGAGTCCAACGAGCACCTGCTCCAGGATGTCGGGGTCGGGTACGGCGGCCTTGCGCGGGTGCCGGGCGCTGACGCGGCCCGACGCCTGGAGGTCGGCGAGCAGGATGCGGGTGATGCTCACCGGCAGTTTCAGCTCGGCCGCGATCTCCACGACCGCCGTGGGTCGTTCGGTCAGCCGCAGGATCGCGGCGTGCTCGGACTGCATGCCGGGCACCGGATCGCATTCGGCGACGACCAGCGTGACCAGGTCGAAGGGGTTGTCGGGCCCGGACCGGCTGCGTCCGCCGGTGACGGTGTAGAGGCGGTCCGGGGAGTCGTCCCTGCCCGGCCTGCTCATGCGGAGCGCGGGGGAGCGGTCAGGTGGTCCCCGAGCTGTTCCACGAGCTCGCTCATGTTGTGCCCGATGAGCCCGGCGTCGGCGTCCTCACTGGTGACCACGGCCAGGTGCGCGCCCTGGCCGGCCTCCACGATGAACAGCACGCCCCCGTAGAACTCGGTCATCGCCGAGCGGACGCCTCCGCTGCCGTCGCCGAACTCCACGGACGCGCCGTGCGACAGCGACTGGATGCCCGCGGCGATCGCGGCGAGCTGGTCGGCCTGGTCGGTGGAGAGTTCGGGGGTGCGGCACAGTTTCAGGCCGTCCCTGGACAGCACGAGCGCGTGCCGCGCACCGGGGGTGCGCTCCAGCAGGCCCTCTATCAGCCAGGTGAGCTTCTCGTCGGCGGTCGTCGTGCCGGTCATGAGGTGGTGTCGCCTTCCGGTGTTGCGGGGGTGGGGGTGGAGGGGGAGCCGATTGCTCCGGCGTCCCCGTTCGGGGTGCCTGCGGCCGTGTCTGCGGTCGCCTCCGTGGCCGTGTCCGTTGCGGGGTCCGGGGCCGTGTCGGTCGCGGGGCCCGCGCACGGTTCCGTGGCGGTGGCGCGTACGGCCTGGCGGAAGCTGCTGAAGCGGGCCGTGCGGGCCTTCGTCTCCTCGGCGGTGGGCGGAGCCTTGGGCGGGGCGTCGGCACGGCTCGTGCCGCGGGTGCGCTCGGCCTCGGCCAGGGTCCGGCCGCGACGGCGGCGGGGGAGGTTCAGCGGGGGCGTGTCCGTGCCCCGGCCGGCGGAGTCGTGCGTGGGCACCGGGTCGGGGTCGAGGTCGTCGGCTCCGGCGCGGGACGCCGCGTACGAGTGGCTCGTGGTCCTCGCCGGGGGCGTCGTGCGGGAGGCGGTGCGGGCGGCCGGGTCCCGTGGTGCCGGACCCGTGCCGGGCGGGGTGCCGTGACTCGTCTCCGGGGCCGTGCTGTCGGCCGGGTGGGCCGCCGGCACGTCGTCCGGGCGGCTGCCGCGACGGCGGGGCAGGGCCGGGCCCGACGGCTCGTCCGGTGCCGCCGCCGGGGCCGTCCCGGCCGTCTCCCCGGACGGCACGGCCGCCGCGGACGGCGCGGACCGGGCCGGAGCCCTGGTGGGGGCGGTCCGTGCGGCCGGGAAGGACGAGGAGAGGGCAGGTGCGGCGACGGCGGACGGCGTCCGGGAAGCGTCCGGCGGTACGAGGATGTCCTGCGGGATGAGCATGAGGACGCCCGTGCCGCCGCGGGCCGAGGGCCGGTAGGAGACCGTGAGCCCGTACCGGCGGGCCAGCCGGCCCACCACGGCCAGTCCGAGCCGCGTGCCGGTGAGGCCTCCGAGCCCGGCGGTCTCGCCGGAGACCGCGCGCTCGGCGCGCCGCAGCTGGGCGTCGCCCATGACGAGTCCGCTGTCCTCGACGGACACGATGACCCCGGCCGGCACCTCCTCGACGTAGACGTGCACCTCGGCGGTCGGCGGCGAGAAGTTGGCCGCGTTGTCGAGGAGTTCGGCGACCGCGTGCATCACGCCCTCGGCGGCGTGCCCGGCGACGGCGACGTCGCTCGCGGAGTGGACGCGGACGCGCTGGTAGCCGCTGATCCGGCCCATGGCGCCGCGCAGGATCGACTCCATGCCGATCGGCCGGGCCCAACGGCGGCCCGAACGGGCGCCGGTGAGGACGGCGACGGAGTCGGCGAGCCTGCCGGCCTGCGCGGTGCGGTGGTCGAGGTGGAGAAGATCCGCGAGGACCTCCTCGTCGTGGTGCTTGTCCTCCATCGCGCGCAGATCCGCGAGCATGCCGGTGGACAGGGCCTGCATGCGGCCGGCGACGTTGGCGGTCGCGGAAAGCGCCGCGGCGCGGGCGCTGTTGGCCTCGCGCAGCCGGACGGCCAGCCGGGCGTTCTCGTCGATGTGCCGGTCCCGGTCCCGGGACAGCCGGTCCCGTTCCTCGCTCAGCCGGTCGCGCACCTGGCCGAGCCGGTCGCGCTCGGCGGTGTGCTCCTGGACCAACGCGGCGGTGTGGGCGGCGTGTTCCTCGTCGCGCCGGCGCAGTTCCCCGGCGTGCTCGCCGGTGAGCCGGGAGAGTGCGGCGGTGTGCTCGTCGGCGAGCCGGGCGAGCGAGGCCGTGTGGTCGTCCGTGAGGCGGGCGATCTCGGCGGCGTGCTGTTCGGTGAGCCGGGCCCGTTCGGCGGTGTGGTCGTCGGTGAGGCGGGCCCGCTCTGCGGTGTGCTCCTGCGCCAACCGCTCCGTGGTGATGGCGTGTTGTTCGTTGAGGCGATCGCGTTCCGCCGCCAGGGAATGGGTGAGGTGGGCCCGTTCCTGGTCCAGCTCGGCCGACAGGCGGGCCCGTTCCCGGGTGAGTTCGCCGGTCAGCCGCTCGTGCTGGCGGCGGGCCTCCTCCGCCTGCCGGGTGCGCTCCTGGATCAGCCGGTCGACGTCCACGTTGGCCGTCTCCAGCCGCACGCGGAGCGCCCGCGCGGACAGGACGGCGTGGGTGGCCCAGGCGACGGCCGCACACAGCAGCAGGGCCGCCACCGTCCCGGTCGCCCCGACGGCGCCGCGTGCGGGTTCCGGTCCCAGCAGCACCGCGGCGAACACCGCGACCGCGGTGAGTACCGCGGTGAGCAGGGTGGCGGGCAACAGGCTGCGGGGGGTGGGGCGGTCGCCGGGGAGCAGGGGGGAGGTCATCAATCAGGTCCTCGGTCGGTCCTCGGTCGGGTCCGCCAGGGTGCCGTCGTCCATGCGGCGCTCGGGCGGTTCGATGGGGTCGCCGGACCCGGTTCCGGGATCGCTTGTGAAGCGCGGTCCGACAACTGCGCGCAACTCGCGCTCACTATATGAGAGTTTGTGATCAGCTTGGGAAGAATCCGGTCCCGTTTTTCGGGAGGGGAGCCGGGCGGGAGCCGCGTGGGGAGGGGCACGGGGACGGGCGCGGCCGGCGGCGTCCCGCGGGTCTCCGAGGCATCCTGAAAACATGACGGATCTGCGGGAACTGCGGTCAGGACTGCGCGCGGCCGTGCGCGGCGAGGTGGACTTCGGCACCACCGCGCGGGCGCTGACGACCATGGACGCCTCCAACTACCGCCGGGTGCCGCTCGGCGTGGTGGCTCCCCGGGACGCCGACGACGTGGTGGCGGCGCTGTCGGTCTGCCGGACGTACGGCGTCCCCGTGGTCCCGCGCGGGGGCGGCACGTCGATCGCGGGGCAGGCCACCGGCACCGGTGTGGTGCTCGACTTCACCCGGCACATGAACCGCCTGCTCTCCCTCGACCCCGAGGCCCGCACGGCCGTCGTGCAGCCCGGCCTCGTCCTCGACCGGCTCCAGGAGGCCGCCGCGCCGCACGGGCTGCGCTTCGGCCCCGACCCCTCCACCCACGGCCGCTGCACCCTCGGCGGCATGATCGGCAACAACTCCTGCGGTTCCCACTCCGTCGCCTGGGGCACGACGGCGGACAGCGTGCGGCACCTGTCGGTCGTCACCCCGCGCGGCGAGCGGCTGCTGCTGGGGCAGGCGTGGGCCGGGGCCCCGGCGGGACTGCGGGAGCTGGCCGAGGGCGAACTCGCCCGCCTGCGCACCGGCTTCCCCGAGCTGCCCCGCCGTATCTCCGGATACGCCCTGGACGCCCTGCTGCCCGAGAAGGGCGCCGACGTCGCCCGCTCCTTCTGCGGCTCGGAGGGCACGCTGGGCGTGCTGACGGAGGCGGTGGTCCGGCTCGTCGAGGCGCCCCGCGCGCGTGCGCTCGCCGTGCTGGCGTACGCCGACGAGACCGGGGCCGCCGAGGCGGCGGCCGGACTGCTGGAGCACGGGCCGCTGACCGTGGAGGGCATGGCGGCCGACCTGGTGCCGTCCGCGGCGGACCTCCCGCGCGGGGGAGCCTGGCTGTTCGTGGAGACCGGCGGGGACACGGAGGGGGAGGCACGCGCGCGTGCGGAGACGATCGTCCGCGCGGCGGACGTCGTGGACGCCCTGGTGGTCACCGACCCGGCCCGGCAGCGGACGCTGTGGCGGATCCGGGAGGACGCGAGCGGCACGGCGACCCGGATGCCGGACGGGACCGAGGCCTGGCCCGGCTGGGAGGACTGCGCGGTACCGCCCGCCCGGCTCGGCGCGTACCTGCGGGACTTCCGCGGCCTGCTGGCCGAGCACGGACTGCACGGCGCCCCGTACGGGCACTTCGGTGACGGCTGCATCCACGTCCGGATCGACTTCGACCTGCTGACCGGGCCGGGCGTCGCCCGCTTCCGCCGCTTCTCCGAGGAGCTGGCCGGCCTGGTCGTGGCGCACGGCGGATCGCTCTCCGGCGAACACGGCGACGGGCAGGCGCGCGCCGAACTGCTGCCGCGCATGTACGGCCCGGACATGGTGGCCCTCTTCGAGCGCGTGAAGGGCGTCTGGGACCCGGACGACCTGCTCAACCCGGGGATGCTGGTGCGTCCCGCGCCCCTGGACGCGAACCTCCGCTTCTCCGTCCTGCCGAGGGAGCCGGTGGACGTGGCCTTCGGCTACCCGTCCGACGGCGGCGACTTCTCGGCGGCGGTCCGCCGCTGCGTGGGCGTCGCCAAGTGCCGTACGACGTCGGTGCCGGGGCCGGCGGTGATGTGCCCCTCCTTCCGGGCGACGGGCGAGGAGGAGCACTCCACGCGCGGACGCGCCCGGCTGCTGCACGAGATGCTCGCCGGCGAGCTGGTGACCGACGGCTGGCGGTCCACGGAGGTACGGGACGCCCTGGACCTGTGCCTGTCCTGCAAGGGCTGCCGTTCGGACTGCCCGGTCGGGGTCGACATGGCCACCTACAAGGCGGAGTTCCTCCACCACCACTACGCCGGCCGCCGCCGTCCCGCCGCGCACTACGCGATGGGACGGCTGCCGGTGTGGCTGGGCTGGGTGGCGCGGACGAGGTCGGCGGGGGTGGTCAACGTCCTGGCCTCGGTGGGCCCGCTCGCCCGGGTGGCGAAGCGGCTGGGCGGGATCGCTGGGGAGCGGGAGATCCCACGGGTGGCCGGGGAGACGTTCACGCGGTGGTGGCGGGGGCGGAGGGCTGCCGTGCCCTCCGGTGCCGGGGCCGGGGCCGGTGCCGGGGCCGGGGCCGGTGCCGGTGCCGGTGCCGGTGCTGGTGCTGGTGGCGGTGATGGCGACGGTGCCGGTGACCTGGTGATCCTGTGGCCGGACACCTTCACCGAGCACCTCTCGCCCTCCGTGGGACAGGCGGCCGTACGGGTCCTGGAGGCGGCGGGCCTGCGGGTGGCCCTGCCACCGACGCTGCGACCGGGCGGGCGCCCGGTGGGGGACGGCCGCTCACGGTCCGCCGCACGCTTGCTGACGGCCCGTCGGGGCCAGGTCTGCTGCGGCCTCACCTACATCTCGACGGGCCAGCTCGACCACGCCCGCGCGGTGCTGCGCCGCACCCTCGACCTCATGGAACCGGTACTGGCCACCGACGCCCCGGTCGTCGTCCTCGAACCGAGCTGTGCGGCGGCCCTGCGCACGGACGCGCCGGAGCTGCTGCACGACGACCCCCGCGCGGCCCGACTCGCCGCGCGGGTCCGCACCTTCGCGGAGACCCTGGAGCAGTACGCGCCCCACTGGGCCCCGCCCGTCCTGGACCGCCCGGTCACCGGCCAGACCCACTGCCACCAGCACGCGGTCCTCGGCGACACGGCGGACCGCGGGCTGCGTGCCGCGGCGGGCCTCACCGGCGAACTGAGCGGCGGCTGCTGCGGTCTCGCGGGCAACTTCGGCTTCGAGAAGGGCCATTACGAGGTGTCGGCGGCCTGCGCGGAGGACCAGCTCCTGCCGACGGTGAGGGAGGCGTCCGAGGACGCTGTGGTGCTGGCCGACGGGTTCTCCTGCCGGACGCAGTTGGAGCAACTGGCGGGGGTGCGGGGCAGGCACCTGGCGGAGGTGCTGGCGGAGGCCCTGGGCTGAGAAAGTGTGAACAGTCGCTGTCCTCATGTCCGCGACGCGCTCGGACGAGCCCCCACGGCCTCCGCCCCCGTCTCCGCCGCTCGCAGGGCGCCGGACAGGGACGCCGCCAGTTCGGTGCACCCCCCAGCCAGGACGCCGCCCGGTCGCGTCACGGCGTTCGCGCCCCCGTGGCCAAGGGCTCTCCCGTCGGCCCTTGAGTCCCTGCGTGCTTGAGCCCTTGAGCTCTTAAGTGCCCGAGTGCCCGAGTGCCCGGGTCGGCCCGACCGCTCCCCGACGCTTCCGAGCGATCAGTTGTCGGCCGGGCGCGGCCGACTCGTCAGGCCGCGGGGCTGTCGTCCTCGGCCGGCTCGTCCTGAGCCATCAGGCCGGCCACCCACAACGGCATCAGCCAGTGCGCCACGAGGACCGCGATGAGTACCGGTGCCGCGTACGCCGTGGGGGCGTTGCCGTCGGCCGCACCCACGATCAACAGGACGGCCGCGGTGGCGGCGAGGAGGAGGGTCATCGCCCGGTGGGCGCGGGCCTGCACCCGGGTGCGTTCGGCGGACTGGCGTTCGTCCAGAGCCCGTTCCCGCAGTTCGAGCAGGCCACGGGTGGCCGCGTTGATCGCCCCGGTCGCGACCGCCCACGGCAGCAGCAGCACCACCATGGCGACGAGGGCCCAGATCGGTTCCCCCTCCGCAAGGTAGGAGTAGGTCATGAGTCCGCCGATGGCCGCGGTCAGCAGCAGGTGCGCGGCGACGACCAGGCGTCGGCGGGCGGCCGTGGCGTACAGCGGCCTGCCTCGGCGGTCGTTCATGAGCCGCAGCATGCCGTGGTCGTAGCGCGTCAGCGGTGTGGTGGTCATGACGTCTTCCTCCCGTAGATCTCATCCGTGAGCGGCTGAAACGGCTCGAGCGAGAACAGGGCTTCCACCGGCAGTTCGAAGAACCGCGCGATCTTCAATGCCAGGTCGAGGCTCGGGTTGTACTGCCCGCGCTCGATATAGCCGATGGTCTGGTAATGCGCTCCCACCGCTTCGGCCAGGCCCTGCCGTGACACCTTCCGCTCGGCACGAACCACGGCCAGTCTGTTGTGTACCTGCTCGCTCATGTATAAGAACTACTACATGACGGTCGAGTACTGCAACACCGGCAGCTCTCCGGAAGTCGAGGCGGCGCCGGGTCGGCTCTCGCGCCCGGCCGGGTCGGTGCCTGTGTCCAGCGCTCTGCCGGGGTGCTCGGGCGCAGCCCTCGCGGGCGTTGCCCTGGCGAAGGGTGCCGGGCGACGGGTTCTCCTGCCGGGCGCGGCCGGAGCAATTGGCGGGGGTGCGGGGCAGGCGCCTGGTGGAGGTGCCGGCGGAGACCCTGGGCCGGGAAACCGTGAGCAGCCGCCGCCCTTATGTTCTCGATGGGCTCAGATGAGCGGCTTCGGCTGGTGTGGCGGAGCGTTTCGTCCGTGCTCCCCACGGCAAAGGCAGGCGAGTGTGCGGAGGGGGCCCGCCCGGGCCCGGCCCCCTCTCCCCGTCGGATCGGAGACACCGTACTGGCGGGCGTGCGCCCGGAACTTCGTGCTGTACGGCATGCCGTCGTCCTGGCGGGCCCCGCCGGCAGCGCCCCCACCGCTCCCGGCGGGCTCCGGGGGCGCGGCCGTGGTCAGCGCGGGTGCCCCAGCCTCCGCCCCCGGCTCTCCGCCACCCGCAGGACGTCGGCGAGGGCTGCGGTCAGACATTCGGCCAGGTAGCGGAGTTCACCGGGCGGGGCGTCCGGGAGAAGGCCGCGGGCGTGGGCGAGCAGCTCCGTGCCCATGCCGAGCTGGACCGACTCGGTGGTGTCGGCCAGCCGGGACACCGGGCCGCCGCGGCCGCCGGTGATCAGGTAGCAGGGCTTGCCGCCGGTCCCGGCCCAGGGCAGCAGGCGCGGCTCGTCAGGGGGGCTCTCCGGTTCCCTCACGCCGCCCTCCCCTCGTGGTGCCAGTACGCGACGACGTACGGGCGCGCGGCCATGGTTCCGGCCCCGTCGAGGAGCGTGGGCAGACCGTAGGGGCTGCGGTGGGAGGGCAGGGGGGAGCGGGGCGCCTGACGGACCGGTGAGGGCGGTGCTGTCGGGTGCCCCGTCGGGCGTGGGCCGGTGCGGCGGTGGATGCCCGGTGGATCGAACAGGACGCGTACCCATGCGATGAGGCGGCCGATAAGGTCGGTCATGTCGTCAGCTCCGATCAGTGGATTCAGGACTCAGCTGGTGGCCACACCCCCGGACGGCTCCACCCGTCGCGGGGGTCTCGCGACTACAGACTGTATCTAAAGCATTCTAGGCATGCTAGGGATTCTACGTATCGCGTACAGCGCTAGGTATACGCATGCTGAATCGGTGATCGAATTTGCTCCCGACATCCCTCGCTGGCGCCAGGTGGCGGAGGTGGTGCGCCGGCGTATCGCTGACGGCACCTATCCCCCGCGTACACGCGTTCCGTCCGTCGTGCAGCTCACAGCGGAGTTCGGGGTCGCCAACGCGACGGCGCACAAGGTTCTTCGGGCACTGCGGGAGGAAGGGCTGACCTACACCGAGCCCGGCCTCGGCTCCTTCGTCGCCGAGCGGTCTCGGACCGCAGGGGGCGAGCCCGACAAGTAGGCGGGCCCGAGCGGCCGGGAGCCTCGGGGCGATGCCTCAGGGAACCGTCTCGCCCCGCACCAGCGGCCCGCACACCGGCTGGATGTCCTCGGGGAGGTCGTCCGGGCGGCACCAGCGGGCCTCCAGGATCTCGAAGGGGTCCAGACGCAGCTCGCCGCCCAGCAGCCGGGCCTCGTAGGCCACCTCCAGGCGGGTGCGGAAACCGCTGTTCAGCATCACGAGGCGGCCCGCCTCCACGTCGAGGCCGGTCTCCTCCTTGACCTCGCGCACCACGGTCTGCCGGAAGTCCTCGTCCTTGTGCGCGAAGCCGCTCGGCAGGCCCCACTGACGGCCCGGCGGCCACATCCGGTGCCGGAGCAGCAGCACCCGCCCCTCGTCGTCGCGCACGACGCCGGTCACGCCGACCACGAACTTGGCGTTCAGGAACCACATGACGCGGCTCTGGACGGGGCGCAGGAGTCGCCAGAGACGGGCAATGAATCGTCGCACGGGGCCTCGGGAGGTAGGAGTGGGGCGGACAAGGACTTCCCTGGTGGGGACGGTACCCGTCCCGGTGCCCGCCCCTCGCCCGCCGACACCTCCGATGCCTCCGACACCTCCGCCGGGGCCTCCCGGCCGGGCACTCTCCGTCCGGTGTCGGGGGCTGCTGCTAGAACTGTGCGCACCACAGTCCCCAACCCCGAGGAGCCGCTGTGGATTTCCCGAATGACGTTCCCCAACATCCCTGTGACATAGGGCACTTGGGGCAGTTCTACGGGCTCCCCGTCCTGGCCTTCCCGCAGGATCCCTCCGCCCGTGACCTGCCGGCCGACCCCGCTTCCGTGGCGTGGTGCATGCGGAGCGGCATGGGGTCCGAGGACGAGAGCTCGGACGAGTACTGGGACCGCTTCACCAGGACCGTGCCGCTGGAAGAGGTGCGCGCGCTCGTCTTCGGTGCTCCCTGGTACGGCATGGACGGCTGGGGCGCGACCGACGAGCTCGTCGAGGCGAGTTCGCGTCTGGTCAACCTGGAAGCGGTCTTCCTCGGAGACGTCGAAGGGGAGGAGAGCGAGCTGTCCTGGCTGGAGCAGTCCGACCTCGAACCCGTACTGCGGGCGTACCCCCGGCTGCGGGAACTCGGTGTGCGCGGCAGCCAGGGCCTCGAGTTCCCCGTTCTCCGTCACGAGGGGCTGCGCACCCTGCGCTTCGAGACCGGCGGCCTGCCCGCCCGGGTCACGCGCAACGTGGCCGCGTCCGACCTGCCGTCCCTGGAGTGCCTGGAACTGTGGCTGGGCGACGAGAACTACGGCTGCGACACCACCGTGGAGGACCTGCGGCCACTGCTCACCGGTGAGCGGCTGCCCTCCCTGCGCCACCTGGGGCTGCAGAACAGCCAGTTCCAGGACGAGATCGCGGCCGCCGTGGCCCACGCCCCGGTCGTGGCCCGGCTCGCGTCCCTGCGGCTGTCGATGGGCACGCTCGGCGACGAGGGCGCCGCGGCCCTGCTGAACGGACAGCCGCTCACCCACCTGCGCTTCCTCGACCTGCACCACCACTACCTGAGCGACGCCATGATGCTGCGGGTCTGGGACGCCCTGGAACCGGCCGGCGTGCGGGTCGACCTGACCGAACAGGAAGAGGCCGAGCACTACGACGGCGAGGAAAGCCGCTACGTGGCCGCCGCCGAGTGACCTTCTCCCCTCCCGGTCCCGCTCCTCTCCGAAAGGCCCCCCGTGCCGAACACCCCGGCCCCCCTCGACGACCACGACCGGCGCATCACCAGCCACGAGCTGAACGCCCGGGCCCCCTGGCTCGACCCCGCACAGCCCGTGACGCTGGGCCACGTCCTGCGCGCGGCGGCGGACCGCGGCCGTGAACCCGGCGCCATCAGCTCCCGGCTCGCGGAGCTGGGGTACCGGGTCCCCTCCCCCGAACAGCTGGACACCCTCGTCGGCAACGAGCTGATCCTGCTCAGCCGCCACACCAACGGCCACCCGCCCTGGCTCCTGCCCGGGGACACCGCCTGTCTCAGGGGCCACGTCCTGAATGCCGCCCGGCTGCTGGACCGCCGGCCCGCCGACGTCGCGGCCCGGTTCGCCGAACTGGGCCATCCGGCGCCCGCACCCGACAGCTTTCCGGAACGGGCCCAGCACGAAGACTGTCAACTGATCAGCACCCTGGACACCGGCGGAGGGGGCGAACCCTGGATCGCCGACGACACCCCCGTACCGCTCGGCCACGTCCTGGAAAAGCTCCGTCGCACGAGGCGCCTGTCCAAGGATCTGGAGAAGACGGTGTCCGCGATAGCCTCCGCGCGCGAGCGTCTGACGCGGCTGGGGTATCGGGTCGCCCCCGAGATGACGGAGGTCACCGCCGACGACGTGGTGCTGATCAGCCGGGAGCTGGACGGTGACGCGCCCTGGCTGCTGGACCAGGACGAGCCCGTGCCGCTCCACCACGTCCTGCGCTTCGCCCAGGCACACGAGCGCGACCCCAACGAGGTCCTCGCACGGCTCCGCCGGTTCGGGCTCCACCGGCTGCCCGAGGGACCGCTGGTCGGTTCCGTGAGCCGCGAGGAGGCCGGCCTCCTCGGACACACGTGGGGCGGGCCGTCCTGGCTCGCGCAGGACGACCCCGCATGGTTCCCCCACCTCGTCGCGGTCGCCGTCGAAACCGGTAAGGCACCCGCCGAGATCGCGGACCGCCTGCGGGCGCTCGGCTACCCCCTCCCCGAACAGGAACTGCCCCCCGCCGTCTCGGAGAGCGACCTCGCACTCGTCAGCGGCCGGTACGTCCTCGACGCGCCCGGGTTCTGGCTCTCCCGTACGGATATCGTGCTGGTCGGCCACATCCTGCACAGCGCCCACGCCCGGGGAACGGACGTCGCGTCGGTCCTGTCCCGGCTGGCGGAGCTCGGCCACACCCGCCTGCCCGACGTCCCCGACCGGTACGTCACCGACGACGACCTCCGGCTCATCAGCCGACATGGGGACGGCGGCACACCGGTGCTGGGGGACACCGTGCCCTACGGCCGCCTCCTGCGGGCCGCGGCCGACTCGGGCACCGGACCGCGTGAGGCCGCGGACCGCTACCGGGAACTGGGCTACACCGACATCCTCCTCCCGGACGGTCCGCTGCCCGGGTCCGTCACGGAACGCGACGCCGACCTGATCACCACCGACACGGGCTGGCTGGCACCGCACGAGCCCGTCCCGCTCCCGCACGTCGTGCGGCGTGCCCACGCCGAGGGCACCGGTCCGGCCGCGATCGCACGGCGGCTGCGCGCCCTGGGATACCACGACGTGCCCGCCCCGCTGCCGGACACCACGCATCCCGGCGACCTGATCATGATCAGCCAGAACGCCGAACCGGGGAACCCGTACATCCCGTTGACCGGGGTGGGAGCGCGCCACGTCCTGCGCGCCGCCGCCGTCGCGAAGACGGGCCCCCACGAGGTCGCGGCCCGGCTGGTCTCCCTCGGCTACACCCTGGAGTTCACCCCGCACCCCGACGACGCGGTGATCACCAGCGAGCACGCCGACGGCCGGGCACCCTGGGTGTGGAGAACGGACCTCGGACGCGTTCTCCTCGCCGCGAAAGTGCTCGGCCGCACTCCTCAGGAGATCAACGACCGCTGCGAGGAACTTGGGTACGGCAAGTGCCGGCTGCCCGACGCGGGCGGTTTCGAGGAGGACGACATCCTCCTGCTCAGTGAGAAACTGAACAGCCGCAAGCCATGGCTTTCCCCGGGGAGCACCGCGTCGCCGCAGCACGTGCTGCGGGCGGCGGAGGCCACCGGCCGCAGCCCCCAGGAGATCGGGGAACGCCTGAGGCTGCTCGGCCTCACCGCCCACGTGCCACCCGCGCTCGACGCACGCGACAACGATCTGGTGGAGGTCGTACCCGAGCTCCACCAGCCGGCGGGCGTCGCGGAGGTCCTGGCCGTGGTGAGCAGGACGGGCGCGAGTCCGGCCGAGGTGGCGGCCCGTCTGCGCGAGCTGGACGTCGAGATTCCGGACCTCGCCTACCCGACCCGGCGCCCCGCTCCCACCCCGCCCCGGCTTCCCTGACGGCGGCGGTGTCCGTCGCGGACCCCCCGGTCCGTGTCCGTCCGGTGCCACCGGATGCTGCTAGGACTGTGCCCACCTCAGTCCCCAACACCCGAGGATCAGCAATGGAGTTCCCGATCGATGTTCCTCAATATCCGAGGTCAGTAGCTCACTTGACCCAGTTCTACGGACTTCCCGTCCTGACTTTCCCGCAGGCGTCCTCCCCCGTCCCCCTGCCGGACGATCCCGCTTCCGTCGCGTGGCGCATGGAGAGCAATCTCTATACCGGGAACGAGGCGTTGAACGACTACTGGGACCGTTTCACCAGGACCGTGCCGCTGGAGAAGGTGCGCGCGCTCATCTTCGGCACCACGTGGTACGACGAAGACGGCGTGCCCGACCAAGTGATCGACATGCTCGTCGAGTTGAGCCCTCGGCTGACCGCCCTGGAGGCCCTGTTCCTCGGAGACGTCCATTTCGAGGAGTGCGAGATCTCCTGGCTCACGCAGTCCGATGTCGCCCCCCTCCTGGAGGCGTACCCCCGCCTGCGGGAGCTCGGTGTGCGCGGCAGCAAGGACCTCGCGTTCCCCGTCGTCCGCCACGAAGGACTGCGTACCCTGCGCTTCGAGAGCGGCGGGCTGCCCGCCTCGGTCGTGCGCAACGTGGCCGCCTCCGACCTGCCGTCCCTGGAGTACCTGGAGCTGTGGCTGGGCGACGAGTACTACGGCTGCGACACCACCGTGGAGGATCTCCGGCCACTGCTCACCGGCGAACGGCTGCCCTCCCTGCGTCATCTGGGACTGCAGAACAGCCAGTTCCAGAACGAGATCGCGGCCGCCGTGGCCCACGCCCCGGTCGTGCCCCGGCTCGAATCGCTCAGGCTGTCGATGGGCCTCCTCGACGACGAGGGCGCCGAGGCCCTGCTGAGCGGGCAGCCGCTCACCCACCTGCGCTTCCTCGACCTGCACCACCACTACCTCGGCGACGCCATGATGCTGCGGGTCTGGGACGCCCTCGAACCGGCGGGCGTGCGGGTGGACCTGACCGCACAGGAGGAGGAGGACTACCTGGACGAGGACCGCGAGGAGTCCATCCGCTACATCGCCGTCGCCGAGTGACCGCCCTCCCCGTCCCGCACCCCCTCAGAAAGGCCACCGTGCCGAACGACCCGGCTTCCCTCGACCACCACGACCGGCGCCTCATCAGCCGCGAGCTGAACTCCCGGGCCCCCTGGCTGGACCCCGAAGAACCCGTGACGCCGGGCCACGTCCTGCGTGTGGCAGGACGGGGCGGTGACCCCGGTGCGATCGGCTCCCGGCTCACTGAGCTGGGGTACCGGGTCCCCTCCCCCGAACAACTGGCCTCGGTCACCGACGACGACCTGAAGATGATCAGCCGCGACATCGACGGCCTCGCCCCCTGGATCCGGCCCGGGAACGACGGTCACCTCAGAGGCCATATCCTGGAGGCCGCCCGGCGGCTGAACCGGCCGCCCGCCGAGATCGCGGCCCGGCTCACCGAACTGGGCCATCCGGCGCCCGCACCCGACAGCTTTCCGGAACGGGTGCTGGACGAGGACCGGGACCTGATCATCCACCGGGACGGGAACAGCCCCGAACGCTGGATCCCCGACGACACCCTTGTGACACTCGGCCACGTCATCGCCGTCCTCCAGCGCAAGGGGAAGCTGACCAGGGTCCCGCAGCAGACGGCGTCCGAGATCGCCTCGGTGTGCGAGCGTCTCACCCGGCTCGGCTACCGGATCCACCCCGGGACGGCGGAGGCCACCGCCGACGACGTGGTGCTGATCAGCCGGGAGCTGGACGGTGACGCGCCCTGGCTGCTGGACCAGGACGAGCCCGTGCCGCTCCACCACGTCCTGCGCTTCACCCAGGCACACGACCGTGACCCCAACGAGGTCCTCGCCCGGCTCGGCCGGCTCGGATACCGTCGACTGCCCGAGGGACCGCTGGCCGGCTCCGTGGACCATAAGGATATCGGTCTCCTCGGGTACGGGTGGGAGCGCGGGGAGCCCAGGTCCTGGCTCGCGCAGGACGACCCCGCATGGTTCCCCCACCTCCTCGCGGCCGGCGCCAGGACCGGCAGGGCTTTGGCCGAGATCGCGGACCGCCTGCGGGCGCTCGGCTACGTCATCCCCGAGCAGGAGTTCCCCGCCGAGGTGTCGGAGAGCGACTTCCCGCTCGTCGGCGGCCGGGACATCACCGGGGCCGAGTACTGGCTCTCGCGTACGGACCCGGTGCCGGCCGGCCACGTCCTGTACACCGCCCATGCCCGGGGGGTGAGCGCCGCGTCGGTGCTGGCCCGGCTGGCGGAGCTCGGCTACACCCGCCTGCCCGACGTCCCCGACCGGCACGTCACCGAGGACGACCTGCGGCTCATCAGCGAGCGCGGGGACGGCGCCGCGCCGGTGCTGGGGGACACCGTGCCCTACGGCCGCCTCCTGCGGGCCGCGGCCGACTCGGGCACCGGTCCGCGCGAGATCGCGGACCGCTACCGGGAACTGGGCTACACCGACGTCGTCCTCCCGGACGGTCCGCTGCCCGGGTCCGTCCCGGAGCGCGACGCCGGCCTGGCCGCCACCGACACGGGCTGGCTGCATCCGGACGAGCCCGTCCCGCTCCCGCACGTCGTGCGGCGGGCCCATGCCGAGGGCGTCGGCCCGGCGGACGTCGCGCGGCGGCTGCACGCCCTGGGGTTCCACAAGGTGCCCGCCCCGCTGCCGGACACGCCGCACCCCGGCGACCTCGCCATGATCAGCCAGGATGCCGAACCGGGCAAACCGTACATCCCGTTGACCGGTGTGCCGGCGTACCACGTCCTGTGCGCCGCCAACGCCGCGGAGGTGAGCCTTCACGACGTCGCGGTCCGGCTGATCGCCCTCGGTTACACCCTGGGGTTCACCCCGCATCCCGACGACGCGGTCATCCTCAGTGAGAACGCCGACGGCCGGGCACCCTGGCTGTTGTGGCCGTACCTGGGGCGCGCCCTTCTTGCCGCGAAGGTCCTCGGCCGTACCCCGGAGGAGATCAACGACCGGATCGGGGAACTCAGGGGCCGCGAGAGCGACCTGCCCGACGCGGGCGGTTTCGAGGAGGAGGACATCCTCCTGCTCAGCAAGGAACTGGACGCCCGCGCGCCCTGGCTCTCCGAGCGGGGCGCCTCCCTGCTCGAGCACGTGCTGCGTGCCGCACGGGTCACCGGCCGCAGCCCCCAGGAGATCGGGGAACGCCTGACGCTGCTCGGCCACGAGGTCCAGGTGCCGCCGGCGCTCGACGTCCGTGACGGCGACCTGCTGGAGCTCATAACCCGGTTCGGCAAACCGGTGGGTGCCGCGGACGTCCTGGCCGTGGCGAGCAGGACGGGCCGGAGTCCGGCCGAGGTGGCCGCCCGCCTGCGCGAGCTGGACGTCGAGGTCCCGGACCTCGCCTACCCGACCCGGCGCCCCGCTCCCACCCCGCCCCGGCTCCCCTGACGGCGGCAGGTGCCCGGGGCCGACGTCGCCGGGCCGGGGGAGCGGTGCGCGTGGATCCGTCACCGGGGCTCCGGCGGGCCGAGCGAATCGCCGTCCCGTCGGGGGAACCGAAGGACGAGGGAGGCCCCGGATGCGCCCGGTCCGCATGACGGACGGAATTGACCCGGGCGAGGCGAGGGACTCATCGTCAGGTACGTAGAAGCGTCACGGTGCTGACCAAGGTCATATCCTGGGCCGGAAAGTTCACCGCGACGCACAGTCGCCGAGGGGGCACTCCGCTTCCTCCACCCAGCCCGAGGAAGGCGCCGTGACGACGTCGAGTGCTGCCAGCCCGTCCACCCCGGCCGCTGTCCCCGGGGCGGCTCCGGGACATGCGCCGGAGACGGCCGGCGCCCCGCGCGGCCGGGGTGCCCTGGGGCCGGTCGGCCTGGTGCTCGCCGGGGGGATCTCCGTGCAGTTCGGCGGGGCGCTCGCGGTGACCCTGATGCCGCGGGCCGGTGCGCTCGGCGTCGTGACACTGCGGCTGCTGGTGGCCGCGGTCGTGCTGCTGGTGGTGTGCCGGCCCCGGCTGCGCGGGCACTCGCGCGCCGACTGGACCACGGTGATCGCCTTCGGCATCGCCCTGGCCGGGATGAACGGCCTCTTCTACCAGGCCGCCGCCCGCATCCCCCTCGGCACGGCGGTCACCCTGGAGGTGCTCGGCCCGCTCGCCCTCTCCGTCCTGGCCTCCCGGCGCGCGATCAACTTCCTGTGGGCCGGACTCGCCCTCGCCGGCGTCGTCCTGCTCGGCGGCGGAGGCTTCGACAGCCTCGATCCGCTGGGCGCCGCGTTCGCCCTGGGGGCCGGTGTCATGTGGGCGGCCTACATCATCTTCAGCGCGCGGACGGGCCGCCGCTTCCCGCAGGCCGACGGCCTCGCCCTCGCCATGGCGGTGGCGGCGCTGCTGTTCCTGCCGCTGGGCATCGCCGAGTCCGGTACGAAGCTCATCGATCCCACGATCCTCGCCCTGGGCGCGGCGGTCGCGGTGCTCTCCTCCGTCCTCCCGTACACCCTGGAACTCCTCGCCCTGCGGCGCCTGCCCGCCTCCACGTTCGCCGTCCTGATGAGCCTGGAACCCGCCATCGCCGCGGCCGCCGGCTTCCTCGTCCTCAGCCAGGCCCTCACCCTCACCGAGGCCGCCGCCATCGCCCTGGTCATCGCGGCGAGCATGGGAGCGGTACGGACACAGGTGGGGCGGGGGCGGGCCAAGCCGCTCCCGGGGCAGTCCGCCTAGGGGACCGTGGCACCCCCCCCGGATGCGGAGGGTGGTGAAGTGCCGGCGGCAGGTGCGGTCGGCCGGCGGGCTGCGCTATGTTTGATCTTGAGCTGGTCACCGGAGCATCCGGTTGCCGGTCGCGCGTCGGTGGTCCAAGGAAAGACGCCCCGCTTCCTGCGGGGAAATGCAGGTGCAAGGCCTGCCCGGCGCTCGGCGACGAGTCCCGCCCCGTCCTCGGGGCGGGACTCACGTGTGTGCGGGGCCGGGGAGCGGCGGCTCTGCGCGAAACCGCCTGCCCACGGGGGTTGCCGAAAGCCGCGGACCGCGGTCGGCCGCCGGTCGAGGCGGCACGGCGTCCCTGCCGCCCGCCGGGATGCTCCTACGGATGTCAGTCCTTCAAGGCGTAGAAGTGCATCGGGGAGTTCGGCTCGAAGCCGATCCGTGGATACACGGGTGCCCCGGCGGCGGTCGCGTGCAGGGTCGCCCGGGTCGCTCCGGTGGCCCGGGCGCCCTCGTGCAGTGCCTTTCGCGTCACTGCTTCTCCATAGCCGCGACGCTGCCACTTCGGGTCGGTGGCGACGAGCATGACGAAGAGACGGCCCTCCGTCTCCACCGTGGCGGCGCAGGTCACGGGAGTGCCGTTCCGTACGCCCAGATAGGCGTACACCCGGTTCTTCCACAGCTCGGACCAGGCCAGCCCGTCCCGTCCGTTCTCCAACGGGAACCCGTACGCGAGCGAGTTGATGTCCGCGAAGGCCCGCAGGTGCTCCTCGGCGGTCACGCGGACGAACGTCAGTCCGGGATGGGCCGGTTCGGGGACCGGCAACAGGTCTCCCGCCATGCCCGTGCCGGGGAAGGCGTGCGCGAGGCCCGCTCGCCCGGCCGCTGCCCCGAGTGCCGCGCGCGCCTCGTCTTCGAGGAGATCCTCGAAGACCCACAGGAAGCCCGGATACTTCTTGGACCGCATGATCTCCGCCGCCTCGTTCAGGCGCTGCTGCACGAGTCCGGCGCCCGTGCCGTCACCGGTCAGCGTGACGCAGTTCCAGAAGGGAAACCGGCAGTCGGCCCAGCGGACGGCGATGCCCGGAAGATCGCGGACGTCCGCGTCCGGATCCCGGTCGAGCACCATGACTCGCCAGGCGGCGGCGAGTTGTTCCATCGATTCGACCGAGTCCGCGAGATCGCGCATGAGAAACCCTTGATTCGTCGAGTACGTGAAAGCCGTCCCAGTAGTACGCGCCTCCTGCCTGTACGCATCGACGACCCGCGAGGCGTACGCCGCCCCTTCGGGCCCTCCGCTGAAGCCGTCGCCGGCCTCACCGGTCCCTCGCGTCGGGCGACAGCAGAGGCCGAGAACGCCCCGGCCCCCTGTCCGAAACAGGCCGGACGCGCGCCCGGAACCGAGTGCGCGCCCGGAAAGGGAGCATTCCGTCGGCCGCGGGAAAGCCTGTCCCTGCTGGACCCGGTGCAGATCGAGTCGACCGATCGGCTACGTGACCACTCGAGCGAAGTGTCCGGGCAGGCTGTGGGTCAGGCAGGGGGACGAGTACCCCACGCATGGTGGAGAGCCGGCCGCACGTCCTTCCCGAGAGCCGCGTGCGTCGCCCCGCCCGGCAGGGTGGGCAGCTCAGCCCAGTGGGTCACGGTTTCCGCACTGGTGCGGCCGTGGGGCAGACGGACGACTCCGTCGGAGTCGACGAAGCAGTCCTTGTGCTCCGTCCCGTCCTCACTCCAGTGACGGGTCGTGAAGTACATCGGCATCACCAGCCAGAATTCCTCACCCCATGCCGTATCGGACTCGGTGATGCTGTCGGCCGGATACCGGCCCGTGATCGCTGCCGCCACCGGTGTACCGCGCGGAGGCAGTCCGTCGCGTACGTCGACCCATGTCACCACGGTGTCCAGATTCGTCATCTCCACCCTCACCCAGGCATCCTGCGCCTCGTCCTTCACCCGTGCGCCGACCCTACTTCCCCGGCTTCGGTGACCAGCCGTGTGACGGTCCCGTCGTGGTGGCCCGGTGCCTTCGCGGTGACGGGGGCCGGAGCCCGGCAGACGAGTGGGCGGATCCGTTCCGATTCGACCTCGGTGGGGCTGCCGTCGCAGGACGCTCGGGTGCTTGCGCCCATCGAGCGGAAGTCGGCCGACCTGGCAGGCGGCAGAGGCGAATCTCGCACCGTCAGGCTGCCGGACAGGGCTTCCGGCGGTCCGTTGCCCGTCTCGCGGTCGGCTCAACTGCCCAACACGGCATCGGACATGACAGGTCTCCGTCCCTGTCGGCCCTTCCAGTACTGTTCGTCCATGATTCCTGCGACGGGTGACCGCTTTCGCCCCTTCCGTGAGGAGGCGACGGCGCAAGGCATACCGGCTGACGATGTGGAGCGATGGCTGGCCACAGCCCGGCCCTGCGTGGCGCTGACACTGGCCGACGACGACGAGTTCGGACCGGTTGTGGGCCGGTTCGGCGGCCCCCTCCTGCTTCCGGCTGACATCCCGGATCCCGAACACCCCTTCGTCGCCTCTGTCGATCTCGCCGCCCTGCCGGCCGACGCAACAGATCTGTCCCTGCCGCCCGACGGCCACTTGCTGTTCTTCGCCCTGCCTGATGGCGACGGCAGGGGCCGGCCCAGGGGCAACGTGGTCCATGTCCCCGCAGGCTCAGCGGTCACGCAACGGGACACACGCTCCTGGAACTCAAGGAACGACGACGAGTACAACGCGATATTCGAGGGCTACCCGCAGGGCCCGCTGCGGGCGAGGGCCGAGGTGTCGCTCCCTTACCACACATTCGTCATTCCCCCCGGCGAGCGGGAAGCCGTAACCCTTCCCGGGCATCCCTTCTGCTCGGAACTCGTCGAGGTGTGGGAGGACACTCACGACAGCGTCGCTCGGAGAGGGCCGCTGCAGATCGGGGGATACGCGAACGAGGAGGTTGTCGAATTCGACCCGGTCGACGTCGCCGCGTCCATTGCCGCGGACGCGGTGAGAGAGGGCTCCTGGGACGGACCGGCCTCGGCCGACCCTGCGGACTGGGTGCTGCTCGCCGACTGGTATGCCGGGAGCCTCAGGAAGCGGGAGGGCTCCACCGTCCATTGGGTGATCCAACGCGAGGACCTGGCCGCGCGGCGCTTCGAGCGTGTGTTCACCACTGTTTTCTGGAACCCGTGACCGGGGCCCCGACCGATCGCTCCTCCTTGAGGTCTCGGGCACCGCGGGTGCGTCGGAGGCCGGCCGTGGTCCCCCGACTACGCCTGGATGCCGCGCCTGCAGGGTCGGCAGCCTGCTCCGGGAGCTGAACGGCGACCTGGACGGTCATGCGGACTCCCCGCGACGCCCACGCATACGCGCTGCTCGGGTGCCGGTGGTGCTCCACCTCGGCGCCAGTCATGGCCCACACCGCACTGTGGCGGGCCCACCCCTGCTCCGGGGCGGCAACGCCTTCGGGGCCACCCGCGGTCAGATCCTTGTGGAACCTCTCGAAGGCCTCCGCCACCGTGCGGAGGGGCTCCTCCACGCCGAGCCCGGTCTTGGCTCCTTCGCCGCCGAGCGGACGGAGGTCGCAGGGGGCGAGCCCCGCGAGTATGCGAGCGGCCGGGCTCGAGCGGCCGGGCTCGAGCGGACGGGAGCCCCTGCCGCGTTTCCGGCCGAGGTGGCGAAGACGGCCGATGAAATGGTCAGGGCGGCGGAAGCCCTGCACCCCACGGCCCCGCGTACGAGGGGATGGACGAAGGGGCGAAGCACGCTTTCGTCGCCGGCGGCTTCTTCGTGTACATGGTCACGCCACGCTCCGGACTCGTCACCCTCTGGCAGGTCGCGCCCGATCCGGCGGCATGACTGCCGGGTGATGGACGCCTCCCTTCCCTGATGGCTCACGGTGTCGCTTTCCAGGCCGGCCACGGGTGCCCTCGCTCGACGGCGGTACAGGCCTCGCATCAATCCATGCAAGCATGCTTGATTGTTTTTGAACTCGCTGCCATGCTCCAGGAATCCGCGCCGCACACCGCCGTGCCCCGAGGGGAGCGCCATCGTGTCCGATCCGCTGTCCGTGATCGACGATCTGCGTGAGGAGAGCGAGGAGGTCGACCGGCTCGTGGCCGGGCTCGGGCCAAAGGAGTGGGGGCTCGCGACGCCCGCCGCCGGGTGGAGCGTCGCCCATCAGGTCGCGCACCTCGCCTGGACCGACCGTTCGGCGCTGCTCGCCGTCACGGACGCGGAAGGGTTTCAGGGGCTGGTGGAGCAGGCGCTCACCGCCCCGCACACCTTCGTCGACGAGGGCGCCGAGGAGTACGCACGGCTCGCGCCCGCCGAGTTGCTCGCGCGGTGGCGCGAGGGGCGGGCGGCGCTGGAGAAGGGGCTGCGGTCCGCGCCCCCCGGCACGCGCTTCCCCTGGTACGGGCCGCCCATGTCGGCGGCCTCCATGGCGACGGCCCGGCTCATGGAGACCTGGGCCCACGGACTCGACATCGCGGACACGCTCGGTGTGGTGCGGCCCCCCACCGACCGGCTGAGGCATGTGGCCTGGCTCGGGGTGCGGACCCGGGACTTCGCCTACGGAGCGAACGGACTCACCCCGCCCGCCGACCCCTTCCGCGTCGAACTCGTCGCACCAGGGGGTGAGCTGTGGGACTACGGGCCCGTCGACGCCCCGCAGCGCGTCGGCGGGCCCGCGCTCGACTTCTGCCTCCTGGTCACCCAGCGCGCCCACCGCGCCGATCTCGCCCTCACCGCCGACGGCCCCGACGCCGACCGCTGGCTCGACATCGCCCAGGCCTTCGCCGGGCCGCCCGGGGGCGGACGCCCGCCGAAGGGGGAGAGCGGGGACGGCCAGGGGCACACCCCGTGACGGCGGCCCTGCGGATCGGGAACGCCTCCGGGTTCTACGGGGACCGCTTCGACGCCCTGCGCGAGATGCTCACCGGCGGCGAGCTCGACGTCCTCACCGGCGACTACCTCGCCGAGCTGACCATGCTCATCCTCGCCCGCGACCGGCTCAAGGACCCCTCCGCCGGATACGCCCGCACCTTCCTGCGGCAACTGGAGGAGTGCCTCGGCCTCGCCCACGAGCGGGGGGTGAGGATCGTCGCCAACGCCGGCGGGCTCAACCCGGCGGGGCTCGCCGACGCCGTGCGGGAACTGGCCGGGCGGCTCGGCATCCCGGCGCGGGTCGCGCACGTCGAGGGCGACGACCTCACCGCCCGCCATCCGGGGAGCCTCGCCGCGCACGCCTACCTCGGCGGCTTCGGCATCGCGGCCTGCCTGCGCGGGGGCGCCGATGTCGTCGTGACCGGGCGGGTCACCGACGCCGCCCTGGTCACCGGCCCGACCGCCGCGCACTTCGGCTGGGCGCCGACCGACTACGACCGGCTCGCGGGAGCCGTCGTCGCCGGGCACGTGCTGGAGTGCGGGACCCAGGCCACCGGCGGCAACTACGCCTTCTTCGGCGAGCGGCCCCCCGGCGACCTCCTGCGGCCCGGCTTCCCGCTCGCCGAACTGCGCGAGGACGGCAGCAGCGTCATCACCAAGCACCCCGGCACCGGCGGCTTCGTCGACGCCGGCACCGTCACCGCGCAACTGCTCTACGAGACCGGCGGCGCCCGGTACGCCGGGCCGGACGTCACCGCCCGGCTCGACACCGTACGGCTCACCCGGGAGGGACCCGACCGGGTACGGATCGACGGAGTGCGCGGAGAGGCACCGCCGCCCACGCTCAAGGCCGGGCTCAACCGGCTCGGCGGTTTCCGCAACGAGGTCGTGTTCGTCCTCACCGGCCTCGGCATCGAGGCCAAGGCGGACCTCGTGAGGGAGCAGATGACCGCCGCACTCGCCACGTCGCCGCCCGCCGAGACGCGCTGGGAACTCGTGCGTACCGACCGGCCCGACGCGGACACGGAGGAGACCGCGAGCGCGCTGCTGCGGCTCGTCGTGCGGGACCCGGGGCAGGAAGCGGTCGGGCGGGCGTTGAGCGGGGCCGCCATCGAGCTGGCGCTGGCCAGCTACCCCGGATTCCATGTGCTGGCGCCACCGGGGAAGGGCGCCCCCTATGGAGTGTTCGAGGATGTGTACGTCCCCCATGGTTCCGTCGACCATGTGGCCGTCCTCCACGACGGCCGCCGCATCCCGGTGGGCCCGCCCCACGACACTGTCGTCCTCGCGGACGTACCGGAGCCGGAGCCGCCGGAGCCCCTGGCGCCCGGCCCGGTCCGGGGCGCCCCGCTCGGCCTGATCGCCGGCGCCCGCAGCGGGGACAAGGGCGGGAACGCCAACGTCGGGGTGTGGGCGCGGGGCGACGACGCCTGGCGGTGGCTCGCGCACGAGCTGACCGTCGAGCGGTTTCGCGAACTGATCCCCGAGGCCGCCGGTCTGCCCGTCACCCGGCACGTGCTGCCCCGCCTGCGCGCCCTGAACTTCGTCGTCGAGGGCATCCTCGGCGAGGGCGTCGCCGCACAGGCCCGTTTCGACCCGCAGGCCAAGGCGCTCGGCGAATGGCTGCGCTCCCGCCGTCTGGACATCCCGGAGGCCCTCCTGTGACCGTCCTCGCATCCGCCCTGGACACGGCGGGCCCCGACCACCGGGCCCACCGCGAGGCCATGCTCGGCAAGCTCGCCGCACTCGACACCGAACACGCCAAGGCCCTCGCGGGCGGCGGCGAGAAGTACGTCGACCGGCACCGCGGGCGCGGCAAGCTGCTCGCCCGCGAACGCATCGAACTGCTCCTCGACCCCGACACCCCGTTCCTGGAGCTGTCCCCGCTGGCCGCGTGGGGGAGCGAGTACACGACCGGCGCCTCCCTGGTCACCGGGATCGGTGTCGTCGAGGGCGTGGAGTGCCTGATCACGGCCAACGACCCGACGGTGCGCGGCGGCGCCAGCAACCCGTGGAGCCTGAAGAAGGCCCTGAGGGCGAACGACATCGCGCTCGCCAACCGGCTGCCGTTCATCAGCCTGGTGGAGTCCGGCGGCGCCGACCTGCCCTCCCAGAAGGAGATCTTCATCCCCGGCGGGGCGATCTTCCGGGACCTGACCAGGCTCTCGGCGGCCGGCATCCCGACCGTCGCCGTCGTCTTCGGCAACTCCACCGCCGGAGGCGCGTACATCCCCGGCATGTCCGACCACGTGATCATGGTCAAGGAGCGGGCGAAGGTGTTCCTCGGCGGTCCGCCGCTGGTGAAGATGGCCACCGGGGAGGAGAGCGACGACGAGTCCCTGGGCGGCGCCGGGATGCACGCGCGGGTGTCGGGCCTCGCCGACTACTTCGCCGTCGACGAACCGGACGCCCTGCGCCAGGCCCGGCGGGTCGTGGCCCGCCTCAACCACCGCAAGGCGTACCCCGACCCGGGGCCGGCCGAGCCGCCCACGTACGACCAGGAGGAGCTGCTGGGCATCGTCCCCGGCGACCTGAAGACCCCCTTCGACCCGCGCGAGGTGATCGCGCGGATCGTCGACGGCTCCGACTTCGACGAGTTCAAACCGCTCTACGGGACCAGCCTGACCACCGGCTGGGCCGCCCTGCACGGCTATCCCTTGGGCATCCTCGCGAACGCCCAAGGGGTGCTGTTCAGCGAGGAGTCGCAGAAGGCCGCCCAGTTCATCCAGCTCGCCAACCAGCGCGACATCCCGCTGCTCTTCCTGCACAACACCACCGGCTACATGGTCGGCAAGGAGTACGAACAGGGCGGCATCATCAAGCACGGCGCCATGATGATCAACGCGGTCAGCAACTCGAAGGTCCCCCACCTGTCGGTCCTCATGGGCGCCTCGTACGGCGCCGGGCACTACGGCATGTGCGGGCGGGCGTACGAACCGCGGTTCCTGTTCGCCTGGCCCGGCGCCAAGTCCGCCGTCATGGGCCCGCAGCAGCTCGCCGGGGTGCTGTCCATCGTCGCCCGGCAGTCGGCGGCGGCGAAGGGCCGGCCCTACGACGACGAGGCGGACGCGGCGCTGCGCGCCATGGTCGAGCAGCAGATCGAGTCCGAGTCGCTGCCCATGTTCCTGTCGGGCCGGCTGTACGACGACGGCGTCATCGACCCGCGCGACACCCGCACCGTCCTCGGCCTGTGCCTGTCGGCCGTCCACACGGCGCCCTACGAGGGCGTGCGCGGTGGCTTCGGCGTCTTCCGGATGTGAGGGGATCATGGTGATCGGTACTGTCCTCGTCGCCAACCGGGGCGAGATCGCCTGCCGGATCGCGCGCACCTGCGGCGAACTGGGCATCCGGACGGTGGCCGTGCACTCGGACGCCGACGCGAACGCCCTGCACACGCGCGTGGCGGACGCGTCCGTACGCCTGCCGGGGGCGGCACCCGCCGACACGTATCTGCGCGGCGACCTCGTCGTGAAGGCCGCGCTCGCGGCCGGCGCGGACGCCGTGCACCCCGGCTACGGCTTCCTCTCCGAGAACGCCGGCTTCGCGCGCGCCGTCCAGGACGCCGGCCTGGTGTGGATCGGGCCGCCACCGGAGGCGATCGAGGCGATGGCGTCCAAGACGCGCGCCAAGGAACTCATGGGCATCGCGCCCCTGCGCGAGGTCACCGGGGCCGACCTGCCGGTGCTGGTGAAGGCGGCCGCGGGCGGCGGCGGACGCGGGATGCGCGTCGTACGCGACCTCGCCGACCTGGACGCCGAACTGGCCGCCGCGCGCGCGGAGGCCACGAGCGCCTTCGGCGACGGCGAGGTGTTCGTCGAGCCCTATGTGGAGGGCGGGCGCCATGTGGAGGTGCAGGTCCTCGCCGACACGCACGGCACGGTGTGGGCGCTCGGCACCCGGGACTGCTCCCTCCAGCGCCGCCACCAGAAGGTGATCGAGGAGTCCCCGGCCCCCGGCCTGACCGCGGAACTCACCGCCGAACTCCACGCGCTCGCCGTGCGCGCCGCCCGCGCGGTCGGCTACACCGGCGCCGGAACCGTCGAGTTCCTCGTCGCCGACGGCCGGGCGCACTTCCTGGAGATGAACACCCGGCTGCAAGTGGAACACCCGGTCACGGAAGCCGTGTTCGGCCTCGACCTCGTCGCCGAACAGATCCGCGTCGCCGAGGGCCACCGGCTCGACGGCGACCCGCCCTCCGCGCGCGGGCACGCCGTGGAGGCCCGCCTGTACGCGGAGGACCCCGCCCACGGGTGGGCGCCGCAGACCGGCCGCCTGCACCGCCTCGCCGTCCCCGGCGCGGTCCGCCTGGACACCGGGTTCACCGACGGCGACGACATCGGCGTCCACTACGACCCGATGATCGCCAAGGTCGTCGCCCACGCGCCCACCCGCGCGGAGGCGGTCCGCACACTGGCCTCCGCCCTGGAGCGGGCGGCGATCCACGGCCCCGTCACCAACCGGGACCTGCTCGTCCGCTCCCTGCGGCACCCGGAGTTCGCGGAAGGCCGCATGGACACCGGCTTCTACGACCGGCACCTGCCCGCACTGACCGAGCCGGTCCCCGACCCGTACGCCCCGCTCGCCGCCGCCCTCGCCGACGCCCACGGCCGCTCCCGGTTCGGCGGCTGGCGCAACCTGCCCTCGCAGCCGCAGGTCAAGCGGTACGCCATGGCCGGCGAGGAGCACGAGGCGCGCTACCGGCACACACGGGACGGGCTCGCCGCCGACGAGGTCCAGGTGGTGCACGCCGAGGCCGGGCTGGTCGTCCTCGAAGTGGACGGCGTGCGGCGCCGGTTCGAGGTCGGCCGGTACGGCGACCGGGTGTGGGTCGACGGCACCGCCCTCACCGCCCTGCCCCGCTTCCCCGACCCCACCGCCCAGCTCGCGCCGGGCTCCCTGCTGGCCCCGATGCCGGGCACGGTCGTACGGGTCGCGGACGGGCTGGCCGCGGGCGCCTCCGTGCAGGCCGGGGAGCCCCTGCTCTGGCTGGAGGCGATGAAGATGCAGCACAGGATCTCCGCCCCGGTCACCGGAACGCTGAGCGCCCTGCACGCGACCCCGGGACAGCAGGTGGAGGTCGGTGCCCTCCTGGCCGTCGTGGACCCCGCCCAGCCCCCCGCCGCGGACACACCTCCCGCCTGAGACCCCGCCACGGACACAGCTCCCCCCGAGACCCCACTGCGAGCACAGTTTCCACCTGACGCGAAGCCCTTCCCCTAGGAGCGCTCATGCCCGTCATCGAATCCGAAGAGCACAAGGCCCTCCGCGCGGCCGTCTCCGCCCTCGGCAACCGCTACGGCCGCGCCTACTTCACCCGGACCGTCGACGAGGGCGTGCCCGCCGCCGAACTCTGGGCGGACGCCGGCAAGCTCGGCTACCTCGGGGTCAACCTGCCGGAGGAGTACGGCGGGGGCGGAGGCGGCGTCGCCGAGCTGTCCATCGTCCTGGAGGAACTGGGCGCCGCCGGCTGCCCGCTCCTGCTGCTCGTCGTCTCGCCCGCCATCTGCGGCACGGTCATCGCCCGCTTCGGCACCGAGGCGCAGAAGCGGGAGTGGCTGCCGGGCCTCGCCGACGGCACCCGCTCCATGGCGTTCGGCATCACCGAACCCGACGCCGGTTCCAACTCGCACCGCATCACGACCACCGCGCGCCGCGACCCCGACACCGGGGACTGGCTGCTCACCGGCCGCAAGGTGTTCGTCTCCTGCGTCGACGTCGCCGACGCCACCCTCATCGTCGGCCGCACCGAGACCGTGTCCGCCAAGGAGGGCCGCACCGGCAACCTCAAGCCCTGCCTGTTCATCGTCCCGCGCGACACCGAGGGCTTCCAGCGGCGGAAGATAGACATGGAACTCAGCGCTGCCGAGAACCAGTTCGAGCTGACCCTCGACGACGTACGGCTGCCCGCCGACGCCCTCGTCGGCGACGCGGACGCGGGCCTGCTCCAGCTGTTCGCCGGGCTCAACCCCGAGCGGATCATGACGGCCGCCTTCGCGATCGGCATGGGCCGCCACGCCCTGGCCAAGGCCGTCGAGTACGCGCGGGAACGCACGGTGTGGAAGGCGCCCATCGGCGCGCACCAGGCCATCGCGCACCCTCTCGCGCAGGCGCACATCGAGCTCGAACTGGCCCGCCTGATGATGCAGAAGGCCGCCCACCTCTACGACGCCGGCGACGACGTCGGCGCGGGCGAGGCCGCCAACATGGCCAAGTACGCCGCCGCCGAGGCCTGTGTGAAGGCCGTCGACCAGGCCGTGCACACCCTCGGCGGGAACGGCCTCACGCGCGAGTTCGGCCTCGCCTCGCTGGTGACCGCCGCGCGGGTGTCCCGGATCGCCCCGGTGAGCCGGGAGATGATCCTGAACTACGTCTCCCACCAGACCCTGGGCCTGCCCAAGTCCTACTGAGCGGCAGGGGCTTTCACCGATCGGGGTCGGCAGCACCGGCAGCACCGGCAGCACCGGCAGCACCGGCAGCACCGGCAGCACCGGCAGCGCCGGAAATGCCAGTGGTTCCGAGCAGCACCGAGCAGTGCTGAAACCGGCGGTAACCAGTAGTACTGAGAGGCGTCACGGCACATCCAGGAGTACCGAACACCGAGTCGTACCGAACCGGCACAGCGTTGTGCGAGGAGGAACCATGTTCCGCAGCGAGTACGCAGACGTTCCACCCGTCGAGCTCCCCATCCACGACGCGGTGCTCGCGCGCGCCGCCGAGTTCGGGAGCACCCCGGCACTCATCGACGGCACCGACGGCACCACCCTCACCTACGAGCAGGTGGACCGGTTCCACCGGCGCGTCTCGGCCGCTCTCGCCGAGACCGGCGTGCGCAAGGGCGACGTGCTCGCCCTGCACAGCCCCAACACGATCGCCTTCCCGCTCGCCTTCTACGCGGCCACCCGCGCGGGCGCGTCGGTCACCACCGTCCACCCGCTCGCCACCGCCGAGGAGTTCGGCAAGCAGCTGGCGGACTCCGGAGCCCGCTGGATCATCACCGTTTCCCCGCTGCTTCAGACCGCGCGCAGGGCGGCCGAACTCGCGGGCGGTGTCGAGGAGATCCTCGTCTGCGACAGCGCGCCCGGCCACCGCTCGCTGATCGACATGCTGGCCTCCACCGCCCCCGAGCCGCAGGTCGCCATCGACCCCGTCGAGGACGTCGCCGCCCTGCCGTACTCCTCCGGCACCACCGGCACCCCCAAGGGCGTGATGCTCACGCACCGCCAGATCGCCACGAACCTCGCCCAGCTCGAACCGCTGATCACCACCGGTCCCGGCGACCGCATCCTCGCCGTGCTGCCGTTCTTCCACATCTACGGCCTCACGGCCTTGATGAACGCCCCCCTGCGCATGGGCGCCACCGTCGTCGTCCTCCCGCGCTTCGACCTGGAGACGTTCCTGGCGGCCATCCAGAACCACCGCATCACCGGCCTGTACGTGGCCCCGCCCATCGTCCTGGCGCTCGCCAAGCACCCGCTGGTCGCCGAGTACGACCTCAGCTCCCTGAAGCACATCATCAGCGCCGCCGCCCCCCTGGACGCGAGCCTCGCCGCCGCCTGCTCGCAGCGGCTCGGCCTGCCGCCCGTCGGCCAGGCGTACGGCATGACGGAACTCTCGCCCGGCACCCACGTCGTCCCCCTGGACGCCATGGACGACGCGCCCCCCGGCACCGTCGGCAAGCTCATCGCCGGCACCGAGATGCGGATCGTCGCCCTCGACGACCCGGCCAAGGACCTCGGCCCCGGCGAGTCCGGCGAGATCCTCATCCGCGGCCCTCAGGTCATGAAGGGCTACCTCGGCCGGCCCGACGCCACCGACGCGATGATCGACGAGGACGGCTGGCTGCACACCGGCGATGTCGGCCACACCGATGAGGACGGCTGGCTGTTCGTCGTCGACCGGGTCAAGGAACTCATCAAGTACAAGGGCTTCCAGGTCGCCCCCGCCGAACTCGAGGCGCTGCTCCTGACCCACCCCGGCATCGCCGACGCCGCCGTCATCGGCGCCTACAACGACGACGGCAACGAGGTCCCGCACGCCCACGTCGTCCGCCAGCCGTCCGCCCCCGGGCTCTCGGAGAGCGAGGTCATGATGTACGTCGCCGAACACGTCGCCCCGTACAAACGGGTCCGCCACGTCACGTTCCTCGACGCCGTCCCCCGCGCGGCCTCCGGGAAGATCCTGCGCCGCGAACTCAGGGCGCGGTCCGAGGAGCCCTCGTGACCCTGATCGGCCGCACGCGCACGCGGGGCGTCGAGACCCTCAGCCTCGACGCCCCCGAGCGCCGCAACGCCCTGTCCGCCGCCCTCGTCGCCGAGCTGGCCGGCGCGCTCACCGACGCCGGCCGGGACGACGGCGTCCGCGCGGTCGTGCTCACACACACCGGGAACACCTTCAGCGCGGGGGCCGACCTGCGCGACCCGCCGGCCCCCCAGGACCTCACCGGCCTGTTGAAGCAGCTGCTCGAACTGCCGAAACCGGTCGTCGCGCGGGTCACCGGGCACGTCCGCGCGGGCGGCCTCGGACTGCTCGGCGCCTGCGACATCGCCGCCGCCTCGGACACGGCCACGTTCGCCTTCACCGAGGTCCGCATCGGCGTCGCCCCCGCCGTCATCTCCCTGCCGCTGCTGCCCCGCACCGACCCGCGCGCGCTCGCCCGCTACTACCTCACCGGGGAGCGCCTCGACGCCGCCGAAGCCGTCCGCACCGGCCTGCTCACCGCGTACGGCGAGGACGTCGACGAGGTCCTCGCCCCCGTCCTCGACGGGCTGCGCCGAGCCGCCCCCGAGGCCCTGGCCGAGACGAAACGGCTGCTCACGGCTAGGGTGCTGGAGACCTTCGACCGGGACGCCGCCGACCTGACCGCGCTCTCGGCCCGCCTCTTCTCCTCCGCCACCGCGCGCGAGGGGATGACGGCCTTCCTCGAACGACGGGATCCGGAATGGACGGTTTGAGCACGACCGATCGCAGTGACCGCAGTGACCGCAGCGATCGAAGCGACCGTGCCGAACGCGTCCCCAAGCAGGACCGCAGCCGGGCCACCCGGCAGCGCCTCCTGGAAGCCGCCGTGGCCTGCCTCGCCGAACACGGCTGGGCGGGCTCCACGGTCCTCGTCGTCGCCGAACGCGCGGGCGTCTCGCGGGGAGCGGCCCAGCACCACTTCCCGACCCGCGAGGACCTCTTCACGGCTGCCGTGGAGTACGTGGCCGAGGAACGCTCCACCGCCCTGCGTGCCCTCTTCCCCGAAGGCGCCACCGCCGGCGACCGACGCGCGGTGGTCACCGCCCTGATCGACCTCTACACCGGACCTCTGTTCCGCGCCGCCCTCCACCTGTGGGTCGCCGCCTCCAACGAGGAGCAGCTGCGGCCCCGCGTGACCGAGCTGGAATCCCGCATCGGCCGGGAGAGCCACCGCGTCGCCGTGGAACTCCTCGCCGCCGACGAGACCCGCCCCGGCGTCCGCGAGACCGTCCAGGGCCTCCTCGACATGGCCCGCGGCCTGGGCCTCGCCACCCTCCTCACCGACGACGCGGCCCGCCGCGAACGGGTGGTACGACAGTGGGCGGCCCTGCTGGACGGGGCGCTGGGCCGAAGGCTCACGGACTGAGCCGCTCCACCCGCCAGCCGCCGTCCGGCCGTGCCACGTACCGCAGGCGGTCGTGCAGGCGGTTCTCGCGGCCCTGCCAGAACTCCACCGCCTGCGGGGCCACCCGGAAGCCGCCCCAGTGCGGCGGGACCGGCACCTGCTCGCCCTCCGGGTACCGGGCCGCCAGCTCCGCGTACGCCGCGTCCAGGTCCGCGCGGTCCGTCAGCACCGACGACTGGCCGCTCGCCCACGCGCCCAGCTGCGAGCCGTGCGGCCGGGTGCGGAAGTAGGCGGCCGTCTCGTCCCGGCCGGTGCGCCGCGCGACTCCGGTGACGATGACCTGCCGGGCCATCGGATGCCACGGGAACAGCAGCGAGACGTACGGGTTCCCGGTCAGCTCGCGCCCCTTGCGGGAGTCGTAGTTCGTGTAGAACACGAACCCCCGCTCGTCGAAGTGCTTCAGCAGCACCGTGCGGGAGCTGGGCCGTCCCTTGGTGTCCGCCGTGGACACGATCATCGCGTTCGGCTCGAAGAGGCCGCCGTCCGTCGCCGCCTGCTTGAACCAGCGTGCGAACTGCTCGAGGGGAGTGGCGGCCAGGTCGGTCTCGGAAAGCCCCTCGGCCCGGTACTGCTTGCGCATCGAGGCGAGATCGAGGGGAACAGCGTCTCGGTCGGTCACGCCGTCATCCTGCCGTATGCGCGGAGAGCGCGGGCGGGGCGTCCGAGGGCCGGGAGGGGCGGGGCGGGGGGAGGCCGTCCGCAACGAAGTGGCACTGAGTGCCGCAAGCCCTCCCCAAAAATGGCACTCAGGGATATCGTGCTGGGCAGTGAGCCGGTTGGGTAGCCGCCAGCCGGGCATCACAGGGGTGACGTCCCGGACCGCGAGTCCTCACGATGACGACCGCGGAGCCTTCGGACGCGCACTCACCTCGACAGATCGACCGGTTACCGACCGGTCGACCCACCGACCGGCCGGCGCGTGGTCGTCCCACCCGCACCACCATCCGTCGTCCCCATCATGAGGAGCCGCCTGATGTCCGACTTCGTACCCGGGCTCGAAGGAGTCGTCGCGTTCGAGACGGAGATCGCCGAACCGGACAAGGAGGGCGGCGCCCTCCGGTACCGGGGCGTCGACATCGAGAATCTGGTCGGGCACGTCTCCTTCGGGAACGTCTGGGGCCTTCTCGTCGACGGAGCCTTCAACCCCGGTCTGCCGCCCGCCGAACCCTTCCCGATCCCCGTCCACTCCGGTGACGTCCGCGTCGACGTCCAGTCCGCGCTCGCCATGCTGGCACCCGTCTGGGGCCTGAAACCGCTCCTCGACATCGACGCCGAGCGGGCCCGCGACGACCTCGCGCGCGCCGCCGTCATGGCTCTCTCCTACGTCGCCCAGTCCGCGCGCGGCCAGGGCCGGCCCATGGTCCCGCAGAGCGAGATCGACAAGGCGCGCTCCGTCGTCGAACGCTTCATGATCCGCTGGCGCGGCGAGCCCGACCCCAAGCACGTCGCCGCCGTCGACGCGTACTGGACCTCCGCCGCCGAGCACGGCATGAACGCCTCCACCTTCACGGCCCGCGTCATCGCCTCCACCGGCGCGGACGTGGCCGCGGCCCTCTCGGGCGCCGTCGGCGCCATGTCGGGCCCCCTGCACGGCGGCGCGCCCTCGCGCGTCCTCGGCATGATCGAGGAGATCGAACGCACCGGGGACGCCGAGGCGTACGTGAAGCGGGTGCTCGACCAGGGCGAGCGCCTCATGGGCTTCGGCCACCGCGTCTACCGCGCCGAGGACCCCCGCGCCCGTGTGCTGCGCCGCACCGCGCGCGATCTCGGCGCCCCGCGCTTCGAGGTCGCCGAGGCGCTGGAGAAGGCCGCCCTGGCCGAGCTCCACGCCCGCCGTCCCGACCGCGTCCTGGCCACCAACGTCGAGTTCTGGGCCGCCATCGTCCTGGACTTCGCCGAGGTGCCGGCCCACATGTTCACCTCGATGTTCACCTGTGCCCGGACCGCGGGCTGGTCGGCCCACATCCTCGAGCAGAAGCGCACCGGCCGCCTGGTCCGCCCCTCCGCCCGCTACATGGGCCCCGGCAACCGCGACCCGAAGGAGATCGAGGGCTACGCGGACATCGCCGACCGGGCCTGACACCCGCGGTGCGACGGGAGCCCGGGGCCCGAGGGGTTCCGGCGCTCCCGGAAACGCAGACGACCCGCGAGCCCGGTCCTCTCAAGGAGGGGCCGGCCGGACGTACCGGCGACTCGCGGGTCGGGCGACTGCGTTGGATTGGGCCGGTCGCGTGCGTCAGGCACACGCTGGTCCGGCGCCGAACCGAGTACGGCGACGGGCTACTGGCCCGCAGCCACCTCTTCCGTCCGGTATGAATACATCTGCCGAACCACCTCCTTTCCGGAATACCCCCACCCTAGGAACCGTCCCGCCGTCCGATCAACCGGTTTTTCGAGATATTGACCGTTGGACGTGTCACCGCCGGTCACCTACCGTGCGGCGCATGGGAGACACGGGGCGGCGGACGATCACGGGCGGGTCGGTGTTCGAGGAGCGGATCGGTTACGCGCGGGCCGTGGTGGACGGGGACCGGGTGTACGTGTCCGGGACCACCGGGTTCGACTACGCGGCCATGACGATCTCCGACGACGTGGTCGAGCAGGCCGAGCAGTGCCTGCGGAACATCGAAGCGGCCCTGGACGGGGCGGGATGCACCTTCGCGGACGTCGTGCGGGTGCGTTACCTGCTGCCCGCGCGGGAGGACTTCGAGCCGTGCTGGCCCGTGCTGAGGCGCTGCTTCGGCGAGGTCCGGCCCGCGGCGACCATGCAGGTGTGCGGGCTCGCCGATCCCCGGATGAGGATCGAGATCGAGGTGGACGCCCGGCGGGGGAGCGGCGGGAAGGCGCGGGACGGCGGAGGCTGAGCGGAGTGCGGGGACGCCGGACGGGGACGGCGGCCGGGACCGGGCGGGGGCCGGGCGGGACCGGGTATGCCGGTGGCGTACAACGATTTTCTCAATGTTGCGGGAACCCGGTGTGCGCTGAGTCACGTTCAAGTTGAATGATTGCAAGTGGGCGGACCGACGTGCCGTACGTAGGACGCAGCTGCAGGGGGTCCAGGTGAGTGCTTCCCGGCGTAGTGGGACCACCGACGAACTGGGGCCCGAAGAGCCCGGGCGGGAGAGTTCGGACGGTTCCGATCTGCTGGCCGCGTTGCTGGACGGCATGGACGCCGCCCTGTGCGCCTTCGACGCGGACGCGGTGGTGACGCACTGGAACCGCGAGGCGGAGCGCATCCTCGGATGGACCGCGGCCGAGGCCGTGGGCCGGCGGGGCTTCGCCGGATGGGCGGTGCGCGGCGCGGACGCCGCGGAGGTCGAGGGGCGGTTGATGTCGGCCATGGACGCCTCGGGCCGGCAGGTGAACGAGTTCGCGCTGCTGACCAAGGACGGCGGCCGGGTGCTGGTGCGCACGCAGTCCGCGGCCGTACGCGGGCCCGACGGGAAGCCGGCCGGCGTGTACTGCGCGTTCAGCGAGGTGCACGCGCAGATCGACCTGGAGCGGTCGATCGCACTGAGCGAGGCGCTGCTGGAGGAAGCGAGCTGGGGCGTCGTCCTCGTCGACGCCGATCTGCGGCCCGCCGTGGTGAACGCACACGCGGCGAAGGCGTTCGGCACCGGGCGCACCTCCGTACTGGGGCGGCCGCTCGGGGAGCTGCTGTCGCAGGGCGTGGAGGAGCTGGAGAGCGCGCTCACCCATGTGCTGGCCCAGGGCGCTCCGCCCGCGCCCGCCGAGATCTGGGTGAGTGTGCGGGAGCCGGAGGGCGAGCGGCGGCGGTGCTGGCGGTGCGGCTTCGTGCGGCTGGCGTCGCCGCTGGCGGAGGAGCCGGTGCCGCTCGGCGTGGGCTGGATGTTCCAGGACGTGACCGAGGTCCGGCAGAGCGAGCAGGAGGCCTCACTGGTGCGGTTCCGGGCGCAGCAGCTGCACCGGGCGGCGCGGGCGGCGGCCGAGTGCGAGGACCCGGCGGAGGCCGTCACCGTCCATCTGGACTTCGCGCTCGCCGGATTCGCCGACCACGCGCTGATCGACCGCGTCGCGGACCGGGCGGCCGACGGGAGCGCGGGTGACGCGGAGAGCACGGGCCGGGCCCGCCTGGTGCGGATCGCGGCCACTCCGTCCGGGGCGCCGGGGCCGAGCCGGCTCGCCGGGCAGGCGGGTCTGCCGGTGCGGTACGGCCAGGGCCATCCCGCCCTGCGGTGCGTCGAGCGGGCCGGTTCCGTACGGGCCGACGCGGGGGCGGTGCCGGCGGAGGAGGCGCGCGCGTGGGCGGTGTCCCGGCAGTGGCCGGCGGACGCGGCGCACGCCCTGTGCACGGTGCTGCGCAGCCGGGGCCGGACGCTCGGTGCCGTGACGTTTCTGCGGGGCCCGGGGCGCAACGCCTTCGAACGCCCCGACGCGATGTACGCGGAGGAGGTGGCCCACCGCATCGCCGCGGCCCTGGACCTGATGGGGGCGGCCGGGCAGCGGGAGTGACCCCGGCCCGGCGGCCGGAGCGGCGGCGCGGTTCAGTGCCGGTAGAAGATCCGGTCGCCGTACTGCTCCAGGATGCGGCCGTTCCAGTCGTGGCCGCCGTCGACGTTGCCGGAGCGCAGGAGGGGCGGCTCGATGCCGCGGTCGGCCAGGGTGGCGGCCGCGGTGGCCATGACCGCCTGGAGGAGAGCCGCGGTGACGACGGTGGAGGCGGGGGCGAAGGGGGCGGGGACGTTGTCCAGGGCCAGCTCCGCGTCGCCGACCGCGATCTTGGAGTCCAGGACGAGATCGCAGTGGTCCTTGAGGTACGTCCCCGACACGTGCCGGGACGTCGTCTCCGTCGCGTACGCCACCGAGGTCACGCCGATGACCTTCAGGCCCAGGGCGCGGGCGTTCATGGCCATCTCCACGGGGAGCGCGTTGCGCCCGGACAGGGAGACGATCACCAGCGCGTCGCCCGCGCGGGCCGGGGACGAGTCGAGCACGGCGCTCGCGAGCCCGTCGACGCGTTCGAGGGCCGAGCCGAGGGTGGCCGGCATCACGTCGACGCCGACGACGCCCGGGACGGCGAGCAGGTTCATCAGGGCGAGTCCGCCCGCGCGGTAGACGATGTCCTGCGCGGCGAGCGAGGAGTGGCCGGCGCCGAAGGCGAAGAGGCGTCCGCCGTCCGCGACCGTGTCGGCGAGCAGGGTGCCCGCGGCCGCGACGGAGCCGGCCTCCTCGTCGCGGACCCGGTGCAACAGGCCGATCGCGGCATCGAGGAACTGGCCGGCCGGCGTACGGTCGCTCATGCGGCATCCCTTCGGGGTGGACTGCTGCCGATCACCGTGCGGTCTGGACCAGTACCCTGTCAATATGGCGGCCCGAGGGCCGGAAGCCCTCCGCGGCGGCCCCGCACCACCGTGTACCGCTCCGTGCACACCTTTCGTTCCACGGCGCGGCTCGGTTGTCGGTGTCATGCGTCAGAATTGAGTCCAGGGCCAGCGCATGCGCCGGTGAGCCGTCCAGCCTCCGGCAGAGCCAATCGCAGATATCTCATCGAGGGGCACGTATGTCCGGACTGATCGACACCACGGAGATGTATCTCCGCACCATCCTCGAGCTGGAGGAGGAAGGCGTGGTCCCCATGCGCGCCAGGATCGCGGAGCGGCTCGACCAGAGCGGGCCGACGGTCAGCCAGACGGTGGCCCGGATGGAGCGCGACGGCCTGGTGTCCGTCGCCGCCGACCGGCATCTGGAGTTCACCGACGAGGGCCGCCGGCTCGCCACCCGCGTGATGCGCAAGCACCGCCTCGCCGAGTGTCTGCTCGTCGACGTGATCGGCCTGGAGTGGGAGCAGGTGCACGCCGAGGCCTGCCGCTGGGAGCACGTGATGAGCGAGGCCGTCGAGCGCCGCGTGCTGGAGCTGCTGCGGCACCCCACCGAGTCGCCCTACGGCAACCCGATCCCGGGCCTGGAGGAGCTGGGCGAGAAGGACGGCGCCGTCCCGTTCCTGGACGAGGGCATGGTGTCCCTGGCCGATCTCGCCCCGGGTCCCGAGGGCAAGACGGTCGTGGTGCGCCGTATCGGCGAGCCGATCCAGACGGACGCGCAGCTGATGTACACGCTGCGCCGGGCGGGCGTCCAGCCCGGTTCGGTGGTCAGCGTGACGGAGTCGGCGGGCGGTGTGCTGGTGGGCAGCAGCGGTGAGGCGGCCGAGCTGGCGAAGGACATCGCCTCCCACGTCTTCGTCGCCAAGCCGTAGTCCCGGGCCCGGCCGGTGGGCAGCGGCCGGACAGGGGGCGGGGCAGGGGCGGGGAGCGGGGTCGGCGCGGTGCCGGTCCCGTGACGGGGCGCGTGTTCGCGTCCGGTCAACTCGGCTGCTGCGCAAGGAAGTTGCTCCGGTGGCGTCGCGGCGCCGGTGCGATCGCGCCGAATCCGGATCGAGTGTGCCGAAGGGCAGCGCTCGCCCGGTTCGCGTGCGAGGCTGTCGCGTGAGGCATATGACCTGAGGGGCTCTTGGCCGGGCCGACCGCGCTGTCGTCCGGCCGGGGAGGGGCGGGACGATGTGCCGTGACCACGTGAGGAGCCCCGGCGCCACACGGCGCCGGGGCCTGTCCTCCCCTGTGCTGACCCGGAGCCCCGAGCTCCCAGGGTCATTCCCTGCGGACCAATTTCCCCGAGAGGTCCGCCTCCCGTTGGAGATCTCCCCCCGGTCGCGGCGCTCAATCCCCGAGCGGGGTCACTCGTACGAGGGGTGTTGACGGCCAAAACCCTGTTTTCGAAAGCACATTCGATAACCTGTGGGGCGGTAACAGCGGGCAGGGCAAGCAGCACGGCAAGCAGCGAGCTGGGGGTGCCAAGACAATGGCGCGACGCATCGACGTGACGGGGTCGGACGGCGTACGTCTCGCCGCCTGGGAGTTCGGCGATCCGCCCAAGACCGGCAGCGACCCGACGGAGCACACCACCGGGAGCGACGCCTCGAGCGTGCTGTTGCTCCACGGGCTCATGGGCCGCGCCTCGCACTGGGCGTCCACCGCCCGCTGGCTCTCCGGGCGGTACCGGGCGGTCGCCCTGGACCAGCGCGGCCACGGGCGCAGCGACAAGCCCCCGCAGGCCTCGTTCACCCGTGACGCCTATGTCGACGACACCGAGGCCGTCCTCGAGCAGCTGGGCCTCGGGCCGGCCGTCCTCATCGGCCACGCCATGGGCGCCCTGACCGCCTGGCAACTGGCCTCCAAACGCCCCGACCTGGTGCGCGGGCTGATCATCTGCGACATGCGGGCCTCCGCGCTCGGGGCTGCCTCGCAGCGCGAGTGGGCCCAGTGGTTCAAGGCCTGGCCCGTTCCGTTCGCCACCCTCGCCGACGTCCGCAAGTGGTTCGGCGAGGACGACCCCTGGGTGGAGCGGCCGAACCCGGCCCGCGGCGAGTTCTACGCCGAGGTGATGGCCGAGTCCCCGGACGGATGGCGGCCGGTCTTCGACCTCGACCAGATGCTCCGCTCCCGCGAGACCTGGGTGTACGACGCGCACTGGGAGGAGCTGGCCCAGGTGCGGTGCCCCACCCTGGTGGTCCGCGGCCTCGACGGCGCACTGGGCCGCGCGGAGGCCCAGGAGATGGTCCGGGTCCTGCCCCGCGGCCGGTACGCGGAGGTGGCCGACGCCGGCCACCTCGTCCACTACGACCAGCCCGACGCCTGGCGCACCGCCATCGAACCGTTCCTGGACACCCTTCAGGACGCTTGAGCCCCGGGCCCCGGGTTCCGGGCCCCCGCTCTGCCGCGGGCCCCGTACCGCTGCCCCGTACCCGCCCTCGTTCCGTGCCCCTGCCGTGCCCTTCAGCCCTTGCTGACCGCCGTGAGGATCTCCGGCAGGCGGCGGGCCGTGCTCGGAGCCGCGAGGCGGAGACCGGCGAGGGCGAGGGCGGCACCGTACGCCGTGCCTGCCGGCAGCAGCAGCCACGTCCAGCCCTCGCCGCCCGCGCTCACGTTCAGCCAGATCGTGAGGACGATGACCGGCGCGCAGAGCACGGCCGCCGCCACCATGCCGCCGAAGATCGAGATCCAGGCGAGTCCGGCCTGCCCGGGGGCGACGTTCTTGTGGCCCTCCTGCGGGATCGAGTACGGGAAGCGCGCCGACGTCCACGCGCCGGTCGCGAGCATCGCGCCCAGCAGGGCGAAGGACAGCCCCAGGGCCTCCGGCAGCCGCGGCCAGTCGCCGAGCATCGCGGTGGTCACGACGGTCACGAGCGTCGAGTAGGGCAGGGTGACCAGCAGCAGGGCCAGAGCGCGGGCACGGAGTTCGACGTAGGCGTCCCGGGTGCCGGAGATCGTCATCGCGACCATCCAGAACGCGGAGGTGTCCTGCCCGAACTGGTTGTACATCATGATGCCGAGCATCCCGGCGGCGAAGCAGGCGAAGTAGACCGAGCCGGTGCCCTGCCAGGCGTTGAACACCGGCACGATCAGCCCGATGGCCAGCGAGGTCACCCACGCCGCCTTGGTCTTGGGGTCGCGCCAGACGTAGCGGAGGCTGCGTTCCATGGCCGTGCCGGTGCGCCCCGCGGGCAGCAGCCGGGCGAGCCCGGCCGGGGAACGGTCGCGCACGGCCGCCTCCCCGCTCTGCAGGGTGGACCCGTCGGGCGAGGTCATCAGCCGGGACAGCGAGCGCGACCAGAGCGCCAGCAGCACCGCCAGGGCCCCGGCGGTCAGGGCGAGCTGGACGGCGGCGGCCCCGTACGCGCCCTCGCCCGCCGAGTGCACCGCGCCGACCGCGGACGCCGGCGGAATCCACCGGACCACGTCCGCCGCCGGGTCGAGCTGGTCCAGCCCGGCGGAACCCAGCCGCTGCACGGCGAAGTTGACGAACTGCGCGCCGACCGCGATCACGAGTCCGCTGAGCACCGCGAGGTCGCGTCCCCTGCGACTGGTCAGCAGCCGCACGTTGGCGGTGGCGACCGCGCGGGCCAGCGCCACGCACACCAGCAGCGCGAGCGGGACGGCGAGGACACCGGCGGCGATCGCCGCCCCGCCGTGCGCGACGGCGATCGCCGAACCGGCCAGCACGCACAGCGTGAACAGCGGTCCGATGCCGACCAGCGAGGCGGCGAGCAGGGCCCGCACCAGCGGGCGGGGACGCAGCGGCAGCATCACCAGCCGGGACGGGTCGAGGGTCTCGTCGCCACCGGGGAAGAACAGCGGCATCACCGCCCAGCCCAGTGCCAGCACCGCCACGAGGAGCACGACCAGCGACTCGGCGTGGTCGACGCGGCGCAGCGCGATCAGGCCGACGAGCTGGAGCGCGGCGAACAGCAGGGCGAGGACGGCCGAGGCGATGTAGGCGGCCCTGCGGCCACCGGACTGCCGCAGTCCGTTGCGCAGCAGGGACAGCTTCAGCCGGACGAGGACCGGCGTCACCGAAGGGGCGGGAGCACCGGGAGCACGGGGAGGGGGAGTGGTGCCGGGGGCGGGGACGGGCGCGGTCACCGGGACCCGCCGCCCAGCCAGTCGAGGTCGGAGCCGGTGTCGCGGCCGTGCGCGCCGACGAGTTCCAGGAACGCCGTCTGCAGCGAGGGCGCGTCGCCGCGCACCTCGGCGAGCGGCCCGTGGGCGCGGATCCGGCCCGCGGCCATCACCGCGACCCAGTCGCAGAGCGACTCGACGAGCTCCATGACGTGGGAGGAGAACACGACCGTCGCCCCGGAGGCGGTGTACCGCTCCAGGACGCCCCGGATGATCTGCGCGGAAACCGGGTCGACGCCTTCGAACGGCTCGTCCAGGAAGAGCACTTCGGGATTGTGCAGGAGCGCGGCGGCGAGGCCGATCTTCTTGCGCATGCCGGTCGAGTAGTCGACGACGAGCTTGTGCTGGGCCCCGGCCAGGTCGAGGACGTCGAGGAGCTGGGTGGCCCGTTTGTCGACCTCGGCGCCCGGCAGGCCGCGCAGCCGGCCGGTGTAGGCGAGCAGTTCGCGCCCCGACAGCCGCTCGAACAGCCGCAGCCCTTCCGGCAGCACCCCGATCCGCGCCTTGACCTCGACCGGGTCGCGCCACACGTCGTGGCCCACGACCTCGACGGTGCCCTGGTCGGGCCGCAGCAGCCCGGTCACCATCGACAGCGTGGTGGTCTTGCCGGCCCCGTTCGGCCCGACGAGCCCGATGAACCTGCCCGCGGGCAGCTCCAGATCGATCCCCGCCACCGCGGCCTGTCGGCCGAACCGCTTCCAGAGCCCTCGCACCCGTACGGCGGCCGAGCCCACCCCTGTCCGCTCTGTTCCCTCCGTCATACGAAGCACCCTACGGGGGCCGGTCCGGCGCCGGGACGGGTCGCGCGCGCCGGGATCCTCTCCCGGAACGCCCTACTGCTTCTGCCGTTCCCGGCGTTCCCGGCGGTCCTGCCGGTCCCGGCCGCACGCGTACGCCAGCGCCGGGATCAGCTCCGCGGCGTCCGGCAGCCACCGGTTCGCCGGTGTCGGCCCGCTGGCCCACTGCACGGCCCCCCTGGACCCGAACCGCGTGGGCGGCGCCGCCACGTACGCGCCCTCGCCCCGCACGGACAGATCGAGCGGGGACAGCGACCAGCCCAGGCCACGGATCAGGCTCGGCGCCTTCGCCGCGGCGCCGGGGAGCACGAAGAATTCCATGCGCCGGGCGGGCGTCAGGATCACCGGACCGAGCGCCAGTTCCATCCGCTCCATCCGGGCCAGCGCCAGGAACCCGGCCGTCTCGGGGACGGAGATCGTGTCGAAGGCGTGGCCGGTGGGCAGCAGGATCGAGGCCGTCGGCCACATCTGCCACATGCGGCGGACGGCCGTCGCGCTGCCGGTCGCCTGGCCCGCCCAGTCGGAGCGCGCCGGGTGTGCGCCGGGCGCCGGGCACTCGACGACACCGCACGAGCAGCGGTGCACCCCGTCGACGGCCTCCAGCCACGTGCCCGGGAACACGTCCCAGTGGCGCTCCTCGGTGTAGCGAACCGCGGTGTCCAGCAGGGTTTCCCCGCGCTGCTTCGGAATCTGTCCGGCATCGGTGCCCGGGATCGTCTCTTCCACGCTGAACACAACTACGTCCGTCACCAGGGGTTACGCCCGCGCCCCGGCGCGGGCGGGGCACTCGCTCCCCGGTCGGGGCGCATGGGGGCATGTCCGGGGGCGCGCAGGAGGATCGGTGTCCGCGGGTGGGTAGCCAAGGGTGGGTAGCCAGGACGGGGCCGGCATCCGCCGTCACCTCGGCAATTCGTACATGCCTCGCATCTTCGGCACCTCGGCGGGGCATTGATCTTCACGGCCGGAACTTTCGTCCCTTCACGAGGGGAGTTGTCAGGGGATGGGCGGGTCCGGCCGCCGAAGACACGTCAACTCGGTGCGTGGGCAGGCACCGCAGCCTCAGGGGGTACGCCATGGCCGCAAGGCCTCTCGTCGCGCGGCAGCCGAACGAACGACTGCAGGCGCTCATCCAGGAAGCCGGATGCTCCAACGCCGGGCTGGCCCGCAGAGTCAACCTGTGCGGCGCCGAGCACGGCCTCGACCTGCGGTACGACAAGACGTCGGTGGCCCGCTGGCTGCGCGGACAGCAGCCGCGGGGCCGGGCACCGGCGATCATCGCGGAGGCACTCGGGCGCAAGCTGGGCCGTACGGTCACGATCGACGAGATCGGCATGGCCAACGGCAAGAACCTCGCGTCGGGTGTCGGTCTCCAGTTCTCGCCGACGGTACTGGGGGCCATAGAGCAGGTCTGCGAGCTGTGGCGCAGCGACGTGGGCCGGCGGGACTTCCTGTCCGGCTCCTCCGTCGCCGCGTCCGCGCTGGTGGAGCCGAGCCGGGACTGGCTGATCTCCGCCCCCGACCCGCAGGTGGCGCGCTCGGCCGGGCCGCGGGTCGGGCGGTCCGACGTGGAAGCCGTGCGGGCCATGACGCAGTCCCTGGTGGACCTGGACCATCAGTACGGCAGCGGGCACGTGCGCCCGGTCGTCGTGCACTACCTCAACAGCGTCGTCTCCGGGCTGCTCACCGGCTCGTACCGGGAGGCCGTCGGGCGCGAGCTGTTCGCGGCGGTCGCCCGACTGACCGAACTGGCCGGGTACATGGCCGTGGACACCGGGCAGCCGGGCCTCGCCCAGCGCTACTACATCCAGGCGCTGCGGCTGGCCCAGGCGGCCGGCGACCGCGGGTACGGCGGGTACGTGCTCGCCGCCTCCATGAGCCATCTGGCCGCGCAGCTCGGAAACCCGCGTGAGATCGCGCAGTTGGCGCGTGCCGCCCAGGAAGGCGCGCGAGGGCGGGCGACACCCCGGGCGGAGGCGATGTTCCGGGCGGCGGAGGCGCGCGGGCACGCGCTGATGGGTGACGCGCACGCCGCGCAGGAGGCGGCCGGGCGCGCGATCGGCGCCATGGAGGCGGCCGACCCGGCCTCGGGGGACGACCCCGCCTGGATCGCCCACTTCGACGAGGCCTACCTCGCCGACGAGTTGGCGCACTGCCACCGGGACCTGGGGCAGGCCGAGGCCGCCGCACGGTGCGCGCGCGAGGCGCTGGCCGGGCATCCCGAGTCGCGGGTGCGGCGCCGGGCGATCGGCTATGTGCTGCTCGCCACGGCGCAGGTGCAGCAGCGGGAGGTCGAACAGGCCTGCACCACGGGTCTGAAGGCGGTGGAGCTGCTGGACGGGCTCAGGTCCCACCGGGGCGCCGAGTACCTGGAGGACTTCCAGCAGCGGCTGGAGCCGTACCAGGAGGAGCCGGTGGTACGGGAGTTCGGTGCGCGCATGGCCCTGCCCGCGGCGGCGTGAGCGCGGCGTCGCGGCGCCACGACGCCGCGACGCCGTGGCAACGGGGGACGGCAGGGCACGGTGTGATCAAGATTCCAGTTGTCGTGCGAACTCGGGGGCGGACGACGGGTGGTGAACATTTCGGGTGATCGTGAGTGAACGCACGGGCGATGCGGGGCCGATGCGGGAGCGGAGCGGAAGAGGTGACATGAACAGCGTGCGGTGATCCGGTTTTGTTACCGCGCTCACAGGGCAGGAGGTCATGTCCTGTGCTGCGTGGCACCGGGCTCCGGGGACCCGGTAGCGTGAGCCGACGATCCACAAGGTCCCCCATGGGTAGGAGTCCCGGTGACGCAGAGCGGACAGGGCGAGGAGCCCTCGGCGCGCCCCGCGCGCGAAGGCATCGTGCTGCCCTCCGACGGCGGCGAGCCCCTGCTGCCGGGTATGACGGGTGCCGCGGCCGATCCGGTCGCGCCGGGCGGGCGGGCGCCCGCCTCGGCGCCGCCCGGCGGTCAGATCTGGGGCACGCCGTGGGGGCCCGAGCAGCAGCTGCCGCCCGCGCCGGCCCCGCCGTCCGGCCAGGAGTGGCAGTCCCCGCCCGCCCAGCAGTGGGGCACGCAGGAACCGGCCCCCTGGGGCGCACAGGGACCGGCCGCGGGACAGCAGGGTCCGGGCCCGCTGCCGCCCGAGGGCGCGCAGCCCCCGGCCCACGGCACCCCCTCCTCGTACGGCCCGAACACCGGCGGCCCGTCCGCGCAGATGCCCCCGCAGGCCACCGGCCAGGGTCCCGGCTACGGCGGACACCACGGCGGCGACGCCTACGGACCGGCGGCCGGGGGGCCGGACGGTTACGGGCAGCAGGGCGGGGGCGCCCCGATGCCGCCGCAGCACGGTTCCGGGTACGGAGCCCCCGCCGGCGCGTACGGCTCCGGCGGCGCGGGCGCGCTGCCCGACGGGTCGGAGGGGGCCCCCCAGTTCCTGCCGCCGGTGCCCGCCGCCCCCATGGACGAGGGCGCGACGCAGTTCATACCCCCGGTGGGCCCGGGAGCACTGCCTCCCGAGATGCCCGCCGCACACCACTCCGAGGCCACCCGGTACCCGGGCCCGCCCGCGGGCAACCCCGACGCCGAGGCCACCCAGTTCATGGCCCCGGTGACCGACCAGCCCCAGGGCGCGCTGTACGGAGCCGCGCCCGGTGCTCCCTCCGGCGGCCCCGCCGACGAGGGGAACCGGCAGCCGCCCGCCGAGTTCGACAACCTCTTCCGCACCTCGGGCGGCGACGAGAGCCCGGCCGGGTCCACCCAGCAGATGCCCCGCATCGAGCACCCGCAGCCCGCCTACCCGCAGGCCGGGCAGGGCGGCGGCGGCCGGCGTGCCGCCCGCGAGAGCGACGCCGGAGGCCGGGGCGGCCGGGGTGGCCGCGGCGGCCGTACGGGGTCGAAGGTGCCGTTGATCGCGGCGGTCGGCGTCGGCCTGGTGGTCCTCGGCATCGGCGCGGGCGCGCTGCTCGGCGGCGGGGGCGGCGACGACGACAAGAACCAGCCGGTCTCCGCCACCGCGCCCGCGAGCGAGGCGCCGACGGCCGAACCGTCCGCCGAGCCGTCCGTCGACCCGGTCCGGGAGCAGGCCGTCGAGCTGGACAAGCTGCTGGCCCACAGCGGCGACAGCCGGTCCACGGTGATCAGCGCGGTGGAGAAGGTGAAGTCCTGCAAGGACCTCCAGCAGGCGGCCCAGGACCTGCGGGAAGCGGCCGGACAGCGCAACCAGCTGGTCACCGACCTCTCCCAGCTGTCGGTGGACAAGCTGCCCCACCACGCGGCGCTCACCGACGCGCTCACCAAGGCGTGGCAGGCGTCGGCGTCGGCCGACAACCACTACGCGGCCTGGGCCGACCAGACCGCGGGCAAGAAGGGCTGCCGGAAGGGCCAGGCCCGCTCGACCGGTGAGACCCAGGCCGCCAACAAGGACAGCGGCACCGCGACCGCCGAGAAGACCAAGGCCGCCCAGCTGTGGAACGAGATCGCCAAGCAGCACAGCCTGACCGAGCGGCAGCCGACCGATCTGTGACCGGCCGGAGTCCGGCCCTGCCCGGACGGCAGGCGTGCGGTCCGGGCCCCGCCGCGTCAGGTCAGGTCGGTGTCGTGCAGCGTGTCCGTCACGTCGATGAAGCCGTCGCGGCCGGCCACGAGCCGGCCGTTCCTGACCTCCTGGAAGGTCACGTTGGCGTTGACCAGCCGGGGGAAGCCGACGGCGGCCAGCTTGTCCTGGAACTGCCAGCGCAGGGTGGGGGTGAGCCCGCCCGTCCCGACCTTCAGTCCGCCGTTCAGGGTCCGGGTCACGGTGTCGGCGCTCACCTCGCCGCCGCCGAGCGACTCGACGACCTGCTTGAACACCGTGTAGGCGATCCAGGTCGTCTGCACACCGGCGTCGGCGGGGTCGATCCGGTTGTCGCCGAACGCCTCCTTCTTGATCACGTCCTTCATCGGGTCCCAGAGCGCGTCGCTCGACGCCGGGTACCAGCCGGTGACGTACGACCCCTCGTACGGGCTCGACGCCCCGCCGGTCGTGTTGACCGTCGTCTGGTCGACGCTGCCCAGCACGGTCGCGGTGCGCACGTCCGGGTGGTCGGCGCGGGCGCGCCGGAAGGAGTCCATGAAGGTGCTGGTGCGGTCCCCGAGCGCGGGCACCACACAGCCTTCCGCCTCCGGATCGGTGGTGCTGGTCTCCAGGGCCTGCTGCGCCTGCCCGCCGTACTCGGTGGCCTCCTCCGCCGCCCGCTGGTCCGCGGTCGGCTCGTGGCCGCCCGCGGCCAGGCCCGAGTCGAGCAGTGGGGGCAGCTGGTCGCCCGCGATGGTGTCGGGACGGATCAGGGTGACCGGCCCGCAGACGTCGGCGAGGACGCGGCCGAGGCCCGCCAGCAGCGCCGGCTGGCCGCCGTTGACGGGGTAGGACAGCGGGCTGGTGAACTCGTCGGTGGTGATGCCGTAGCCGCCTATGTACGGGATGCCGGCGCCCTCGAGGGTCGGCAGGAACGTGTCGGCGTGCTGGCTGTACGAGCCGACGACCGCGGCCACGTTCTCCTTGACGGCGGTCCGGGCGCACCGCGAGGCGGCCACGCTGTCGTTGTGCTCGTTGCAGGTGATCACGTGGAGCTCGCGGCCGTTGATGCCGCCCCCGGCGTTCACCCAGCGGGCGTACGCCTTGGCGAAAGCGGGCATGCCGGGCTTGTTGGTGGCGTTGGTCTTCTCGGGCGCCCAGGTCATGACGGTGATCGGTTCGTCGCTGTCGCCTCCCGGGCCGGGGAGGACTCCGCACCCGGTGGCCAGGATCGTCACCGCCAGCGCACCCGAGGTCAGGGCGCCGGCTCTGAACGGCCGGGAGGTGCGACGGGGAAGGGAGCTGCTGTGGAGGCGGCTGCGGTTGCGCGGACTGCCGGTCATGTTCCCGCACGATTCCCCCACATCGCCAACCATGGGGTGACCTACGGTCGACGGATGGTGACGCAGAGGTGAATTGCCGGGTCCGGTGCGACCGGAGGCGAGGGGAAACGTACGATCGATGACCGTGCAAGGTTCGGAGAACTCTTCCCGTCGCGGCCGTCGCTCCTCCACCATGGGCGGCATGCCACTCAACGACATGCCATGGTGGCGCTGGCGCAGCAATGTGCGCTCCGCGCTGCACATGCTTTCCGACCCGGGGTTCCAGCACGGCGTCTGGCTGGCCGGTGTCGACGGCTACGGCGACGTCACCGACGCGGTCTACCGGCTGGTCGAGGACACCTGGCTGGACAACTGGTCCGCCGAGAAGTACGTGGGCACGATCTTCCGCGACTCGCAGGAGGCGGCGCTCGTGGACACCGCGGTGCTGCGCGTGCTGCGGATCATGCACCAGGTCGGTCCGGACGCGCCCGTCACCGCCTACCTCGCGCACGAGGGATGGCCGGACGCGGTGCGCGCCGCGCGCGACGCGCACGTGCGGCTGGCGACCAGTGACGGGGAGGACCCCGACACTGCGCCGCAGAGCCTCGAGGTGCTGAGCATCCTGACCCGGTCCGCGTAGCGGAACGGTCCCCCGGCCGGGATCCGCGTATGGGACCCTTTTCCGCATGAGTGAGCAGCCCGCCCGAGCAGAGGCCCCGGCCGACCAGTACGTTCTGACCCTGTCCTGTCCTGACAAGCAGGGCATCGTGCACGCCGTGTCGAGCTACCTGTTCATGACCGGTTGCAACATCGAGGACAGCCAGCAGTTCGGTGACCACGACACCGGGCTGTTCTTCATGCGGGTCCACTTCTCCGCGGAGGCCCCCGTGACCGTGGAGAAGCTCCGGGCGAGCTTCACGGCGATCGGCGACGCCTTCCAGATGGACTGGCGGATAAGCCGGGGCGACGAGAAGATGCGCATCGTCCTGATGGTCAGCAGGTTCGGCCACTGCCTGAACGACCTGCTGTTCCGCGCCCGGATCGGCGCGCTGCCGGTGGAGATCGCCGGCGTGGTGTCCAATCACACCGATTTCGCCGAACTGGTGGCTTCGTACAACATCCCCTTCCACCACATTCCGGTGACGAAGGACACCAAGGCGCAGGCCGAGGCGAAGCTGCTGGAGATCGTGCGCGAGGAGGGCGTCGAACTCGTCGTGCTCGCCCGCTACATGCAGGTCCTCTCGGACGACCTGTGCAAGCAGCTCTCCGGGCAGATCATCAACATCCACCACTCCTTCCTGCCGAGCTTCAAGGGCGCGAAGCCGTACCACCAGGCGCACGCCCGGGGTGTGAAGCTGATCGGCGCCACCGCGCACTACGTCACCGCCGACCTCGACGAGGGTCCGATCATCGAGCAGGAGGTCGAGCGGGTGGGGCACGACGTCACCCCCGACCAGCTCGTCGCCATCGGCCGCGACGTGGAGTGCCAGGCGCTGGCCCGCGCCGTGAAGTGGCACGCGGAGCGCCGCATCCTGCTGAACGGGCGGCGGACGGTGGTCTTCGCCTGAGCCCTCGGAACCCGGACGGCACAGGAGCGGGGCTAGAACGCGCGGCCGGGGCCTGTCCGGCCCGATCCGACGGGCAGGCCCCGGATCCGGGGCCTGCCCGGCTCCGGGCGGACTCCGGCTCCGGGCAGGCCCTAGATCCGGCTCATGGAGGCCGCCGCCAGCAGGACGTCCCGGATGGCGGCCTTGTCCCCGACCTGCCCGGCGGCCGCCTCCTGCGGGGACACATGGCCCGCGGCCAGGCGGCAGAACTCCGAGCCGTCGAGCGCTATGTGGGCCACCTCGTGCTCCGCGGACCCCTTGGCCGCCGGGGAGTCCAGCGGGATCAGCCACTCCCCGCCGCCGGACCCCTCGATCTCCAGCCGCAGGCTCCGCCCCGGAGCCCCGGCCTCGACCAGCCGCCGCTCGGTGGAGACCTCCTGCCCGGCCTGCCGGCGCGCTTCGAGGACGGCCGGCAGCATCCGCGCGGCCAGGTCGACCATGCCGTGCAGATGCCGTCCGGTCGGCGGCTCGTACGGATAGTCCACCGCCTCGGCGATGTCCTCCCCGTGCACCCAGCACTCGAAGGCGCGGTCCAGCATCGCGTCGTGCAGCGGCAGCTCGTAGCCGCCGTACGAGACCGGCATCCGACCCGCCCTGCTGCCGGTGAAGGACACCGTCCGCACCAGGTCGTGGGTCTGCGCGCGCCAGGGCGCCCGCACGGAGCGGGTCGGCGGGGCGTGGGCTCCGCGCCAGAACGCCTCGGTGCGGGCCGACGGGGTGGCTTGTCCGGGCGCGAGGTCACCGAGCGGGTCGGGCAGGCCGAGGGCGGCCGCGACCAGCCCGTCGACCGCCAGCAGATGCGCGATGACCCCGGCGACGGTGGTGCGGCGGGTGGCCGCCTCGTCGGCCTCGTACCAGCGCAGCCGCACGGGTGCGTGCCACTCGGTGTCGCCGAAGTCCTGGAGCAGCGCGTCCAGCCGCGCCGTCTCCGCGTCGTAGGCGGAGGCCCAGTCCGGCACGGGGATGCGCGGCGGGCGCCGCTTGAGGCAGGTCTCCAGGACGCGGGTGCGCAGTCCCGGGTCCAGGTCGAGGCTCTCGGGCCGCTGCAACAGCCCGACGGCGTCCCGCAGGCGCAGCGCCTCGTCGGCACAGGCCCCGCACTCGCCGAGGTGCTCCTCGACGGCTGCCGCCTCCTCCGGCGCGCAGGCGGCCAGTGCCCAGGCGCCCAGCAGCGACTTCAGCACCCGGTGCTCCAGCATCAGCGGCTCGGGCATCGCTGCCGCTGCCGGTGCCGGCAGGGGCTGCCCGGTGTCCTCCACGGAGGCGCGGGGCGGCGGTATGCGGGCGGAGCGGCCGGCCCCGGCATCGCGGTCCGGGCCGTCACCGGGGTCCGTACCGTCGCCCGGTCCGTCCGTGCCGCCCCCGGGCCTGCCCGGAACGTCCCGCTCGCGCGTACCGTCCGCCCCGTTTCCCGGGCCCGTGTGCGTACCCGCGTCCGCGTTCGTGTCCGCGTCCTCGGGACGCTCCCCGTCTCCTTCGTGCTCCTCGTGTTTCTCGTGGTCACGGCCGGCGTGCCCATGGTCGTCGTACGGCTCGAAACGGTCGTCGCTCACGCCGCACCCCCGATTCCGGGCGGGGCGCCCGGGGCCTCGGCGTCGTGGGCCGTGGCCAGCAACTGGAGGCCCAGCCGGAGGCGGCGGCGGGCCTCGTCCTCGGTGACGCCGAGGTCGGCGGCGGTCTGCTGGTAGTCCCTGCGCTGGAAGTACGCCAGCTCCAGCGCGGTCCGCAGAGGCACCGGCATGGCGTGCACGATGTAGTCCGCGCGGGCGGCCACCGAGGCGTGGCGCACCTGGTGCTCCAGATCCTCCGCGCTGCCGTCGCCGCCGTGGGCGAGCGCGGCGGTCCCGGCGGCGCGCAGCCGCTCGACGGCCAGCCCGTGGGTCAGCACGGCGATCCACGTGCGCAGCGGCTCCCGCTGGGGGTCGTAGGCCTCCGGATGCTCCCAGACGTGGGCGAAGACGTCGCGCGTGACGGTGTCCGCCGCGTCCTCGTCGCCGAGGACGCGGTGCGCGAGGCCGTGCACGAGGGAGGCGAACCGGTCGTAGAGCTCGCCGAGCGCGGCGGCCTCTCCGCGGGCGAGTCGCTGCTGCATCTTGCGGTCCCAGCGGGGCGGTACGTCCCGTTGCGTCATGCGGCCCCTCCACCCCCTGTCCCTTTCGGCGTCCCGGAACGGTCCTGCCCGGTCCGGCGGGTGCCCGCCGACTCATGAATGTAGTCGGCACGTACGCGTACGCACGCCCCTTTGCGGCAATGTGCGCCCCCCACCGGCCCCCAGGTGGTAAAAGGTCGCCGGCACGCATGTCGGATGCCGTCCGGTGGCCTGCCCACCCAGCCCATCATCGATCAGAACCGATCGAATGAGAGCGAAGTCGACTGAAACAAGCCTTTTTTGTTCGGTTACGGTTTCCTGAGTCGTGTTTCAGGGCACGGCCGGTGGGCAGCCGCGCTGTATGGAAGCGTAGGCGTTTCTTCCGTTTCGGCGAACGAAGGGCGTGGTGGTGGCCTTCAACGTGACCGATGGCGAGCAGGGTGACTGGGCCGTGCTCCGGGTGTCGGGCGAACTGGACCTGATGACCTCGCCGGTGCTGCGCCAGCGCGTGCACGACGTCGTGGCCGAGGGCAGACACCGCCTTGTCCTCGACCTCTCCGAGGTGTGGTTCTGCGACTCCAGCGGCGTGGGAGTGCTCATCGCCACCCGCCGGCTGCTGCGCTCCTGCCAGGGCAGTCTGCGGCTGATCCTTCCCGCCCAGGGAGCCGCCGACGGCAGCCACGTCAACCGGGTGCTCGGCGCGCTCGGGGTGCGCCGCCTCTTCGACGTCCACCCGGACGTCGTGTCCGCGGTGGACGAGGAGTCGCGCCCGCTGTCGGCCTGAGCCGGCCCCAGGACCTCCGGCAGCCCCTGCGGCCGGCCGACGCACACCCCGCGGCTGCCCGCGCGGGACCGTGCGGACCCATGGGTTGTCCCGGAATTCTCCCGTTCTTGGTACAAGCGTCGTTTCCGGGCTCACGGAGGGTGCCGCACGTCGTACGCTCCGGGCGAGACGACCCCCATGGGGAAACCCACTGACTAAGGCGGCCTGAAAGAGACATGGTCACCAGCGAATACGAGCGCAGGATCGCGGCCCGCTTCGCCACCTTCGACCAGGACGGCAACGGCTACATCGACCGCGAGGACTTCAGCGGAGCGGCCAAGGCGCTGCTCGCCGAGTTCGACACCCGGGCCCGGTCCGACAAGGGCCAGGCCCTGTACGGCGGCGCCGAGGCCTTCTGGCAGGGCATGGCGGGGATCGCCGACCGCGACGGCGACCAGCGCATCACCCGCGAGGAGTTCGTGAACGGCGCGGTCAAGCGCCTGCGGGACAACCCGGACCGGTTCGCCGAGATCGCCCGCCCCTTCCTGCACGCGGTCCTCGCCGTGGCCGGCGGCGACGGCGACGGCGCGGTGGGCGTCGAGGAGACCGCCCGTGCCCTGAAGGTGCTCGGTGTCCCCGAGGAGCCGGCGAGGTCCGCCGCCGCCGCGCTGGACACGGACGGCGACGGCAGGATCGGCGAGGAAGAGATCGTGGGCGCCTTCGCCCGCTACTTCACCGTCCCCGAGTAGCGCTCCCGCAAGCCCGCACTCGAGCGCCTTCCGCGGGTTCTCGCCGCGAGGGAGGGCGTCGGCCGCCTCCGGCCGCTCCGGCGGCTTGTGCGCCGGCAGCCCTCCCGCGCGCGGATGCGCGGTCACCGACTCCGGCGTCGGCTCCCCGGGACCGGGCACCGCCCCGCGCGTGCGAACCGGTGGACCGGCGGTGCAACACGCCCGGACCCGTGAACAGTTCGGCCGGCCGGCCGGGACCCACCGGGCGGTGGCCCGCCCGTGCGCCGGAACGCCGGTCCGCGCGGAGACCACCCGCGCCGCCGTCCACGCGGCGTCCGCGACTGCCCCCAGGCGCGCGGAGGTGCGGGCTTCACCGGGGAGGCGGACGCTCCTCCGCACCTCAGAGGCGCCGGGGCGCGGACCCGATGTACCGGATGTGACACGGAGAGTGACGAGCTGTTCACCGTCGAACCGCTCGTCGCAAGCGCCCGATCCGCCCCCGTCTGCGATGTCGCGGATCGCTCCGCGTGAATGTCACGGATCGTGGCATTCAGGCATCACGGAGCGTTGAGACCGGGTTGTGTCCTACGCGTGACTCGTCACGGCCCGGAGTCGGCTGTCCGCTCCGGTACCTTGTGTGGGATGCGAGTGGTTGTGAGCACGCACCGCGCCGGAGTTGCCCCCGAGGCGAGTCCGGAACGGCCGGTGCCTGCCGCCGTTCGCCGCGCCACCAGGCCGACTGTCGCCGTCTGTTCGACTTGCCGGGGCGGGCGTCGCACAGTATGCCGCACGGGTACTCCTTCGCGCTGGAATATGCCCGAAGCGCTTGTTGACGTGACTGTACGTCAACCATGCTGGCCCATAAGGGATTCACGTTCAGTGACCCTTGTCCCGGCCGTTGTCCAGGCCATGCAGAGAATGGCTACGATCGTGGCCCTCGTGAGGCGCGAGTCCAAGTGTCCGCCGGTTCGGATGGTGTGAGCGGTGCAGGTGCTTCAAGTGCAGCTGGAGATCCGGCCCGACCCCGCTGAGGTGGGACGGGCCCGTCGGTGGACCCGCTCGCGTCTGGCCGGAGCGGGAATAGCGGCCGACGAGCCGCTCGCCGAGACGCTGATCCTGCTCGTCTCGGAACTCGTCACCAACGCCGTGGTGCACACCGGCTGTCCGGCCGTACTGAGACTCTCCCTGCCGGGCGCGACGGCGGGGGAGGCCACCGTCCGCCTCGAGGTGGCCGACCGGAGCGACAGGGCGCCGGTGCCGCGCTGCGCGGACGGCGACGCGACCGGCGGGCGCGGCCTCGCCCTCGTCGACGGTCTGGCCGACCGCTGGGGCTGGAGCACCGACGGGGCCGGCAAACGTATCTGGTGCGAACTCGACCGCTGCGCGGCGGCGCGGAAGACCGCCGCCCCGGCCTGGGGCGGCTTCGAGTACGAGGCGGTGTAGGGCCCCGGCACTCCGAGGGCCGGGGCGTCGGCACTCCGAGGTGTCGGGGAGATCCAGGGGGATCCGGGGGATCCGGTGCACGGTTGTGCGTACGTGCAGGTGCACCGATGCATGGCGGCACGGCCGTGCGAGTCGATGTGTGAGCCGGTGCGCCGGGTGTGCTTCCGTGCGCGGCGCCGAATAACCGGGCATATGTCGCGAAGCCATCCACAGTCGCGCGAATCGGCGTTGACGTGCCGTGACCGTGTGATCACTCTGGTCCTCAGCGATTCGCTGCGAGGGGACGGCGAGGACTTCGACGACGGGAGCCCTCGGCGAGTGTGGGTCGTGATTCCGGCGCCGCTTTCCTCATGGCCGAGGGGAGCCGGGCGGGAGCGCCGGAGTCGGAAGGCGGTGCGGTGCCGCCGTGCTCGGGACGGGCGGCACCGCGCCACCACCGCCACCGCCATCGCCGCCCCCGATCACGTCGGCACTGCACCGTGATCGGGGGCGGGTCCATCCACAGGCTGTGGACAACTTTTCCGGATTCCGGCCCAGCCCCTGTCCCTGCCGTAGTTCTCGCCCCGGCGGTCGCCTTCCTGATGGCTGCCTCCGGCCCGGAACGTCCGCCGGTACGCGGACGGTGTCACCCCCAGCGCCGCCTGGAAGTGCTGCCGCAGGGACTGCGCGGTGCCGAACCCGGCGTCGTGTGCCACACGGTCCACGGACAGGTCCGTGCACTCCAGCAGATGCCGGGCCCGTTCCACCCGCTGCCGGGTCAGCCACTGCCCCGGACTGACCCCCGTTTCCTCCCGGAAGCGACGGGTGAAGGTGCGTACCGACATCGACTCCTGGGCGGCCATGTCGCGCAGTTGGACCGGCTCGTGCAGCCGGCCCAGCGCCCAGGCGCGGGCGCCGGTCGTGGACGCCTGCTGCTGATCGGGCACCGGCCGCTCGATGTACTGTGCCTGCCCGCCGTCGCGGTGCGGCGGTACGACCGTACGGCGGGCCACATCGTTGGCCACGGCGGCGCCGTGGTCGCGCCGGACCATGTGCAGGCACAGGTCGATGCCGGCCGCGACCCCGGCCGAGGTCAGGATGTCGCCGTCGTCGATGAACAGCACGTCCGGGTCGACCTCGATGCGCGGGAAGAGCCGCTGGAACCGCGCGGCGTCCGCCCAGTGCGTGGTCGCGGGCCGGCCGTCGAGGTGACCGGCGGCGGCGAGGACGTACACGCCGGTGCAGATGGAGGCGAGCCGGGTGCCGGGACGGACGAGGGCGAGGGCGGCGGCCAGTTCGGGGGTCAGTTCACCCCGGTCGAAGACCGGACCGAGCTCGTAGGAGGCCGGGACGATCACCGTGTCGGCGGTGGCGAGGGCCTCCGGGCCGTGGGCGACGTGGAGGGTGAAGTCGGCGTCGGTCTCGACCGGTCCGGGAGGCCGGACGGAGCAGGTGACGACCTCGTACAGTGGCCGCCCCCCGGCGTCACGGGGGCGGCCGAAGATGCGGTGCGGGATGCCCAGCTCGAAGGGGAGCAGCCCGTCCAGGGCGAGGACGACGACGCGGTGCGGCCCGAAGGCGCCGGCGTCGGGGGTGCTGGGGATGCGGTCGGCCGGTTCCATGGCCCGATCCTAGTGAATGCTGTCCTTCGGGCCACTCGATGCGAGGACCCCGCGTACGGAAGCTCTATGGCGTGACCCAGACGAGCGAGACAGCCGGCACGGCGAAGCAGCCGGACGGCCTGGAACAGCCGGACACCCCGGGACAGCCGGACACCCCGGAACCGTCGGACCGCGTGGAACAGCCGGACGCCGAAGCACGGGCCGGCGGCGAGCGGAACCGCCCCGGCCCGCGCCGCCCCCGCATCCACCGCGCGTGGTTCGTCGCCGCCGTCACCTTCGTGACGATCATCGGCGCCGCCGCCTTCCGCGCGGTGCCGGGGCTGTTCATCGACCCGCTGAACGAGGAGTTCGGCTGGTCGCGCGGGACCATCGGCGCCGCGGTCTCCGTCAACCTCGCCCTGTACGGCCTCACCGCCCCCTTCGCGGCGGCGCTGATGGACCGCTACGGCATCCGGCGGGTCGTCGCGGTGGCCCTGACCGTGATCGCGCTCGGCTCGGGACTGACGGTGTGGATGACGGCGGCCTGGCAACTCATGCTGTGCTGGGGGCTGCTGGTGGGCCTCGGCTCCGGCTCGATGGCGCTGGCGTTCGCCGCGACCGTGACCGACCGCTGGTTCACCGAACGCCGCGGCCTGGTCACCGGCATCCTCACCGCCGCGTCCGCCTCCGGGCAGTTGATCTTCCTGCCCGTGGTCTCCTGGATCGTCGCGACGTACGACTGGCGCCCGGCGGCCGTCACGGTGGCGCTCGCCGCGCTCGCGGTCGTCCCCTTCGTCTGGCTGCTGCTGCGCGACCACCCGGCCGACGTGGGCCAGAAGCCGTACGGGGCAAAGGAGTTCGCCCCCAAGCCCGAGCCCGTCCCCGGCGCCGCCCGCCGCACGCTCAAGGTCCTGTTCTCGGCGGTGCGCACCGGACCGTTCTGGCTGCTCGCCGGCTCCTTCGCGATCTGCGGTGCCTCGACCAACGGTCTGATCCAGACCCACTTCGTGCCCGCGTCCCACGACCACGGCATGCCGATCACCGCCGCCGCGTCCCTGCTGGCCGTCATCGGGGTCTTCGACGTCGTCGGCACGGTGGCCTCCGGCTGGTTCACCGACCGCTTCGAACCGCGCCGCCTGCTCGCCGTCTACTACGCCCTGCGCGGCATCTCCCTGCTCTTCCTGCCGATGCTCCTGGCGCCCAGCGTCCATCCCCCGATGATCTTCTTCATCGTCTTCTACGGCCTCGACTGGGTCGCCACCGTCCCGCCCACCCTCGCCCTGTGCCGCGAGCACTACGGCGACGACAGCGCCATCGTCTTCGGCTGGGTCCTCGCCTCACACCAGATCGGCGCCGCCCTCGTCGCCTTCCTCGGCGGCGTCGCGCGGGACGTCTTCGGCTCCTACGACGTGGTCTGGTACGCCTCCGGCGCCCTGTGCGCGGCGGCGGCACTGATGGCACTGGTGATCCGCAGGCGGCCGCACACGCCGGGACCCGCCGTGGGCTGACGGGCGCCGGGCGGGCTGCTGGAAGGCCTTTCGGTGAACCGTCCCCGGTGGAACAGCGTCGGTTCCGGTTCCGGTTCCGGCGGTCGTCACCCGGGGAGCCGGGAGATCCCCGGCGCCCCGCGGCGGGTCAGCGCCCTGGCGATCTTCTCCGCGTCGAGGGCCAGTTCACGGAGGTTGCCGCTGATGGGGTTGGTGAAGCCGGTGAAGTACAGGCCGGGGGCGTCGGGCGGGGTGCCGGCGCCGCGGGCGACCGGTCTGCCCCGGTGGTCGAGGACGCCGAGGTGGCCGACGAGGCCCTCCAGGGCGCGCACGTACCCGGTGGCCGAGATCACCGCGTCCGGGCCGACGCGGTTGCCGTCGGCGAGGACCACCTTGCCGTCCTCGAACCTCTCGACGGCGGCCACGATCTCCACCGTGCCCTTGCGCACCGCGTCGACCAGGCCGACGTCCTGCACGGGGATGGCGCCTTCCAGCACCCTGCTGTAGAGGCCGCTGTCGGGGCGCGGCAGGCCCTGGGCCGAGAGGTCCGGCATCGCCACCCTGGCCTGTACCCGGGACAGCCGGTCGACGAGCCCCACCGGCAGCCGGCGCACCAGGACGGCCGAGCGCTGGGAGGGCCAGCCCGCGGTCGAGCGGCGTACGAGGTGCGGGACGGTGCGGACCGACAGCCGTACCCGGGAGGCGCCGCCCTCCACCAGGTCGACGGCGATCTCCGCGCCGGTGTTGCCGATCCCCGCGACGAGGACGTCCCGGCCGGCGAAGGGTTGCGCGTTGCGGTACTCGGAGGCGTGCAGGAACGTGCCGGTGTAGGTGTCCCGGCCGGGCCAGTCGGGCAGCCTGGGTGTGTGGTTGAAGCCGGTGGCGATCACGACCGCGGCGCCGGTCAACTCGCGTCCTCCGGTGGCGCGCAGCAGCCAGCCGGTGCCGTCGGCGGTGCGCTCGACGCGGGAGACCTCGACCCCGGTGACGATCTCCAGGCGGTGATGCTCGGCGTACTTCTCCAGGTACCGGACCATGTCGTCGCGGGCGACCCACCGCCCGAACCGCCGCGGTATCGGTAGACCGGGCAGCGCGGACAGGCGCCGGGTGGTGTGCAGTCGCAGCCGGTCGTAGTGGCGCCGCCAGGACGCGCCCACGCCGTCGGACCGTTCCAGGACGACGGCCCGCACCCCCCGGGCGCGCAGCGCGTACGCGACGGCGAGCCCGCCGGGACCACCGCCGATGACATAGACGGGACGGTCCTCCCGGTGCGGTGCCGTGGGGTTCGGGGGCGTGGTGGAGTCGGCCATGTGCGCGAGCGTAATCTCGCCCATGGTTGATGGGTCTCGGTCAAGACCGGAATTGGTTGCGGATTGATCACGTCTGTAGGAGTCGAGGGCGGGATCGGTGGCGTAGTGCGCCCGGATGTGAAGGGCGGCGTCCCGCACGACGCCCCGGCCCGCTGAACTGACGCACCGTCACATCCCTTCGGGGCGAGTTGCGTCACGGGCGGGGCCCTGCCCTGTTCCGCCCCGCCCGTGCCCCGCGCCGCCGCCGGCCTCAGGGCCAGAGCAGTTCCCTGGCCCATCCCTCCCGCGGTGACCGGCGGTAGCGCAGACGGATGTGACGGCGGAGGGTGTCGCCCTGGAAGAACTCCACCTCGTCCGGACGCAGGCGGTACAGGGTCCACGACGGGGCCGGGGTGTCCGGCTCCCGCCGGGCCAGCTCCCAGGCGGCCTCCGAGGCGCGGGTCAGCTCCTCGGGGGAGCCGAGGACCTCGCTCTGGCGGCCGGTGAGCGCGGAGGCCAGCGCCCCGGCCGAACGGGCGCGCAGATCGGCCCGCGCCTCCTCGGCCGGGGCGGTGACGACGGGCCCGCGGACCCGGACCTGGCGGCCCAGCACCGGCCAGTAGAAGGCCAGCGCGGCATACGGGCGGGCGGCGAGGTGCCCGCCCTTGCGGCTGTGGGCGTGGGACGCGAAGGACCAGCCGTCCGCGTCCGCGCCGTGCAGCATCACGATCCGCACGTCGGGCAGCCCCTCCGCGTCCGTCGTGGCCAGGGACATGGTGTGCGGTTCGGGCTGCCCGGCCGCCACCGCCTCGGCGAACCACCGCGTGAACAGCGGCAGCGGTTCGGCGGGGGCGGCGGCCGGGTCGAGCACCGGCAGCTCGGTGAGCTCCGGGTCCCACACCCGCAGCGACGTCAGCAGCTCGTGAAGATCGGTTCCCATACCCCGATTGTTCCTGCCCGCCGTCGCCTCGTCGTGCGGGGCGCCGTACGGACTGCCGTACGGGCCGTCGTACGCGTCGCTCTCACACGGATCCGAGGTCGGAGGACACCCAGCGCTCGGGCCGCATGCGCAGGACGACCTGCTCGCCGTGCTCCTTCCAGGCGAAGGCGACATAGCCCTCGACCTTGTCGGCCGGGAGATAGCGGGAGGCCAGCTCCCGGAGCTGCTCGATGGTCGCCGGGGTGGTCTCGACGACCGGCCCCTCGACCGACACGTAGCGAATGGTGGGGTCGAGGCGGTCGACCATGAGGGAGAACCGGCCCGCCGCGTCGATCAGCCGGTTCTTTCGGGAATCCAGTCCCGTCATGATCCATACGTCTCCCCCGGGCGCGTACTGGTACCAGATCGGCACGGTGAGGGGCGCGCGCCCCTCACCCGCGTCGACGGCGATCGCGGCGACATGGGGCTCGGCCAGGAACTGTTCGCGCTCTTCGGGGGTGAGGGCCATTCCGGGTTCCTCCTGCGACGTCTGCGGCTTGCGGGGGACTGTGGTGCCGGGTGCCACTCGGGCATGCGCTTGCGCGGACCCGTTTTCACGGAGTGCTCAACGCGAGCGCGCGCGGACGTGTTCCCTTTTCACCGATATGGACCCACCGCCTCCGCTCCCGGGCCTCCTCTGTTCACTCCCGCCCCGGGCCCCGGTGGGCTCCCTGGGTGCTGTTGTCATAAATCTGACGGTCAGTCATATATGCACAGACGGCGGGAAACGCGACAGGCGGTGGCTCACCGGAGTGAACCACCGCCTGCCAGACAGGACGCGGAAAAGCTGTGTAAGCGGGGAAAGGATCGTGAGGTGCCTCGCCTTACTTGGTCGGTTTCTTGCCGGTGACACCCAGGTGCACCAACAGGGCCAGATTGGGCTTGAGTTCGGCCTGCTTCACGCCCCAGGAGGTGAAACCCTTCTGGTGCGAGGCGACGGCCGCCAGCATGGTGACCAGGGAACCGGCCACCGCGGCGGGGTTCACGTCCTTGTCGACCCGGCCCTTGGCCTGCAACTCGGCGACGGCGTCCGTCAGGGAGCCGTTCACCGAGTTGAGAATCTTCATGCGGAGCTTGTAGAAGCGCTTGTCGCCCTCGGCGGCACCGAGGTCGACGACGCGCAGGATCGCGTCGTTGCGCTTCCAGAAGTCCAGGAATCCGTCGACGAGTTCCTGCGCCGTCTGCCAGCCGGCCTTGCCGACCCAGGAGCGTCCCTCGAGCAGTTCCGCCAAACCGGCTCCGTCGGCGGCCATTTGCTCGGCGATCTCCAGGACGGCGCCCTCGACGTCCGGGAAGTACTGGTAGAAGGTCGCAGGCGAAGTTCCCGCCTTGCGAGCGACATCGATGACTTTGACATCCCGGTAGGGGGAGGAGCTGAGCATCTCGCTGAGGCAGTCGAGCAGCTTCTGCCGGGTCGCCTGCCCTCGTCGGCCGGCCACGCGGCCGTCGACGGTACGCACTTGTCCTGTCATGACGTCAGCTTACCGAGGGGTGATGGGAGCGCTATTCGGCCGACTGCAAATGGGGTGCGAGGGTCGGCCGTGCCTGGTGTGCCTGGTCTGCGCGGTGCGTGCGACACCGTTACTTTAGCGGCATGGCCGAAAACAGGGCATCGGAGTACACAGAGGGCACCCCGTGCTGGGTGGACGCGCAGCTTCCCGACGTGGAGGCGGGCAAGCGGTTCTACGGCCAACTCTTCGATTGGACGTTCGAAGACCAGCCGGAGCAGCCCGAGTGGCCCGCACCGGCCTCCCGGCCCGCGCGGTCCGTGCGGCCCTCGCCACCCCTGGGGACCGTGCGGGCGCTGCTCGGGGGCGAGCCGGTGGCGTCCCTCGCGCACAAGACGGACGGCCGGCTCCCCACCGTGTGGACGGTGTCCTTCGCGACCCCCGACGCCGAAGCGCTGTGCCGGCGGATCCTCGCCGCGGGCGGACAGCTCGTCTCCGCGCCGCGCGCGGTCGGCGAGCTCGGCGTCACCGCGCTCGTCACGGACCCCGAGGGTGCCGTCTTCTCCCTGTGGCAGCCCGGCGAACGTCCCGGTTTCGGCCGCCGGCACGAGCGGGGAACCTTCGCCTGGGTCGAGCTCTACACCCGCGACACCGAGGCGGCCAACACCTTCTACGGCGCCCTCTTCCACGACGCCCTGTTCGGGAGGGGCACCGAGCCCGACTTCGGCCGCGCCCCGGTCTCCGACGTCTTCCCGGCGGAGATGCCGCCCCACTTCCTCGTCCACTTCGCCGTCGAGGACCTCGAGGCCACCATGGCGGACGTGACCCGGCTCGGCGGCCGCGTCCAGGTGCCGCCCTTCGGGACGTCGTACGGCACGGTGGCCGTGGTCACCGACGACCAGGGCGCGTCCTTCGCCCTGCTGTCCCGCTGAGCGGCCCCGACGCGTTCGTTCCCGTCCCGGGAAATCCCTCGTACCGCCCGCCCCGGGTCCTCCGGATGCCCGTCGGGCCGCCCCGGCACGGCCCTTCGGTCTCCCGGCGGCCGTCCTCCCGGACACTCCTTCGGTCTCGCCGGCCGCCCGCCCTGCCCCCTGTCCACCCCATTGCTTTGTATATAAGACTAGACACCCCCTATGTCGTCGGGTTCGCAACCAGCGCCCCGGACAGGAAGAATCGGGGTGCGTGCCGCCACGGGGCCGCGGTGGTGAGACGCTGCACTTCGGTCGCGCACAGGTGGTGGCGCGATTCGTACGGGGAGGTGGCAGGCAAAGTGGTGGATCAGCTGACGCAGCACGATCCGCGGCGTATTGGGCCGTTCGAGGTGCTGGGACGGCTGGGTGCCGGCGGCATGGGGCTGGTCTATCTCGCGCGCTCGGCGTCCGGCCGGCGCGTGGCGATCAAGACGGTCCGCACCGAGCTGGCCGAGGACCAGTTGTTCCGCGTCCGTTTCACCCGCGAGGTGGAGGCGGCCCGCGCGGTCTCCGGTTTCTACACCGCGGCCGTGGTGGACGCCGATCCGCGCGCCGCCGTGCCGTGGCTGGCGACCGCGTACGTCCCCGCGCCCTCTCTCGAGGAAATAGTGAACGAGTGCGGGCCCCTTCCCGCCCAGGCGGTGCGCTGGCTGGCGGCCGGTGTGGCGGAGGCGCTGCATTCCATCCACGGCGCCGGGCTGGTCCACCGCGACCTCAAGCCGTCGAACGTCCTCGTCGTCGAGGACGGTCCGCGCGTGATCGACTTCGGGATCGCCTCCGGTGTGTCGAACACCCGCCTGACGATGACGAACGTCGCCGTCGGCACCCCCGCCTACATGTCTCCCGAGCAGGCCAAGGACTCCCGCAGCGTCACCGGCGCCAGCGATGTGTTCTCCCTCGGTTCCACCCTGGTCTTCGCGGCCACCGGACACGCCCCGTTCCACGGCGCGAACCCGGTCGAGACGGTCTTCATGCTGCTGCGCGAGGGCCCGGACCTGGACGGTCTCCCGGACGAGCTGCGCCCGCTGATCGAATCCTGCATGCAGATGGAGGCCCCGGCCCGGCCCAGCCCCGCCGACCTCCAGTCCCGGCTCGCCCCGCACCTGTTCGGATCCGGCTCCGACGACAGCGGTACGGCCTCCGCGTGGCTGCCCGAGCAGGCGGTGAGCCTGATCGAGGGCCGCCGCAACGGCCGTCCGCCCGGCCGCCCCGCCCCCGTCGGCGGCGCCCGCCCTCCGGCCCTGCCTCCGGTGCCGCCCCCGCCCCCGCACGACCCCGTCGTCCCGCCGCTTCCGCCGGTGCCGGTCGGCGCCCCCGACCCGGGCCCGGTCCGGCTGGCCGGTGCCGCGGTGCCCATCGGTCCCGGCCCGCGTGTCGCGGACGTGCGCGCCGCCGCCGTCAAGCCGCCCCCGCCGGAGGCCGCCCTCGCCGGTTCCTGGTCCACGACCCGCGTCGGTGTCAACGGCGCCGACCCCGCCCCGGCCGGGGCGCCCGCCGCGGCACCGGAACAGCCGAGCGGCTGGCGGCCGTGGCGCTTCCGGATGTCCAACGACGTCTGGGGCACCCCGTCCGTCGCCGGTGACCTCGTCTACGTCACCTCCTTCGAGGTGCACGCCCTCGACGTGGCCACCGGGCGGCGCCGGTTCAAGACCCGGGACGTCGCCTGGTCGATGGCGGTCGCCGACGGCCGGATCCACGCCTCCGACGGCCCCACCCTGTTCGCCCTGGACGCCCGCGAGGGCGGCGACCTGTGGCGGCTGTCCACGGACGCCTGGGTGTACTCCCTCCGGGCCGACCGCGGCACCGTCGTCACCGGCACCCGCGGCGGCGGCGTGCAGGGATGGGAGGCGTCCACCGGCCAGAAGCTGTGGGAGGTCACCGGCTGCCAGACCGACTTCGAGGCCCCGGAGGCCGGCCCCGCCGTCCACGACGGCACGGTCTACGTCTGGCAGGACGCCCGCCTGCGCGCCCTGGACGCGCGCACGGGCGACGAGCGCTGGTCGTACCCCATCGGCGACGCGGCCTCCTGCGGAGGCGTCCCCATCCGTCTCACCCCCGCGCCCGACGGGTACGTGTACGTCTCCGCCGGCACCCGCGTCCTCGCCCTGGACATCGCCGGCGGGCACGTCCGCTGGCACTTCGAGGCCCCCGCGGTCTTCCTCTCGCCGCCCGTCTTCGTCCCTGGCCCGGCCGTCACCGGCGGCGGCGTGTACCTCGCCGACTACCTCGGTACGGTCTACGCCCTCGACGCCACCGACGGCCGCGACCGCTGGCGCATCGCCACCGAGGCCCGCTCCTCCGTGGAGCCGGTCCTGGTCGCCGCCGGGCACGTCCACGTCGGCAGCGGAAAGGGCCTCTACACCCTGGACGCCGTCACCGGCACGCCCAAGTGGCGCTTCCAGGCCGGCGGCGACATCGTCGGCGCCCCCGCGGTCGCCGAGGGCAGGATCCACTTCGGCTCCACCGACCACCTCCTCTACACCCTGAAGGCCGACGACGGCCGGCTGAGATGGAAGCTCGCGACCGGCGGCGAGATCACCGGCTCCCCGGTCGTCCGGGACGGGGTCGTCTACGCCTGCAGCAAGGACCGCTGCGTCTACGCCCTGGACGCGGAGAAGGGGACGGGGACGGCGCGTACGACGTGACGGGTGCGCGACGGTCGCCCGTCAGTGACGTGCTCGTGACAGACCGTCGGTTGGCTGTGCGTATGCAGTCACGGGGGAACACGCTCAGGCTCACGGCGGTGGCGACGCTGGTCGTCCTCGCCCTCACCGGCTTCTCGACCGGCCGCGGTCACGGCGGCGGCAGCGGTGGTGACGGCGGCGGTTGCAGCAGTTCGTCGCAGAACCAGGGCTCGTCGTCGACGTCCGGAGGCGGAAGCCACCACGACGACGATGACGACGACAGCTACGACTACGACGACGCGGGCGGCGGCGGCACCGGTGGGAGCACCGGCAGCAGCGGGAGCGTCTCCGCGTCCCTCCAGGACGCCACCACGGAACTGCTGAGCTGTGCCTCGGACAAGGCCCGGTACGCGACCGTCCGCGTCACCAACCCCAACACCGTCGACGGCGTCTTCCTCGTGACCGTCGCCTTCGAGGACCCGACCGGGGACACCCTCTCCACCCGGTCGCAGCAGGTCGCCGTCATCGCCGACGGCACGGTGACCACGCGGGTGGAGGTCGGCGGCAGCGGCAAGCGCGCCTCCCGGATCTCCGTCTGCGACCTCGACCGGTACGCACCGGCCGCCCGCTGACCCGGCACCGGACACGGGCCGGCGGCCCGGACCGGCGGCCCGGCCCCACTGTTCTTCCTGGGCATGCGAACGGGCCGCGACGGCTCCCCCTCCGCGCCGTCGCGGCCCCTCCGATTCCTTGTGCGGTGCGGCCCGCCTACCGGGCCGGCTTGAAGGGCTCCGACGTGGCGTGGATGTCCTTGGTCTCCAACGGCTCGCCCGTGGCGTGGATGTCGCCCTGGGTGGTGGCGCCGCCGTTCTCGGTCCCGCCGTCCTCGGCCTTGGTGCCGAGCGGCTCCGACGTGGCGTGGATGTCACCCTGCGGCTTGACGACCTGCTCGTCGCTCATGATTCTTCCTGCTCCCCTGTGTGGTGTTCCTGTCGTCCGGTCCGTCCGGGCACTCCCCCGAGAGTGACCGGACGGACCGTTTCGGCCGCTCGGCCCCCAGGACCTCCCGCTCGGACCATGCCGGGCTCGCATTCCCCCGGATCCGGCCTGATCCAAACGAAAGACCCTGGTGGGCCGGTGTTGCGGCCTCTCCTGACGACCCGCCTGCCCCCCGACGCGACGGATCGACTGGCACTATCCTCGCGCCCGGCGATAAACGAACGATGAACGCCGCGACGACGGGCCTCGGGCCACCCCGTCGAGGAGCCCGTCGAGGACCCTGCCGAGGGCGCCGGGCGGCCCCGCCGCGCCGCCCCTCAGGCGGCCTCCCCGACCGGCGTCAGCAGGGCCCGTACCGTCGCCGCCTCGGGCGACTCCAGCGCCTCGTAGATGCGGACCGCCTCCTCCCAGCAGACGCGGGCGCGCCCCGTGTGGCCGACGCCGGTGAGGGCGTGTCCCAGCACTGTCAGGACGTTGCCGCGCCGCCACTGCCCGCCGATGCCGCGCAGCACCGTCAGCGCCATCTCGGCGTTCGCCGCGGCCTGGGCGTACCGCCGCCCTGCGATGTCGACCTCCGCCAGGCGGAACAGGGTCATGCCCTCCCACAGCCGCTGCCTGCTGTCGCGGAAGACCTCCAGCGCCTCCAGGAGCCGGTCGGCCGCGTCGACGAGCCGGTGGCTCTGGGTGAGCGCCATGCCGAGGGCGTAGCGGCCGTTCGCGCCGCGCAGGGAGTTGCCCATGGCGTCGTAGATCTCCATGCCCTCCTGGGCGAGCGCCACGGCGCTGCCGGTGCTGCCCGCGGCGAGCCGGACCCGCGAGAGGTTGCAGAGCGCGCTCGCCTCACCGGGGCGGTCGCCCAGCGTCCGGAAGTGCGCGATGGCGTGGGTCAGATGCTCCTCGCCGGCCTCGGTGCGGCCCTGGTAGAGGGCGATCACCCCGCGGGCGTTGCGGGCCCAGCACACGGGCAGCAGGTCGTCGGCCCGCCGCGCGAGACGGACGACCTGCTCGGCCTCCTCGTCGGCCAGGTCGAACCGGCCGCCGTCGAGGTGCGCGTGCGCCAGCGTCATCAGCGCCCGCGCCTCGGTCTGCGCGACGCCCGCCTTCCGGGCGGCGTCGTGGAGGGTCCGCGCGGTGGCCTCGTACTCCTTGGAGTTGGCCCCCGACTCCGACAGGTCCACGGCGGTCCACAGCAGGTCGACGCTCCGGCGCAGCGTGTCCGGCAGGTCGGCGCACTGGCGGGCGAAGGACAGCAGGCAGTTCGCCTCGGTGTAGAGCCAGTCCCGCGCCGCCTTGCGGTCGGGGAAGCGCAGTCCGGGATGGTCGGTGGCGGCCAGATGATCGGTCAGCCGGTCGCCCGGCCGCTCGATCGCGTACACGCCGGCGGCCGTCGCCAGGTAGAAGTCGAGCAGGCGGGACAGGGCGGCGGCACGCTCGCCCGGGGGCTGCTCGTCGCGTTCGGCGCAGGCACGGGCGTAGAGGCGGACCAGGTCGTGGAGACGGTAGCGGCCGGGTGCGGCGGACTCCAGCAGGGAGGTGTCCACCAGGGACTCCAGCAGGTCCTCCGTGTCGTCCGCCGGGAGGTCCAGGACGGCCGCGGCCGCCGCCAGGGAGATGTCGGGGCCGTCGGCCAGGCCGAGCAGGCGGAAGGCGCGGGCCTGGGCGGGCTCCAGCTGGCCGTAGCCGAGTTCGAAGGTGGCCTTCACCGCGAGGTCGCCGGCCTGCAGTTCGTCCAGGCGGCGGCGCTCGTCGGCGAGCTTGGCCGCCAGCACGGACACCGTCCAGGTGCGGCGGGCCGCGAGGCGGGAGGCCGCGATACGGATGGCCAGCGGGAGGAAACCGCACGCGGCCACGACGTCCAGCGCCGCCTTGCGCTCCGACGCGACCCGTTCCTCGCCCACGATCCTCGTGAACAGGGACAGCGCCTCGTCCGGGGACATCACGTCCAGGTCGACCAGATGGGCGCCGGCCAGGTCCACCATCCGCACCCGGGACGTCACCAGCGCCGCGCAGCCCTCCGTGCCCGGCAGCAGGGGGCGTACCTGGGCCGCGTCGCGCGCGTTGTCCAGCAGCACCAGCACCCGGCGGCCGTCCAGCACCGAGCGGTACAGCGCCGCCCGCTCCTCCAGCGAGTCCGGCACGGCGGAGTCCGGTGTGCCGAGGGCACGCAGGAAGGAGCCGAGGACCGTCTCCGGTTCGGCCGCCCGGGCGCCCGCGCCCTGGAGGTCGACGTACAGCTGGCCGTCGGGGAACACGGTCCGCGCCTGATGGGCCACGTGCACGGCGAGGGTCGTCTTGCCGACGCCGCCTATCCCGGCCACCGCGGACACCGCCATCACCCGGCCCTCGGCCGAGGCGAGGATCGCGCCGAGTTCACGCACGAGGGACGAACGGCCGGTGAAGTCGGGCACGGTGGCCGGGAGCTGGGCGGGCCGGACCGGGGCGGCCGCCGGCTCGGGCGGAGCGGGGGAGGAGGGCTCCGCCAGCTGGGAGTCCGCCCGCAGGATGCGCTGCTGGAGCTCCTGGAGACCGGGACGCGGGTCCACGCCCAGCTCGTCGGCGAGCAGGCGGCGGGTGTCCGCGTACACCGCCAGCGCCTCCGCCTGGCGTCCGCTGCGGTACAGCGCCAGCATCAGCAGCTCGCGCAGGCGTTCGCGCAGCGGGTGCGCCGCCGTGAGCGCCGTCAGCTCCGAGACGGCCTCCGCGTGGCAGCCCTGCTCCAGGTCCATGTCCAGCCGGGTCTCGGCGAGCTGGAGCCGCCACTCCTCCAGCCGCACCCGCTGCGCCCGGGCGTACGGACCCGGTACGCCCGCCAGCGTCTCGCCGTCCCACAGGGCGAGGGCGCGGTCCAGGAGCGTACGGGACGCGCACAGGTCCCCGCCGTTCTTCGCGCGCTCGGCATCGGCGGCCAGCCCCTGCGCCACCACGACGTCCAGCGCGCCCTCATCCGTCCCGCGCACCGCGTATCCGCCGGACTCGCTGACCAGAACGCCGGGCCCCAGCGCCTTCCGCAGCCGGGACGCGTACGTACGGACCGCCGCCAGCGCCTGCGAGGGAGGCTCCTCGCCCCACAGGGCGTCGATCAGCTCGGCCGCCGTCGCCGTACGCCCCCCGCGGAGCAACAGGGCGGCGAGCAGAGCGCGTTGCTGCGGACTGCCGGTGCCGACGGGCTCACCGTCGCGCCAGGCGCGCACCGGACCGAGCACGCTGAAGCGCAGCACCGACGGCTCCGGTGACTCCCATGTCCCTGGTTCCACCGCTGACTTCGGCGATGTCGACGGCTCCGCCGGCGAACCGGGACGCCGCTGCTCCGGCACTCGCGGTGCACCGTCCATGCAGTCCCCCTATGCATCCTCAACAACCACGCCAGTCTGCCTTGTTCGTGACGGATGCGGCAGCCGTGCGAGACGGCGATCACACGGGCGCGCGCACGGTCCACAAGGCCCTCACACCTTCTGCGCACACGTACGCACGGGCGGTGCGCGGGCGTGGCGGTGGCGTGCGCGCACACGCCACCGCCACGGGCCCGCCCATGGCCCGGTTCTCCATGCTCTTCAGCCTTGTCGACGGGCCATCAAATCGACGCTGCGGTGCCCCGGACCGTCCGCGCCCCGCCGGCTCACCCTGTCGGGCGTGCGCGCGCCTGCGACGGCCGGACGGCCGGAGGCCGAGAAGCCGAATGGCCGGACGGCCGAGAAGCGGTGCGGGTCCGACGCGCACGGCCGGCTATGCGGGGTGGAGACCGTCCCGGTCGTCCAGATCCACCCGTACCGTCAGCAGTTCCGCCCCCATCGCCCGCACCGCGAGGCTGTTCCCGCGGGGCAGCGTGCGCAGGCGGGCGAGGGGGTCGTCGTCGGGCAGCGGGTGGGCGGTGCCGGTGTACCAGCGGCCCCGGACGCGGACCCGCACCCGGGGATCCGCGCGGATGTTGCGGACGTACTGGGACCGCTCGCCGAACTCCGACACCAGCCAGAAGGAGTCGCCGACCCGCCGCCCGCCCACCGGAGTGCGCCGCGGCAGCCCGGAGACACGGCCCGTGGTCTCCAGCAGGGTCTGGAACGGGAGTCGGCGCAGGACGGGATTGCCGATCCTGCGCTGGACGGCGGTGACCGCCCGGTACTTGCGTTCGGCGTGACGGCTCATGGCCCCGGGAGCCTACCGGCGGCCAGGAGGACCGGGTGCGTGAACACGGCCGGAACCTCCGGCGGCGGGCCCGCCGCTCGGCGTCCGTCCTTCCGGCTCTTCCCCTCCACGCCCTCCACGCCCTCCATTCCCTCCACGCCCTCCACGGGGTCTATTCCGACCGGTCGGTATGGACAGATGGGCCGGGCCCGGGTATTGATGACGTCGTCGTCCGCGTACGAAAGGCCGCTCATGCGCATCGCCGTCACGATCTTCCTCACCGACGAGACGATCACCCCCACCCGGCTCGCCCCCGAGCTGGAGCAGCGCGGGTACGCCGGGCTGTATCTGCCCGAGCACACGCACATCCCCGTCGAGCGGACCTCCCCGTACCCGGCGGGCGTCGAGCTGCCCCGGGAGTACACCCGCACCCTGGACCCGTTCGTCGCGCTCGGGCAGGCCGCGGCCGTCACCGAGCGGCTCGGCATAGGCACCGGCATCACGCTCGCCGCGCAGCACGACCCGATCGACCTGGCCAAGCAGATCGCCACCCTCGACCACCTCTCCGGCGGCCGGTTCACCCTCGGGGTCGGCTTCGGCTGGAACGTCGAGGAGGCCGCCGACCACGGGGTGGAATGGCGGACGCGGCGTGAGCTGGTCCGGGACCGGATGGGTCTGATGCAGGCCCTCTGGTCGGAGGAACCGACCGCGTACGAAGGCGAGTTCGGCAGCGTCCGGGCCAGCTTCGCGCACCCCAAGCCGGTGCAGAAGCCGCGCGGCCCGGTCGTCGGACCGCGCACCCTGGTCGGCGGGGCGGCCGGGCCGAAACTGTTCACGCACATCTGCGCGTACGCCGACGGCTGGCTGCCGATCGGCGGACGCGGCCTGTCCGAGTCCCTGCCCGCGCTGCGCACCGCCTGGGCCGACGCCGGCCGTGACCCCGGCGCCCTCCAGGTCGTGCCGTACGCGGTCCGGCCCACCCCGGACAAGCTCGCCCACTACGCCGGGCTGGGGATCGAGGAGGTCGTGGTGCAGCTGCCGCCGGAGGGGGAGGCGGGGGTACTGCGGGCGCTGGACGCGTACCAGCCGTTCGTCGACGCCCGGTGACGACGGCCGATGACGACAGCCGAGGCCGGCGTCCGACGACGCCCGATGCCGGCGTGCGGCGTCGACGTCCGGCGCCGACGTCCGACGAGTACCTTCCGGCCACCCCTCATGGCCCCCCTTTGCCCTGATCACCCCGAACGTATCCTCGAGGAATGACGACATCGGCATCCGCGACCTCCGGAACCGGCCCGACCGGGAACTCCATGCGCCGCGCCCTCAAACGAGCACGGGACGGTGTCTCCCTCGACGTCACCGAGGCGGCCGTCCTGCTCCAGGCGCGCGGTGAGCAGTTGGAGGACCTGTGCGCCTCGGCCGCCCGGGTCCGGGACGCGGGGCTCCTGGCCGCGGGCCGGCCCGGAGTGATCACGTACTCGAAGAGCGTTTTCGTCCCGCTGACCCGGCTGTGCCGGGACAAGTGCCACTACTGCACGTTCGTCACCGTGCCGGGCAAGCTGCGCCGCGCCGGGCACGGGATGTTCATGTCGCCGGACGAGGTGCTCGACGTCGCCCGCAAAGGCGCCGCCCTCGGCTGCAAGGAAGCCCTCATCACCCTCGGCGACAAGCCCGAGGACCGCTGGCCCGAGGCGCGCGAGTGGCTCGACGCGCACGGCTACGACGACACGATCGCGTACGTCCGTGCCATCTCCATCCGCATCCTGGAGGAGACGGGCCTGCTCCCCCACCTGAACCCGGGCGTGATGACCTGGACCGACTTCCAGCGCCTCAAGCCGGTCGCGCCGTCCATGGGCATGATGCTGGAGACCACCGCGACCCGCCTGTGGTCCGAGCCCGGCGGCCCGCACCACGGCTCACCGGACAAGGAACCCGCCGTCCGCCTGCGCGTCCTGGAGGACGCCGGCCGCTCCTCGGTCCCCTTCACCTCGGGCATCCTCATCGGCATCGGGGAGACGTACGAGGAGCGCGCCGAGTCCCTCTTCGCGCTGCGGAAGATCTCCCGGGCCCACCACGGCATCCAGGAACTGATCATCCAGAACTTCCGCGCCAAGCCGGACACCGCGATGCGCGGCATGCCGGACGCGGAACTCGACGCGCTGATCGCCGCGGTCGCCGTCGCCCGGCACGTCCTCGGCCCCACCGCCTGCATCCAGGCCCCGCCCAACCTCGTCGACTCCGAGTACGAGCGGCTGATCGCGGCCGGCATCGACGACTGGGGCGGGGTCTCCCCGCTCACCATCGACCACGTGAACCCCGAACGCCCCTGGCCGCAGATCGACGAACTCGTCGAACGGTCCCGCACGGCCGGCTTCGAACTGAGGGAGCGTCTCTGCGTCTACCCGGAGTTCGTCCGGCGCGGCGAACCCTGGCTGGACCCGCGGCTGCGCCCGCACGTGGCGGCGCTCGCCGACCCGGCCACGGGCCTGGCGCGCGAGGGGGCGGTGGTCGAGGGCCACCCGTGGCAGGAGCCGGACGAGGCGTTCACCGCCACCGGCCGTACCGACCTGCACCGCACCATCGACACCGAGGGCCGCACCACCGACCGCCGCGACGACTTCGACGAGGTGTACGGCGACTGGGGCGCCCTGCGCGAGGCCGCTGCCCCCGGCATGCGGCCCGAGCGCATCGACACCGACGTGCGCCAGGCCCTGGCGACGGCGGCCGACGACCCGACCCGGCTGACCGACGACGAGGCCCTCGCCCTCCTGCACGCCGACGGCCCGGCGCTGGACGCCCTGTGCCGGATCGCGGACGACGTGCGGAAGACGGCGGTCGGCGACGACGTCACCTACATCGTCACCCGCAACATCAACTTCACCAACGTCTGTTACACCGGCTGCCGTTTCTGCGCCTTCGCGCAGCGCCGCACGGACGCCGACGCCTACACGCTCTCCCTGGACCAGGTGGCCGACCGCGCCCAACAGGCGTGGGACGTGGGCGCGGTGGAGGTCTGCATGCAGGGCGGCATCCACCCCGACCTGCCCGGCACGGCGTACTTCGACATCGCGAAGGCGGTGAAGGAACGCGTCCCCGGCATGCACGTACACGCCTTCTCCCCGATGGAGGTGGTCAACGGCGCCACCCGCACCGGCCTGTCGATCCGCGAATGGCTGACCGCCGCCAAGGAGGCCGGCCTGGACACCGTCCCCGGCACGGCGGCGGAGATCCTCGACGACGAGGTCCGCTGGATCCTGACCAAGGGCAAACTGCCGGCGGCCACCTGGATCGAGGTCATCGAGACGGCCCACGGCCTGGGCATCCGCTCCTCCTCGACGATGATGTACGGCCACGTCGACCAGCCCCGCCACTGGCTGGGGCACCTGCGCACCCTGGCCGGCATCCAGCAGCGCACCGGCGGCTTCACGGAGTTCGTCACCCTCCCCTTCATCCACACCAACGCCCCCGTCTACCTGGCCGGCATCGCCCGCCCCGGCCCGACGGTCCGCGACAACCGCGCGGTCACGGCGATGGCCCGTCTCCTGCTCCACCCGCACATCCCCAACATCCAGACCAGCTGGGTGAAACTGGGCGCGGAGGGCGCGGCGGAGATGCTCCGCTCCGGCGCCAACGACCTGGGCGGCACCCTCATGGAGGAGACCATCTCCCGCATGGCGGGCTCCTCCTACGGTTCGTACAAGTCCGTCAAGGACCTGATCGCGGTGGCGGAGGCGGCGGGCCGCCCGGCCAGGCCCCGCACCACCCTGTACGGCGAGGTCCCCGAGGAACGGCAGCAGGCGGCCCGCGCCTCGGACGGCCACCTGCCGGAACTGCTGCCGGTGCTGGACTGAGGGGCGGCGGGGCGGCCCACCCGGCCGCCCCGTCCCCTCAAGCCCTCGCCCCGCCAAATCCCTGCTCACTCACCGCACGCCGTGTTCCCGTCGGACAGGGAAGTCAGGTAACGGTTGCGCTCGGACTCCGTGAGGGTGCGGCCCACGCGGGCGCACAACTGCTTGGTCCATGCGTCGGCGGAGGTGTCCCAGGCCAGCATCTCGCCGCCCTGGGTGACGGACCACAGGGTCCTGCCGTCGGGTGAGAAGGCCAGCGAGGTCTGGGAGCCGCTCTGCCCGAGGCCGACGGCCGTGGGCGCCGTCGGCACCACGAAGCTGCCCAGCCGGTCGCCCGACCGGGCGTTCCACAGCCAGACGGTTCCGTTCCCGGCCAGGGTGGCCACCCAGCGTCCGCCCGGGTCCGCGGTCACGCCGTACGCGCCCGCGCCGTCCGAACGCCAGCGCAGGTCGCCCGTGGCCAGGTCCCAGCTCTGCAGGACCTTGTCGTCGACGACGGCGAACAAGGTGCGGTTCCGCTCCGACATGAACATGTCGCTGACCGTCGAGCCGCCGGTGTCCAGCCGGAACAGACGTTTCCCGGAGGGCAGTTCGTGGACATCGATGAGGCCGTCCGCGGCCACTGCGGCCAGAGAGCCCCCCTCGCCGACCGCACGCGAAAACTGCCGCTGGTCGTACTTTTCCCGCTCCTCGGCCGTCAGGTCCGAGGGGCGGGGTTTCACCGCCGTCGCCCGTTCGCCGGTGGCGGGGTCGACGATCAGCACGGAGCCATTGGGCGGCACCACTGCGACCTTGCCGTCGGGCCGGGCGGCGATGTGGGTCAGTCCGTCGAAGTCGAGGTCTCGCGCCAGTTTGACCGAGCGCTTCCTTGCCAGTGTGTGCGGAGACACGGCCCACATTTCCAGGGTGTCGCCGGTGGTTGTGTAGAGGGTCCGGCCACTCTTGTCATAGGCGAGCGTGTCGTACATACCCTGCTCTCCCTGCCCGGCGACGGTGCTGTCGGCGGGGTCGCCCGGCTTCCAGGCTCGCGGATTTCCCGTGGTCTCGAAACCCTGGGAGTCACTCCAGGCGAGACTCCCGCCCGGCCCCACGGCCAGCGGAGGCTGCCGTGCATGAACAGCGACGCGGGTCAGCGGCAACCCGAAACGGTGCGCCGTCGGCCCCGGCCGCTCCAGGGACCACAGCGCGACGGTGTCGCCGTCGGCCGAGGCGAGCCGGTTGCCCTCGCCGGGGGAGAAAGTGAGGACCGACGGAGCCTCGACACCGGAAAGCGTCTCCAGCGCTGCGTTGCGTTCCGAAGAGGACGAGGTGGTCAGGACGAGGCCGTCACTCATGCCGATCGCGGCCCGGCCGTCGTCGGAGATCGCGAAGCCGTCGGCCTCGGCAGTGAGCTGGCCGGGCAGTGCGCCGCAGCTCTCGCTGATCTCGGCCTCGCGTCCTTCGGCCTCTCCCTGGATCAGTTCCGCGGGCGAGTAGAGAGTCACCCCTTTGTTCTTCACGAATCCGAAGCAGTTGCCGGTCGGCGACGCCGCGGTGAGGTAGTCGTTGAAGGGATAGACCGTCGAGTCCGACGAGGCGACCTTGGTCGTGCGCCCGTCCTTGTCGCCGTACACGTCCCAGCCCACGGCATGGGACAGGAAGAGCACGGTGCCGTAGGTGGAGTCGTCCAGGAAGGTGATGTTCATGACGGAACCGTCGTGCCCCGTCCGGACGCTGTCGACCGGCTTGCCGCCCTTCTCCCCGTACAGCCGGAGCGTCCCTCGGCCGTCGACGGTCGCCAACCGGTGTCCGCGGGGAACGAAGGCCATGGCCTGTGCCGTGCCGTCGCCGCCGGACAGCTTCCGGGGGCTTCCCTCGCTGCGCAGGTCCTGCACCAGCGTCGTCCCCCCGCGGGTGGTGACGGCGAGCATGCGGTCGTCGTCGCTGAACCGCAGTGCGGTGACCGTGCCGGGAACGTCGACGGTCCGCACGTGCCGGCTGCCGTTGGTCGTCCAGATGTCGACCGCGCCGTCCGTCGTGCCGACGGCGACGTACTTCGGCGAGGAGGTGAAGGCCAGCGCCGTCACGGTCGACTCGGCGCGCACGAAGCGGACGAGCCGGGGACTCTCGGTGCTCAGCCGGTAGAGCGCGGACAACGACTCCGGAGTCCTCTGCAACTGGTACGACTGGAGCGCCAGGAGCGAAGCGACCTCGAGGTCGTCACCGCTGAGGCTGAGCGCGGTCGCCGCCAGCTGCCGGGCGGTCGCGAGACGGGCCTGCTCCCGTGCCGCGTCCCGCTGGACGAACGCGAAGACCGCCGCCGAGGTGGCCAGCACGGCCAGTGCCGTCATTCCCGCCAGCATGCCCTGCCGGAAGCGCCGGAACCTGCGGCGCTGGGAGACGTCCTCGCCGATCAGTTCGTCCTTGGGGCGTGCGTGCAGGGGTGCCGCGACATCCGCCACGCACTCCTGGAAACGTTGGTCGCGCAGGTCTCCGGAGTGGTCGGCCTCCATCCAGCGCAGGTCCACCCACCGCGGTTCCTCGGTGAAGTGGCCGCGCAGGGCCTCGTTGAGGCAGCTGGACCGTTCGAAGTCGAAGTCGCCCGCCGCGTGGTCCCAGTGCACCTCCCCTCCCGTGACCACGAGCAGGAGCTTGCCGGGGCGGGGCCCCTGCCGCCACCAGGTGATCTCCTTGCCGACCCATGGCGAGCGGGCGGACTCGGGCGAGGCGAGGAGGACGAGGAACTCGGAGTCGGCGAGTGCCTGCTCCACGGTGCTCCACAGCCCCGGATCGGCCGACAGCGCGGCGTTGTCCAGGAACACCCGTAGCGCCCGCGTCCGGTTCCAGGGTCTGGCGAAACCGTGCAGGGCCTGTCTCAGGTGCCGGGCCCGCTGACCGTCCGCTTGATGGCTGTACGAGATGAACGCGGCGTAACGCATCGAAGGGACTCCCCCCATCCTTTCGTACGGACGAACTCAGGACGGGTCATTCTTGTCGACGCAGCGTCAATAAGCATGTACAAAAGGTGAGTTGAATTCCCTGTGCGGGGAATGGAGGGGGAGGGCGCGTGAGCGGCGCGGTGCCGGGCCTGCGAGAGGACGACCTTCCGGTGGTGTTCCGGTCCTCGGACACCGCCTCACTGACCGGACAGCGGAACTACGTCCGGGGCACGAAGCTCCGGCTGCTCCTGGCCGTCGGCGCGGCCCTGTGCGGCGCCCTCGACCACCGCGCGGCCGCCATCGGTCTGGTCGTCGTCTTCGTCCTGACGATCTGCGTGGAGGTCTGGCTGCTGTCGGAGCGCCCCGAGCAGTCCTGGTACGACGGCCGTGCCCTCGCCGAGTCCACGAAGACCCTGGCCTGGCGGTTCGCGGTGGGGGGCGCCCCGTTCCCCGCGGATCTTTCGGAGGGCGACGCCGATCGCCGGTTCCACGAGCGCCTGCGGGACCTGTTGCGGGAGGCTCCTGTCTCCGGTCTGGCCCCGTTGGGGTCGATCGCCGTCACCGATGCCATGAGATCGCTGAGGTCCCGCTCCTTCGCCGACCGCAGACAGGCGTACCTGCGGTACCGCATCGAGGACCAGCAGCAGTGGTACTCGACCAAGGCGGCGGCGAACGTGACGCATGCCCGACGGTGGCGCCTGGTGCTCATCGGCATCGAAGGGCTGGGACTGACGGCGGCGGTCCTGCGACTCCTCGAACTGTTCGCCTTCGACCTGGCGGGCATCCTCGCCGCCGTACTGGGGGCAGGCTCGGCATGGCTGGCGGTCCGGCAGTACGAGACGCTGGGGCGCGCGTACACCTTCGCGGCCACCGAACTGAGCGTGATCCACGGACGCCTTGCCCGAGCCGACGACGCGGAATGGGCCGAGGAGGTGGCGGACGCCGAGGACGCGATCAGCCGCGAGCACACGATGTGGCGGGCCTCCCGTGGGGTCGCCTGACCGGAAACCGGCCATACGGGCTGCTCTCCGCTCGCAGTACGATGATCGAACCCTTGGTGTTCCTGATGTCAGGGGGTCGGAATTCCGCCCGACCTAGGAGATGCGTACCGGTGCCTGCCCGTCTTCCTTCGTGGGCCTGGGTGACCGGGCTGACCACGGGGGCGATAGCCGTAGTGGCGGTCCTGGGTGTCCAGGCGGACCAGGGGACGAGGCCCACCGCGTCCACGAGCCGCCCGAGCACGCCGGCGACGGCGGACGCGAAACCGTCCGCCGAACCGAAGGAGAAGGAGAAGGAGAAGGGGGCGGACGCGTCGGCGGTCCCGGCCGACTCCGGCACCGGCCGCCGTATCGTCTACTCCCTCGACACCCAGCAGGTGTGGCTGGTCGACGCCAGCGACGCCCCCCGCCGCTCCTTCGAGGTCTGGCCGGGCACGGTCGCCCCCGACCCCGGTACGTACACGATCGGCACCCGCACCGAGGCCACGACCGGCAGCGACGGCGTGGACATCGAGCACATCGTCTACTTCGCCGCGAAGTCCGGCGTCTCCATCGCCTTCTCCAACGCCGTCGACGGCTCCTCGCCCCCGCCCGCCGAAGGCCGCCTGACCGGCGGCATCCGCGTGCCCAAGGCCGACGGCGAGGCCCTGTGGACCTTCGGCACCACGGGCACGACGGTCCGGGTCGTCGAGTAGCGGCACACCCCGGCCGACCCGACGACACCTCGGGTGATCAGTCGGTGTCCTTGGGATGCCGGGTGGACGCGTACACGAGGTGGACCGTCCGGCGCTCTTCGTCGACGAGGTAGCGAACCCGGCCGCCTGCCGTCACTTCGTACTCCCACTGGGCCAAGTCCTGGCCGCGAAGGTTGCCCGTGGCCAGTCGGCCGCGCAGCCGGTGCTGACGATCGAGGTCGGCTCGGGACAGTGGATCAGTGCGCAGGGCCTCGAAACAGCGGCGTGTGTTTCCCGGCGCCTCCGCACCCAGTTCGCCCCACCCCTTCGCTGCCTCGTTCGTCGCGAATCGCAGGTGCCATTCCTCGCCCACAGAGGGTGGAGCGACGTCGTCACCGCGCTTCGGGGTCACGGCGCGGTCACCTCGCCATGGTCCTCGTCCGGCAGTCGGCGGGTGAGCTGTGCGGTGAGTTCGGGGTCGGCGAGGATGCGGGCCGTCGCGCGCCATTCGACGATGACGCGGTGGAGTTCGCCGTGGATGTCCAGCTGGGCGACATCGTGCGTGGCGTCGATGAGATCGGTCACCAGCTGCCGTAGTTCTTCCGTGGACAGGTGACGGACCCAGGGGAAGACCGAGGGGAGCGCGCGCTGTATGGCCCGCTCACCGGTATCGCTGCGCACGAGAGCGGAGAGGAGGCGGGCCGTGACGTCCGCGGTTTCCTCGCGCTGTTGATCATGACGGGCTGTGGTCAGGTAGAGGTCCTCGCCGTCCCGGCGTGTGATGTGCACGCGATGGGCCCGGTCGAGTGTTTCGGCGACACGTCTCGAGTTCTTCGAGAGTTCTGAGAAGGCGACCGTAGGTGTGGGCATGCAGGGAACCATACTTCGGAACATATTCCGAAGTCAATCGATGGCGTCACCTTTCGTCGTGCTCGCGCGCCGTATGGAGCGGCGGTGGACATGATGGGTTTCTCCCCCTGTGACAGCCCGTGGCGCGTGGGTGCTGGGTCAGAATGGGTCCGTCGGTCTCGGGGTGAAGGGGCGTACGGGTGGCGCAGGCGCGACTGTCGATGCAGGAACTGATCCAGCGCCGCCGACGTGCCGGACTGGTGGCCCGTAGTGCCGAACTGGACTTGTTCCGGGCGAACTTCGACACCCCGCCCGAGGACGAACGGCACCGGTTCCTCTTTCACGTACACGGCAACGCGGGCGTCGGAAAGACCTTCCTGGTCCGTGAGTTCGAGCAGATCGCGCGGGAGCGCGGTGCGCTGACGGCGTACGTCGACGAGAGCGTGGGGAGCGTGCCCGAGGCACTGGGATCGATGTGCCGTCAGTTCGCGGCACAGGGGCACCGGTTCAAGGACCTGGAGCGTCTGCTCGTCAGCCACCGGGAGCGGCTCCACGAGGCGGAGGCGGCCGCGCTCGCCGCGATGGCCCCGGAACCGGAGGGGACCCCGTCGGCCGGAAGCATGACCGTCGCGCGGGCCGGACTCGCCGGACTGGGCCTGATCCCCGGCGTCGGCCCCTTCGCCGGTGTCCTCGACCCCGCCCAACTCGCCCAGGGCGCCGACCGGTTACGGGCCGGGCTGAGCGCACGCTTCCGCAGCCACGAGGACGTGCAACTCGTCCTCTCCCCGGAGAGCGCCCTCACCCCGGTCCTGGTGAACGAGCTGTCCGGCGCGGCTTCGGACGTACCGTGGACCGTCCTGTTCCTCGACACCTACGAGCAGACCGGCCGCTTCCTCGACGGCTGGCTGCACGACCTCATGACGACCGACCGCCACGGCCTGCTTCCCGCCACGCTCGTCGTGGTGACCGCCGGCCAGCGTCGCGCCGACCCCGCCCGGTGGAGCGGGTTCGCGGACCACATGGCCGCCCTCCCGCTCGCACCGTTCACGGAGGCGGAGGTGCGCGGACTGCTCGCCGCACGGGGCGTCGTCGCCGATCCCGTCGTCACCGAGGTGCTCCGGCTCACCGGCGGGCTGCCGGTCCTGGTGTCGACCCTCGCCGAGAGCCGGCCCACCGGCCCCGAAGACGTGGAGGACCCCAGCGCCACGGCGGTCGACCGGTTCCTGAAGTGGGAGCAGGACCCCGTGCGCAGGGCCGCCGCCCTGGCGGGCGCACTGCCCCGGTGGCTGGACGCCGACGTGTTCGGGGCCGCCCTGGCGGGGCGCGAGCGCGAGAACGCGCACAGCGGAAACGAATACGACGAAGGCCGACTGGACGAGCTGTACGGGTGGTTGAGAGAGCTCCCCTTCGTCGGCGGGCAGGCGTCGCGGCTCCGGTACCACGATGTCGTCCGCGCGCCCATGCTCCGTCTGCAGCGCGGCTGGTTCCCGCGCGCGTGGGCCGGGCGGCAGCGGCGGCTGGCGGCGGTGTTCGGGCAGTGGCGCGAGGAGGCCGGGGCCGGACGGGACACCGCGGAGCTGTGGGCCGACGAGGAGTGGCGGGAACTGCGGCTCGCGGAGTCGTACCACCTGCTGTGCGCGCGGGAGCGGTCCATGCCGGCGCAGGTCCTGCGGGACCTCGTGGAGGCCTGCGACCAGGACGAGTCCGTAGCGGGACGGTGGATCCGGCTCCTGGAGGACGCCGGGCGGGACGCGGACCTGGAGGCCGTGGCCCGATGGGGCCGGGACCTGTCGGAGGCGCTCGACGAAGGCGGCACGCACGCCGTCATGGTCCGCTTGCTGGACCGGCTCCCGAGCCCGGCCCCGCCCTCGCACACGTCGCGCCGCGACGCGATGGACGCGGGCCGACGTCTCCGCCGGCACCCGACGGCCGACGATGACCGCGACCTGCTGGCAGCCCCGGTGAACCGCGCCGCGCAACCCGCGGCGGTACCGGCGCAAGCCCCGCCGCCCGAGCAGTGGCCGCAGAGTGGGGAGCCGCTCGGCGAAGAGCCGCAGCACACGGGCCGGTACGGCGAAGAGCCGCAGCACACGGGCCCGTACAGCGCTCCGCCGCCCGGGGACGTGCTGTCGCGTGCCCTGCCGTGGGAGACCTCGCCGCCCGAAGCCGCCCCGCCCGGCACAGCGCCGGAGGAGGACACCTGGAGCGACACGACCCGGGACGACACGACCTGGAGCGACACGACCCGGGACGACACGACCTGGGACGAAGCCCCCTGGGGCGACCCCCCGCCGGACAGTACTGTGCCGGACGACGAGGTGTGGACGGACGAGGCCGGCGGGGCGTGGTCGGGCGGGCCCGGCGGGGCGTGGGGCAGCCCCGCACCGGCCGGCGCGCTGCCGGACGGCGCGCTGGACGAGGACGTGCCGCCGGACGGCGCACCGGACGAGGACGTGCTGCCGGACGGCGCACCGGCCGGGGGAGAGCACGAGTCGCCCGACTGGCAGGACGTGGTGCTGCCCCCGCAGACCGCGGTACGCATCCACCGGAGCCAGGCGGTCGCCCTGGCCACCCGGGGCGACTACGCCGCCGCCCTCTTCCACCTGCGGCGGGCCGCCGCCCTCGCCCCGGACGACGCCGGGATCCTCGCGCTGATGGGGGAGTACCACCGGGCCCGCCAGATGTACCCGGCCGCGCTGCGGTATCTGCGCGAGGCGCTGTCCCTGGACCCGGTGCACTCCTACGCCTGGGCCTCCCTCGGCGCCACCCGCCTCGCCCTCGGCAACCCGGCCGCCGCGCTCGCCGACCTCGGCCGTGCCCTGGAACTCAGGCCCGACTACTCCTGGGCCCTCATCCGCCGGGCCCGCGCCTGGCGGGAGGCCGGTGACCCGGTCCGGCAGCTCGCCGACCTGGACCGCGCGGTCCTCCTGCAGCCCGACTCGCCCTGGGCGCACTGCGAACGCGGCGACGCCCTCCACGCCGCCGGCCGCGACGAGGAGGCCCTCGCCCACTACGACCGGGCCCTGGCCCTGGACCCCGGGTACGCGTCGGCCTTCGCGAGCAGGGGAGTGTCCCTGTCCTGCCTCGGCCGGCACGACGAGGCCCTGCGGGACCTGGACCGCGCTCTGGAACTGAGCCCGGCGTACGTGTGGGCGCGGACACGACGCGACGAGGTCCGACGCCGTCGTGACGACGCGAGGCACGACTGACGCCCCCGGTGCCGCGGCCGTTCCTGGGCCGCATGAGGACGGCCGGTGAAGGTCCGGACGCAGGTGACCAGTAGCGGTCAGGTCCGGTCGTTTCGGTCACGGCTCCCATACCACTCCGCGTACTGAACCGGTCACCCTCGTTCGTTACAGTGCTTGGCGTCGCACGTACGCACGGTGTCCGGGAGGTCTGGGTGAATGCGACGACCGGGCCCGTCTGGGGGCGCCGCGAGCAGCAGGACTTCCGCAGCCGAGTGCGCGGGACGCTGCTCGGCGTGGCCCTCGGGGACGCGCTGGGCGCGCCCGTGGACGAGCAGGACATCGACGCGATCCGGCAGGCGCACGGCGCCGCCGGGATCACCGGACCCGCTCCCGCCCACGGCCGGCGCGGCGCCGTCACCCATCTCACCCAGATGACCCTGTTCTCCGTGGACGGACTCATCCGCGCCCAGGTGCGGCGCGACACCGGGGCCTGGCATCCGCCGACCGACCTGCACCGCGCGTACCTGCGCTGGGCCACGACCCAGCGGGACTGGGGGCCCGACGAGCGCCGCAAGGAGGACGGGTGGCTCGCACGCGAGGAGTGGCTCTACGCCCGCCGCGACCCGGCCCGCGCGCTGCTGGCCGGGCTCGGGGACGACACCATGGGTACGCCCGAGGCGCCCAAGAACCCCGGCGAGGCGGGCCCCGAGGCGGCGGCCCGCTCGGCGCCCTTCGGGCTGCTCGTCGGCTGGGAACCGCAGCTCGTCGCCCAGCTCGCCGTGGAGTGCGCGGCACAGACCCACGGCCGTCCGACCGCCTACCTCGCGGCCGGCGGGTACGCGGTGATCGTGCACGGTCTGGCCCGGGGCGAGACCCTCGACACGGCGGTGCAGCGGGCGCTCGTGCTGCTGGCCGCACGGCCGGGGCACCAGCCGGTGTCGGACGCCCTGCAGCAGGCGCTGGGGGCCGTACGCCAGGGGATGCCCACGCCGGAGCGGATCGCGGGGCTCGCCGGGGCGGGGACGGCCGAGGGCCTCGTCGCCGTCGCCGTGTACTGCGCGCTGGTGGCGGAGGACGTACGACACGGGCTGTGCCTCGCCGTCAACATGGACGGGCCCAGCGCGGCGGCCGGTGCGCTGACCGGCGGACTGCTGGGGGCCCTGCACGGCGAAACGGCCCTCCCGCCGGCCTGGCTGGCCGAACTGGAGGGCCGCCCCACGATCCTGGAACTCGCCGACGACTTCGCCATGGAGATGACCCAGGGCCCCGCCCTGCACGGCCCGGCCGGCTCGTCCCCGGCCTGGCTGGCGCGCTACCCGCGTGGGGCGGGAGGCGCCCTGACCGGGTGATGCCCCCTCCTCCCCGGCCGCGCGACCCCCGGGAGGCTCCGAGAGGTCCCCGAGCGGTTCCAAGAGGCCCCAGGAGATCCCCCGGGAGGACCCGGCGCTAGGGGCTGTCCGGCGTCCGGGCGGATGCCACGTCCGGGGCCTTCGCCGGGGCCGGTACCGCCGCCGCGGCGGAGCCGTCGTCGCCGTCGGTGTTGATGCGTTCGATGACCGCCATCCGCTCCGGGGTGTCCTCCGGCTTCGCGTAGCCGATCAGGACGTACAGGACCAGTGAGACGGCGAGCGGGATCGAGACCTGGTACTCCAGGGGCACGCCTCCCTCCACGGCCCAGTTGATCGGGTAGTTCACCAGCCAGAAGGCCAGCAGGCCCATGGACCAGCTGGTGAGCGCCGCGGTCGGACCCGAGCGGCGGAACGGACGCAGCAGACCCAGCATCATCGGGATGGCGATCGGGCCCATCAGCCCGGCCACCCACTTGATGACCACGGTGATGATGTCCTTGAACGTGGGCGAGTTGACCTGTGTCGCCACCGCCATGGACAGGCCGAGGAAGACCACGGTCGTCACCCGGGCCGCGACCAGCCCCGACCGGTCGTTCCACCGCCGCGCCCTCGCGGACAGCACCGGGGCGACGTCCCGGGTGAACACGGCCGCGATGGCGTTGGCGTCCGAGGAGCACATCGCCATCGTGTGGGAGAAGAAACCCACGATGACCAGGCCCAGCAGGCCGTGGGGCAGCAGCTGTTCGGTCATCAGGGCGTACGAGTCGGAACCGTCCGCCTTCTGGGACTCCACGAGCAGCGGCGACATCCACATCGGGAAGAACAGCACCAGCGGCCAGACCAGCCACAGCGCCGCCGAGAGCCGCGCCGAGCGCTCCGCCTCGCGGGGCGTGGCCGTGGCCATGTACCGCTGGGCCTGGTTGAGCATGCCGCCGTTGTACTCGAACAGCTTGATGAAGAGGAACGCCAGCAGGAAGATCGTGCCGTACGGACCGACCAGCGGCTCCGTGTGCCCCTGGAGCTCGGGCTCGTCCCACACACCGAAGAAGCCGCCGTGGTCGCCGAGTTCGGCCACCACCGCGATGAACATGGCGATACCGGCCAGGAGCTGGATGACGAACTGGCCCAACTCCGTCAGCGCGTCCGCCCACAGACCGCCGATGGTGCAGTAGACCGCCGTGACCACACCGGTGATGAGGATGCCCTCGTTGAGCGAGACACCGGTGAACACCGCCAGCAGGGTGGCGATCGCCGCCCATTTCGCGCCCACGTCCACGATCTTCAGCAGCATGCCGGACCAGGCCAGCGCCTGCTGGGTCTTCAGGTCGTAGCGGTTCTTGAGGTACTCCAGCGGTGATGCCACGTGGAGCCGGGAGCGCAGCCGGTTGATCCGCGGGGCGAACAGTTTCGACCCGATGGCGATACCGAGGGCGATGGGGAAGGACCAGGTGACGAAGGACGTCACGCCGTACGTGTACGCGATGCCGGCGTAGCCGGTGAACATCACCGCGCTGTAACCCGACATGTGGTGGGAGATGCCGGAGAGCCACCAGGGCATCTTGCCGCCGGCCGTGAAGAAGTCACTGACGTTGTCCACCCGCTTGTGCGACCAGACACCGATGGCGATCATCACCGCGAAGTAGCCGATGAGCACCGCCCAGTCGAGACTGTTCATGTCCCCCCTTCCGGGGTCCGACTTGTGAACTCCGCTCAGCTGGTTGGCACTTCGCCCGAGCGGGGTAAGTGTGCGGTGGATCCGAGGTGCGTCTGCGGCAGTGCGCGAAGTGCCCGCTTATCGTGAGCGCGCAGGCGTGGGCACGACAAGAAAGTGGAGAGTCAAGAGCGCGCAAAGATGTTCACGTCAATGACCAAGGTTCATGAGATTGAACATTCTGCGGTGGGTCGCGTGGGCTGCGTGGGTCACGAGAGCCGCGTGGGTCGTGAGAGCCGCGATGGTCCGGACAGCAAAGACAGCAAAGACAGCAAAGACAGCGAGGACAGCGAGGACAGCGAGGACAGCGAGGACAGCGAGGACAGCGAGGACAGCGAGGACAGCGAGGACAGCGAGGACAGCGAGGACAGCGAGGGCAGCGAGGACAGCCAAGACGGCCGGGGCACCGCGCCGGCCCGTTCCGCCGGGCGGCCGGTCAGGTCCGTTCGGCGGTCCGCGGTGGACGGCGAGGACCGGCCGCCACGGTCAGTGCAGCTCCTCCGGGCACGGAGTGCCCCGCGGTACGCCGTACGGCGCCGCCAGCCGGTACGTGCCGGGCTCCGGCGCGAGCAGCACCGTCCACTTGTCGCCGTTCTCGTCCTCCTCGGTCTCCATCAGGCAGCCGTTGAGGTTGTCGTACGTCTTCGGCCCGCCGTCCGAGTCCCCGTCCCCGTCGTCGTCGGAACGGTTCCTGGACTCCTCCGTCTCCTGGGGCCCCTCCAGCTTGTTGCCCTCCGCGTCGACGATGCTCAGCCACGGCGAGTACGGGATGCGCACGACGACGCGGCCCGCCTTCTCGACCCGCATCGTCATCTCGCTCTGGCTGGCCCGCTCCACGACCGCGTTCGGCTCGGCCAGCGAGGAGGGGTCGCGCACCGCGAACAGCTGCCAGTTGGCGTCGCCCCAGATCTGCTGGAGATACGGCAGCCCCCGCTGCACCAGTTCCCGCTCCCGCTCACCGCCGTCACCGTCCGGTGTGTCCTTCGGCAGCACCACGAAGTGCACGGCCCAGCGCTTGAGCCACTCGTGATAGTTCGCCGAGTTGAGGGTGTCGTCGTAGAAGAGCGGGTTGCGCTCCATGTCGGCCTGCCGGTTCCAGCCCCGCGCCAGGTTGACGTACGGCGCGAGCGCCGAGGCCTCGCGGTGCGAACGCGCCGGGACGACCTCCACGCGGCCCTTGTCGGCGCCGACCTCCTGGAGTTCGTTCACCAGCGGCGCCAGCTCGCGCGCCCAGGACGCGGCCGGCGTCGTGTTCACGACGTCGTCGACCGACTTGAAGCCGATCCACCCGACGAATCCGACGAACGCCACGACGATCGCGTACCACTTGCGGCTCCGCGGCACCGTGAACGGCAGCGCGGCCACCAGCGCCACCCCGGCGAACAGCATCGACAGCCGCGTCATGTTGGAACCGATCTGCGAACTCACCAGCCAGACCAGCACCACACCCAGCCCGTACACCGCGGCCGTGATCCGGACCGTGATCCACTCCCGCGGCACCAGGACGCACACCAGGACCGAGAACACCAGCGGCAGGACCACCGAACCGAACCCCATCGGCTGCGTGCCCGAGAACGGGAACATCCAGGCCGACACCGCCACCACCGCGGTCGGACCCAGCCCCAGCGCCCACGCCCCCGGCCGGCGCTTCTGCAGGAACAGCGCCACCGCCACCAGCCCCACGAACAGGCCCGCGACCGGCGAGGACATCGTGGCCAGCGCCGCCAGCGGTGCCGCGCACAGGGCCTTCGCCCAGCGCTTGTAGCGCCAGCGGTACGGCCAGCAGAACACGACGGCGACCGCGGCCAGCCCGAACATCATGCCCAGCCCGAACGTCACCCGTCCCGAAGCCGCGTTGCCCAGCAGCCCGAACACCCCCGCGAGCGCGGCCCACAGCGGATTGCGCACGATGGGGGTCCCCCCGCTCGAGCGAAGTCGAGAGGGCGGGAGGCTGCGGATGAGGAGCATCGTCAGCAGCGCGGCCGACACCGTCCCCGCGAGCATCATCGTCGTCCGTACACCGAGCACCGCCATCAGGTACGGCGACACCATGCTGTACGACACCGCGTGCATACCGCCGTACCAGGCCATGTTGTACGCGGAGTCGGGGTGCCGGCCGACGAACTCGGCCCAGGCGTCCTGCGCCGCGAGATCGCCGCCACTGTTCGCGAACGTGAAGAACCAGACGATGTGCAGTGCGCCGGCGAGCGCGGTGACGGACAGCACCGGATGCCGCAGCATCCGGGCGCGCACCGCGAGAACGACGGCCTTGGGACGGGAGACGCGGGCCGGGGCGTCCAGGGCCGCGGAGGAGGAGGTGGGGCCGGTGGCCGGAGTGGTGGAGGCGGGAGCGGGGGACGGCGCTTCCGGCGTGCCCGCGCCCGGTCGTCGGCCGTCCGTTTCCGGCAGGCGTATTCGCGGGCCGGACTCCGGGCCCGGCTCGGCGTCGTCGGCGCGTGTCGGCTCCGCTGTGGCCACCTGAAGGCACTCCCCGTATGGCGTCTTCGTATCGCGTCTTCGTGTGCGCGTCGTCGTAGCGCGTCTTCTGCTCACGGTAACGGCGCGGTCACCGGCGACCTGCCCGTTTCGTGACGCTAGCACGCGCCCCGCCGACCGTCGCCCGCGGTGGGCGCCGGTCGGCGGGGCGCGTGCCCACCGTGCTCCGACGGTCAGGTCAGACGCGTCAGCTTGTCCGGGAAGCCCGGCTCCACGAGGTCCTCCTGGAGGGCGACCGGGACCTTGACGGCGCCACTGTTCGTGCCGTCGCCCACGGTGAGCGAGCCCACCTCCGTACCGGCCTTCGCCTGGTGCGGCAGCTCCCCGCTGGTGAACGTCAGCTTCACTTTCAGTCCCGGCCAGCCGGCCGCCCTGACGTCCTCGGTGAGGGCGACGGGCGTACGGCCGCCCAGCCCGTCGTCCACGTACCCGACGACGCTGCCCTCCTTCAGTACCGTCGCCGACTCCAGCGCGCCCTGCGCCGCCCGGATCAGCTGGTCGCCCGCGGAGAGCGCGCCGGCCAGGATCGTGTTGTCGGCACCGCCCGCGGGCTGGCGCACCACGGCACCGACGATGGTCCGGGTCTCGCCGTCGACGTCCTTCTTCGCGGCGAAGACGAGGTTGCCGAGCGCCGAGGTGGTGGTGCCGGTCTTGATACCGACGACGCCGTTGCTCCCCACCAGCTGGTTCCAGTTGGGGTGGTTGACGCCCTTGTAGTCGTCGTACGACATCATCGCGGCGATCTCGCGGAAGGCGGGCTGCTCCATCGCGGCCCGGGCCAGCTTCACCTGGTCCACGGCCGTACTCACCGTGGTGTTGTTCAGACCCGAGGGGTCCGTGTACGTCGTGTTCGTCATACCGAGGTCCTCCGCGGCCTTGTTCATCTTCTCGACGAACGCCTCCTCGGACCCCGCGTCCCAGCGGGCGACCAGTCGCGCCACGTTGTTCGCGGACGCGATCAGCACGGCCTCCAGGGCCTCCCGCTGCGAGATCTTGTCACCGGCGGTCACATCGACGGTCGACTCCTGCCCGGCGTCGGACTGCTCCTCCGCGGGACCGTCGATCTCGATCATCGGACCCTTGGCGCCGCTCTTGAGCGGGTGCTCACGCAGGATCAGATACGTGGTCATGACCTTGGCGACACTGGCGATCGGCACGGGCTTCTGCTCACCGGAGGAGCCGAAGGTGCCGATGCCCTGCACGTCCAGGGCGGCCTGCCCGTCGGCCGGCCACGGGATGTCGACCTTGCCGCCGGCGAAGGTGAAAGTGTCCTCGGCGGTCAGTTCGAGCGTGGGTGTGGGGAGCGCACGCATGTTCTGCACGACGGCGAAGACGATCACCAGAAGAGCGACCAGCGGCGTCCAGATCTTGACCCGCCGCAGGGTCGTGCGCAGCGGGGTGTCCGGCGGTGGCGGAGTGTTGGTCAGCTCGGCCAGCAGGTCCAGCGGCGGCTTGGGCGGCAGCGGCTGCTGCCGCGTCAGCTCCGGCCCGACCTGCGGGACGGAACGGGTGCCCTCGGCCGGGGGCGCGGCAGGCCGTGCCTGAGCCGAAGGCGGCAGCCGCAGCGAAGTGGTGGCGGAGTCCCCACGCTTCGAGGGCTTACGGGTCTCGGGGTCGTCCAGGTCCTTGAGCGGCACGAACGTGCCGGCGCGCCCGGGAGCGGACTCGGAGGCGGACTCGGGATCCGAGTCGGGTGCGGACTCGGGGGCGTCCTCACCCTTGGCCTTGGAATCGGGCCTGTCGACGCTCCCGGCCTTGTCGGCCGCCTTGTCGACCGCCTTGTCGGTCCTGTCGGCCTTTTCTACGTCCTTGGCCGCGTCGCCCAGCTTGAGCATGGTGGTGGGCTGGTCGACGGCGGGCGCGGAGGGCCGCGGAGCCTTGAAGACGGCGGTGGGCTGATCGGTGGGGGGCTCGGCGTCGCCGGTGCCCTCGCCGTCGTCGCTGCCGGTGTCGTCGGCCTTGTCCGCGCTGGGCCCGGGGGCGGCCTTCGCGCCCTCGGCCTCGGGGCCCGCGCCCGTGTCGTCGCCGGCGCTGTCGTCGGCGCTCTCGGAGCTGCTGGCGCTGTCGTCCTCGGCCGCGGGGGCGGCTTCGTCCTCGGGGGCTGAGTCGGCGTCAGCCTCCGGCCCGACCTCGACCTCGGCTTTGACCTCGGCGTCCGAGTCGGCGTCGGTGTCGTGCGCGCTCCCGGGCTCGTCCCCCGCGTCGGCTTCGTCGGGCTCTTCGGACCCCCCGGACCCCCCGGACCCCCCGGGCTCCCCGGACTCCCCGGCCGCAACGGCATCGTCGGCCGCCCCGCCCTCGGAAGCCCCGCCGGAGCCCTCGTCCCGGCCCGCGCTGCCGTCCTTGCCGTCCTCCGGGCCGCTCTCGGTGCCCGTGTCGCCGTCGGCGGCCTCCTCGGCCTCCTGGGCGCCCTGGGCGCCCTGGGCGCCCTCGCCGCCCTCGTCCTGATCCACCTCCTCGGCGGACCGTACCCACGCCGCGACGACGGCGTGCAGTTGTCCGTTACCGTCCGTAGCGGAATCGTCACGCCCGTCAGGTGTTCCGTCCGCGGACTCGGAGTCGGAGTCCGCGGCCTCGACGGAGTCCTCGGCCTCCCCGCCCTCGGACTGCGCGTCGCGCTCCGAAAGCACCCGAGTGGCCGTGTCCACGCCTCCGCGATCGCTCGCGGAGGCCGCGGCCTTCGACGACGTGGACGCATCCGAAGTCGAAGCCGAAGCCGTTGACGACGACGGTGACGAAGTGTCCCGGGTCACCGCCAGCCGGGGGTCCCGCTTGCCGGCGGCGTCCCCCTCGCTCCTGGCTTCGGGAACCGGACCCGCGCTCCCCGGCGTCGGTTCTGCCGACGACTCGCGCTGCTTCGACTTGTCGGGGGACTCGCCCGCCACCGATGCCTCCTCCATGCGCCGCGCGTCGCGCGTGCGCCAACCGAACCGTGAAACCGTTCCGCCACCCACAACAACGCTCCGCAGCGCTGTCCGAACCATCTACCAGTGTCCTGTGTGTGGACTTCCCCCCCGTGGTAGACGAGAACGACATACCTATCGGTTCCCTTACAAACCAGTCACGTGCTCTCGACAGACCAATGTGAGAGGGGTCACCCTGTCATTCATCCACGCGGGGAGGCATGGATGGGCAGGAGCCGCAGAACACTTCCGGAAGAGCTTCTGCTGCTGGCGTTGGACCCGACCACGGGTACCACTGCACAGCCGCAGTCGCTCGACCTCGGTCTGGCCGGAGCGCAGCTAGTGGAGCTGGCGCTGGCCGGACGGATAGCCCCAGACGGGGATCGTATCGCCGTGGTGGTACCACGGCCGACTGGAGATCCGACATTGGACTGCGCGTTGGAGTTGCTGCGAAGGCGCGGCGCTCCGGTCCGGGCGGTCAACTGGATTGGCGGGCCGCGTCTAGGGCTCCGCCAGACCTACCTCTCGCATCTGGAGCGGTGCGGCATGGTGCATGCCGTGGCCGGTCAGATGTGCGGGGTGTTGCCGACGACTCGCTACCAGGCGACGGACACCGAGATCAGCCGGGAGATCAAGGCCCGGCTGGACTCCGCGATCCGTACCGGCGTGCCACCGGACCCACGGACCGCGGCGCTCGCCGCACTGGCGCACGCCGTGGGCCTCGGCAAGCACCTGTACCCGGGGAACGAGGGTCGCTCCTCACGTTCCCGGTTGCGGGACCTGATCCGGCACGACCCGATGGGCGGCCTGGTGGCGCACGCCGTGATGGACGTGCAGAACGGTGTGGCGGCCCAGCCACGCCGCAACCCGGCCCCGGCGGGAGGCCGTCAGGCCGCCGCCCCCGGCGGCAGGGGAGGACCGGAACCCGCCCGTGGTGTTCCGGCCCAACCGCGCCACGGATCCATGGCGCGCGCCGTGGCCCATTAGGGCCGCTGACCGGCCACGGCACCGCAGACCCGGTCACGGGAGCCGCTGTCCGAGCGGGGCGGAGAGAGTGTGCGTACTCTCTCCGCCCCGCTCGGCGTGCCGAAAAGCCGTGACCGCGCCGCCCCGTGACGCTCCGTTCCGCTTCGCGCTGTTCCGCACCGCTCCGCTCCGTGCCGCCATCATCCTGCGGACCGGGATGTACCCGCTGGATATCCGCTGTTCTCCAGCGGCAGGAAGCGCCTTGGTGGCAGTCTGCTCAACACCAGATACGCAAAGTGGCAAGTACGAGTAAGTACGAGGCATACAGCCGGAGGTGCACGTCCCGTGGCGTCCAATGTCAATCCCACCGTCAGGCGACGCCGGCTGGGCCAGGAGCTGCGCAGGCTCCGTGAGCTCAAGGGCATGACGGCGGAGGAAGTGGCGGAGCGACTGCTGGTGTCGCAGTCGAAGATCAGCCGGCTGGAGAACGGCCGGCGCAGTATCAGCCAACGCGACGTCCGCGACCTCTGCGGCGTCTACGAGGTCGAGGACCAGCGGATCGTCGACTCGCTGATGCAGATGGCCAAGGACTCGCGCCAGCAGGGCTGGTGGCACGCCTTCGGCGACATCCCGTACAGCGTCTACATCGGCCTGGAGACGGACGCGGAGTCGCTCAGGGTCTACGAACCCCAGATCATCACCGGTCTGTTGCAGACCGGGGCGTACGCCGAAGCCATCATCCGGGGCGGTTCGCCGGAGGCGTCGGAGCAGGAGAACGACAAGCGCGTCGAGGTGCGTCTGCGCCGCCAGAGCCGCATCACGGCCGAGACGGACCCGCTGCGCCTGTGGGTGGTCCTGGACGAGGCGTCGTTGCGCAGGGTCGTCGGGAGCCGGCAGGTCATGCGTGAACAGCTGGAGCACGTGATGGAGCTGTCGCAGCAGCCGCACATCACCGTGCAGGTGCTGCCCTTCGAGGTCGGCGCGCACTCGGGCATCAACGGCCAGTACTCCATCCTGGAGTTCGCGGACGCGGCCGATTCGAGCGTCGTGTACATCGAGGGCGTGACCAGCGACCTGTACCTGGAGAAGCCGCACGACGTGCAGAAGTACACCGTGATGTACGAGCACCTGCGGGCCCAGTCCCTGAACGTGGAGCAGTCCCGCCAGTTGGTCGAGCGGGTCGCGAAGGAGTACGCGCGCTGACGTCCCGGCAGGACGGTTACGGCTCCCCGGCAGGCAAAGGAGCGGCACTGTACACCGCTGACATGCCTCGCTGGAAGTCTCACTTGGAATATGCCACCCGGTCGAGTGAATGGCTGCTCCTATAAAGGATGTTGGCGAGTAGCGTCGATCACGCCAGCCGTCAGTGAAGGTTGGCGCAATCCGTTCTGCGGGTCCCTGCTGGAATGCGCAGCCCGGTGACAGCAACTCAGCAACTGGCTACGGAGCGAACATGGCAATTCGTCTGGGCGCCACGGAAACGTGGACGACGTCCTCCTACACCAACAACAACGGCGCGTGCGTGATGGTCAGGTCGACCACCGAGGAAGCACTGGAACTCGGGGACACCAAGATCCCCGAGGGCCCGAAGCTGGCCTTCCCCACGGACGCGTGGAGCGCTTTCGTGGCCTCGGTGAAGGCCTGAGAAGGCCACCACCATACGGGGACGGGCCAGCCCCGGGGACAGCCGACAGAGGCAGTCGGAGGGTTGCCGGCAGCCCCGCCACGACGGACCACCTGCCGGCGGCACCCACCACGGGCCCGGCCCCGCCTCCCCCCAGCACGACCGAAGAGCCCTCTCGACGAGATCGCCGTCCTTGCCGAGAGGGCTCGGCTCGCGCCCACGTACCCCGGCTGCGGCAGCTTCGCTACCGTGCCGCTCTCATCGCACAGTTCTCACCGCGCCACCCCCCGCCGTACCGTCCTCACCGCACCGGGAACGCCACGTCGCACACCGGATCCTCGGCTCCCGCGGCGTCCCAGTCCGCGAAGTACACCTCCCGGCAGGGTCCCGCGGCCGTCAGCCCCTCGGCCGCCATCCACTGCTCCACCGCCTCGAACGCGGCCAGGATCTGCGGATGAGCCACCTGCGCCTTGGCGATCCGGGTGCGGGCCAGCCGCTGGGCCGGCTCCACCCGCACCGCCGTCTGCCGGGCCCGCCCCCGCGCCTCGGCCCAGGCCCGAGCCGCCGCCTCGTCGGCGACGGGCACGCACGCCTCGGCCGGGCCGTCGCTCTCCATCGACACCTCGGAGTGATAGGCGACGAACGGCACCCCGGCCACGCCCCCGCACGCGGCCGCGGCCTCCTCCAGCCGCTCCAGCGCCGACCCGATCCACGCCGGCAACTCGTCCGCCAGCGTGTGCCGCGTCTCGGTGATCAGCACCTGCCGCGGCACGTCCACCGTCTCGACCACGAACTTCCCGTACATCTCGGAACTCCTCCCGGAGAGTCGTCCACGGAGGTACTCGGCGAGTGTCCGCTGACCGGCGATCCGCGCCTCGACGTCCGCCCAGTAGGCGGCGAGCCGGTCGGCCGCCACGGCACTGTCGTCCGCGTCGACGACCTCGGCGATCCGGGCGAGCGGCATGTCCAGCTGCCGCAGCAGCGCCACCGTCCGGGCCCGCTCGACCTGGCTCGGCCGGTAGAACCGGTACCCGGTGACCTCGTCGACCCGTGCCGGAGCCAGCAGCCCCAGCCGGTCGTACAACCGCAACGCCTTGGCCGACAACCGCGCCCGCGCCGCGAACGCGCCGATCCCGAGCAGTTCCTCGTCCACCGCGTCATCCTCCGCCGCCGGGCGGCCCTTCCGCCCGACGACCCGAACGCTCACCCCTGCCCCAGGGACAAGGTCAACGCCCTCGACGGACCCGAGGCCGCTCTGCGCGAGGAAGCTCCTTCCGGCTAGCCGAGCGCGTCCTCGACCGCCGCCACGAGCTCCGCCGCCTCCGGCTCGACCTGCGGCGAGAAACGGGCGACGACCCGGCCGTCCCGCCCGATCAGGAACTTCTCGAAGTTCCAGCGGACGTCCCCGCTGTGCCCCTCGGCATCGGCGAAGCCGACCAGCCGCTCGTACAGTGCGTGCCGGCCCTCCCCGTTGACCTCGACCTTCTCGGTCATCGGGAAGGTCACGCCGTACGTCGCGGAGCAGAACTCGGCGATCTCCTCCGAGGTGCCCGGCTCCTGCCCCATGAACTGGTTGCAGGGCACGCCGAGCAGCGTGAAGCCCTTCGCCGCGTACTGCTCGTGCAGGCGCTCCAGCCCGGCGTACTGCGGGGTCAGCCCACACTTGGAGGCCACGTTCACGACGAGCACGACCTGGCCCGCATACTGCGCGAGCCCGGCGGAACCGCCGCTCAGAGCACCGATCTCGACATCGAGGGGGGAAGAACCGCTGGTCTCTTTGGTCTCTTGAGTCGTCATGACCAGATGCTAGCCCCGGGGCGCGACCCGACCTGACAAGGAGTGGCGCACGCAACGTGACGCTCCCGTGCGACACGGTCACCCCCGCGTCGCGGCCCCGCCCCCTCACCTGTGGGTCCGCCGACACGCCGACACGCCGACACGCCGCGCACCGCGCACTGTCGGCCCGTTCGTCACCCCGAGGGGATGACGAACGGGCGGGGAGCCGAACCGTACCGGCTTCCCGCCCGCTCACCCGCTCACCCGACCGTCTACGCCTTGCGCGCCACTCCGCAGTAGGCGTCCACGGCCTTCTCGTCGTCCTCGCCCGGTGCCCCGGCCTCGGGCCGCCACTCCGGGACCCGTACGACTCCGGGCTCCACCAGCTCCAGGCCCTCGAAGAACCCGGCGATCTCCTCGACCTCGCGTACGTAGTACGGCACGGCGCCGCTCGAGTTGTACGCGTTCGACGCCGCGATCATGCCCTCGCTCGTCGCCGTACTGTCGCTGATCACGAGGTGGCTGCCCGAGGGAAGCCCGGCCATGAGGCGGTTCACCAGGTCGCGTGCCTGCTCGTAGTCGGCGACATGGCCGAGCGTGTTGAGGATCATCAGGGCGACCGGCTGGGACAGGTCCAGCGTCCCGGCGGCGGCCCGCAGGACGGACTCGGGGTCGTAGAGGTCGGCGTCCAGGTAGTCGGTCCGGCCCTCGGGAGTGCTGGTCAACAGCGCGTTGGCGTGGGTCAGCACGATCGGGTCGTTGTCGACGTACACGATCCGCGCGTCCGGAGCGACGCGCTGCGCCACCTGATGCGTGTTGTCGGCGGTCGGCAGCCCCGTACCGACGTCCAGGAACTGCCGTATCCCCTGCTTCCCGGCCAGGTGCGTGACAGCCCGCCCCAGGAACTGCCGGCTGGTGTGCGCCACGTCGACCAGTCCGGGGAAGATGTCCTTGATCTGCTCCCCGACCTCCCGGTCGACCTTGTAGTTGTCCTTGCCACCGACGAAGTAGTTCCAGAACCGCGCCGAGTGCGGCTTCGTCGTATCGATGCGGGCACGTGTCCTGAAACCGGCGCTGTCCTGAGTAGTGTCCTCCGACACGGCTGAGCCTCCTGTGATGAGCGTGACCAGTGGAGCCAACCTAGGCGAACTCGCTTCGGAATCCGCTTGGTTGCCACCGAAAGGGGCGCCCGACGCGCCTTCTTCCGGCCGCCCCGCAGAACTCCCCGCCCCGCAGAACACCCCACTCCGCCCGCCGCCGCCGGGCACAGCTCGCTCGCACGCCTTCCCCTCCCGAGGCCTCATGGGCGGCGCTCGAGGGCTGCCGTAAGGAAGTCATCAAGGTCGTTCGGGCTGCCGTAAGGGAGTCATCAAAGGTGCTCGGGTCACCGTAAGAAAGCCATCAACGGCAGTCGAATTCGGTCACGGCGGAGTTTTCCTCGTACCTGTCAGATTCTTCTCCGCACCTCATAGGAGCTTGCGATGGCCGACGTGGCCTTCGTCGTCACCACGATCGCGGTGTTCGCGCTCGTGGCCCTCATCGCCAAGGGGGTGACGAAGCTGTGACCGCCGAGAACGTCGTCGGCCTGGTCGTGGCCGTCGCCCTGGTGGGTTACCTCGTCCTCGCCCTGATCCACCCGGAGAGGTTCTGAGCCGTCCATGAGCCCCGTCCTCGCCGGCCTGCTCCAGCTGCTCGCGCTCATCGCCGCGCTGGCGCTCGCCCACATCCCCCTCGGCAACCACCTGGCCAGGGTCTACTCCTCCGGCACGCACTGGCGCGTGGAACGGTGGATCTACCAGGGCATCGGTGCCGATCCGGACACCACGATGCGCTGGCCCGCGTACCTGCGCGGCGTGTTGGCCTTCTCGGCGGCCGGCGTCCTCTTCCTCTACCTGCTCCAGCGGCTCCAGGGCGTGCTGCCGGGCTCGCTGGGCTTCGCGTCCATCGACCCGGACCAGGCGTTCAACACCGCCGTGTCCTTCGTGACCAACACCAACTGGCAGTCGTACTACGGCGAGCAGGCCATGGGCCACGTCGTGCAGACCGCCGGGCTGACGGTGCAGAACTTCGTGTCGGCGGCGGTCGGCATGGCGGTCGCCGCGGCGCTGGTGCGCGGCTTCGCCACGTCACGCACTGGTGAACTGGGCAACTTCTGGGCCGACCTGGTCCGCGGTGTCGTCCGCGTCCTGGTGCCGCTCGCCGCGGTCGCCGCGGTCGTCCTCGTGGCCGGCGGAGTGATCCAGAACTTCTCCGGCATCCATTCGGTCGGCCAGTTCATGGGCGGCTCGCAGCAGTGGAACGGCGGCGCGGTCGCCTCGCAGGAGGCCATCAAGCAACTGGGCACCAACGGGGGCGGCTACTTCAACGCCAACTCGGCCCACCCCTTCGAGAACCCGACCCCGTTCACCAACCTGTTCGAGATCTTCCTGATCCTGCTGATCCCGTTCTCGCTCCCGCGCGCCTTCGGCCTCATGGCCGGCTCGGTCCGGCAGGGCTACGCGATCCTCGGGACCATGGCCACGATCTGGGTCGGTTTCATCGCCCTGATGATGTGGACGGAGTTCACCCACCGGGGCCCGGCCCTCGAGATCGCGGGCGGGGCGATGGAGGGCAAGGAGCTCCGCTTCGGGATCGGCGGCTCGTCGATCTTCGCGGTGTCCACCACCCTGACCTCCACGGGCGCGGTGGACTCGTTCCACTCCTCGTTCACCGGTCTCGGCGGCGGCATCACGATGCTCGGCATGATGCTGGGCGAGATCGCGCCCGGCGGTGTGGGGTCCGGCCTGTACGGCATGCTGATCATGGCGGTCATCGCGGTGTTCATCGCCGGCCTGATGGTCGGCCGGACTCCCGAGTACCTCGGCAGGAAGATCGGCGGCCGCGAGATCAAGTTCGCCGCCTGCTACATCCTGATCACCCCGGCACTGGTGCTGGTCCTCACGGCCGCGGCGATGGCCCTGCCCACGCCGGGCGACTCGATGACGAACAGCGGCGCGCACGGCTTCTCCGAGATCCTGTACGCCTACACCTCCGCCGCGAACAACAACGGCTCGGCCTTCGCCGGTCTCAACGCCGACACCCAGTGGTTCAACACCACCCTGGGCCTGGCGATGCTGCTCGGCCGTTTCCTGCCGATGGTGTTCGTCCTGGCGCTCGCGGGCTCGCTGGCGCGGCAGGCGCCCGTCCCGGTCACCGCGGGCACCCTGCGCACCGAGAAGCCGCTGTTCGCCGGCTTGCTGGTGGGCGTCGTCCTGATCGTCGCCGGCCTCACCTACTTCCCGGCGCTCGCGCTGGGCCCGCTCGCCGAAGGGCTGGCGTCATGACCACCGACACACAGAACCACGAGGACCCGATGTCCACAGCCGCTCCTGGCCGGGCGCCGCACAGCGACATGTCCACCGGGGCCGCGCCCACCGCGTCCGCGGCGGGTGGCCGGGTCGGCGCGGGCCTGTTCGATCCGGGGCAACTGGTCAGGTCGCTGCCCGACGCCTTCCGCAAGCTCGATCCACGCGTGATGGTGAAGTCGCCCGTCATGTTCGTGGTCCTGATCGGATCCGTCCTGACGACGGTGTTCTCCTTCCTGGACCCGGGCGACTGGTTCGGCTGGACCATCAGCGCCTGGCTCTGGCTGACCGTGCTCTTCGCCAACCTGGCCGAGGCGGTCGCCGAGGGCCGCGGCAAGGCGCAGGCCGACACGCTGCGCAGGGCCAGGACCGACACCGTCGCCCGCCGCCGGGTCGGTGAGCGCGAGGAGTCGGTGCCCGGTACCGCGCTGCGGATCGGTGACCTGGTGGTCTGCGAGGCGGGCGACGTCGTCCCCGGCGACGGTGACGTCGTCGAGGGCGTCGCGTCCGTCGACGAGTCGGCGATCACCGGCGAGTCGGCGCCCGTCATCCGGGAGTCCGGCGGCGACCGCAGCGCGGTCACCGGCGGAACGACGGTCCTCTCCGACCGTATCGTCGTCAGGATCACGACGAAGCCGGGTGAGACCTTCATCGACCGGATGATCGGTCTGGTCGAGGGCGCGGCACGGCAGAAGACGCCCAACGAGATCGCGCTGAACATCCTGCTGGCCTCGCTGACCCTCGTCTTCCTGCTCGCCTGCGCCACCCTCCCGCCGCTCGCGGACTACGCGGGCGCCCACCTCACGATGGTGGTGCTGGTGGCGCTGCTGGTCTGCCTGATCCCGACCACGATCGGCGCCCTGCTGTCCGCGATCGGCATCGCGGGCATGGACCGTCTGGTGCAGCGCAACGTACTGGCCCTGTCGGGCCGTGCGGTCGAGGCCGCCGGCGACGTCTCCACGCTGCTGCTGGACAAGACCGGCACCATCACGTTCGGCAACCGGCAGGCGGCCGAGTTCGTGCCGGTGGGCGGGGCGACCGAGGCCGAGGTCGCCGACGCCGCCCAGCTCTCCTCGCTGGCCGACGAGACACCCGAGGGCCGCTCCGTCGTCGTCCTGGCCAAGGAGAAGTACGGGCTGCGCGAGCGCCGGCAGGGCGAACTCGTCGGCGCCGCATGGGTGCCGTTCACCGCGCAGACCCGGATGTCGGGCGTCGACGTCGAGGACCGCAAGGTCCGCAAGGGCGCGGCCGGTTCGGTCGTCGCCTGGGTCGGGGCGCGGGGCGGCACGGTGGCCGGGGACGCGGAAGCGACCGCCGACCGCATCGCCGAGGCGGGCGGCACACCGCTGCTGGTGGCGGTCGAGGACGACCGGGGCGCCCGGATCCTGGGCGTCGTCCACCTCAAGGACGTCGTCAAGGAGGGCATGCGGGAGCGGTTCGAGGCGCTGCGCCGGATGGGCATCAGGACCGTCATGATCACGGGCGACAACCCGCTGACCGCCAGGGCGATCGCCGAGGAGGCCGGCGTCGACGACTTCCTCGCGGAGGCCACCCCCGAGGACAAGATGACGCTGATCAAACGGGAACAGGACGGCGGCAAGCTGGTCGCGATGACCGGCGACGGCACGAACGACGCGCCCGCCCTGGCCCAGGCGGACGTCGGCGTGGCGATGAACACCGGTACGTCGGCCGCCAAGGAGGCCGGCAACATGGTCGACCTCGACTCCGACCCGACCAAGCTCATCGAGATCGTGGAGATCGGCAAGCAGTTGCTGATCACGCGCGGTGCGCTGACGACGTTCTCCATCGCCAACGACGTCGCGAAGTACTTCGCGATCATTCCGGCGCTGTTCGCGGCGGTCCACCCGGGCCTGGACAGGCTCAACATCATGGGCCTGTCCTCACCGGACTCCGCGATCCTGTCCGCGGTGATCTTCAACGCGCTGATCATCCTCGTGCTGGTCCCGCTCGCACTGAGGGGCGTGCGCTACCGGCCGGTGAGCGCCGACCGGCTGCTCCGCCGCAACCTCGCCGTCTACGGCCTGGGCGGGCTGATCGCCCCGTTCATCGGCATCAAGATCATCGACCTGATCGTCTCGCTCATCCCAGGGATCGGCTGAAGGACATGAACACCTCCGTGACCCACACCGCCCGGCTGCTCGGGGCGGGGCTGCGCGCCCTTCTCGTCCTGACCCTGGTCACCGGCGTCCTCTACCCGCTGCTGATCACCGGCATTGCCCAAGGGCTGTTCCCCGGCAGGGCGAACGGCTCGGAGACCGAGGCGAACGGCCGGGTCGTCGGCTCGGCTCTCATCGGCCAGTCGTACAACCTGCCGCTGAAGGAGGGGCAGCAGACTCCTGAGCCGGATCTGAAGTGGTTCCAGGGCCGCCCGCAGAACGGCCTCGGCACCAACAGCGTCAACACCCAGTACGACCTCATCCTCTCCGGAGCCACCAACCGCTCCGCGGACAGCGCGGAGCTCGTCCAGTGGGTGAGGGACGCGAAGGCCGCCGTCATCAGGGACAACTCCGTCGGCGGACACACCGTCAAGCCCTCCGACGTACCCGCCGACGCGGTCACCTCCTCCGGCTCCGGCCTGGACCCGGACATCTCCCCGGCGTACGCGGACCTCCAGGTCCACCGGATCGCCGAGAGGAACGGCCTGCCGGTCGAGCACGTCCAAAACCTCGTCGACGAGCACACCGAGAGCCGCACACTCGGCTTCCTCGGCGAACCCCGGGTCAACGTGCTGGAACTGAACACCGCCCTCGAACGGCTCGTGACCGAACGCTGAGGACGGGCACGGGCACGGGCACGGGCACGGGTCCAGGGACACAGGTCCAGGGACACGGCGCGGGAGCCGATGCCATGTGTACTGAACGCGTTCCGGCCGGGCGTGCCCGCACAAGACCGCCGGCCTTGTGCGGGCAC